>CAZUWO010000005.1:0-54229 GCA_964623995.1 uncultured Prevotella sp. | reverse complement strand
TTGGGCAAACTTTAAAGTTTTAGGTCCTGACGGAAAGCCAAACGGACGTGATGTCATAGCAGAGGTAGAGGAATTGAAGAAGACAATGAATCCGGAAAAGGATCATGAGCTCGTAGAAAATATAGTAATAAAGACCCAAGGCTTTGTTAGTGGCAACTTTAAGGAGGGCGATGAACATCCAGTAGAGTTGTTCCGTCAATTATTGGCATTGTATAAAGGCATTGATCGTGATCAGCTCAGAGCCAACATGAAGTATTTCCTAGAGGCTATAATGCCGGTTTGCGACGAGTGTGATATGTATATGTGCGTTCATCCTGACGATCCTCCATTCCAGATTCTTGGTCTTCCGCGCATAGTTACAAGCTGTGAGGACATAGAATGGTTCCTTAATGCAGTACCAGATCCACACAATGGACTTACTTTCTGTGCAGGTTCACTGTCAGCAGGAGCCCATAACAACTTGCCGGAGATGGCCCGTGAGTTTGCAAACCGTACATGGTTTGTACATCTTCGTTCATGTCATGTGCTTAAGAATGGCGATTTCACAGAGGCAAGTCATCTTGGAGGACGTGCTGATTTGATAACATTAACGCGCATATTCGAGCTTGAAGAGGATGCAAGAAAGGCTAATCCGAATATAGCCCGACTGCCTATGCGAGTAGATCATGGCATGACAATGCTCGGAGATGAGAACCGCGGCTATAACGCAGGTTATTCTTTCCTCGGCCGTATGTTTGCTTTAGGTCAGGTACAAGGCATTATAGCCACTGTCGATCGCGAACTTGGCAAGCCATATCATCAGCCAGGATTCTTTGAATAAATATATTTAGAGTCATGGAGTCAACTTTTCATGACTCTATTAGTAGTGAAAAAGACATTCAAAAACAATAATAACAATGAAGCTTAAAGATATTATCTCAGGCAAACTTAATGCATCTGAGTGGGAAGCAAAAGGCTATGAGCTTCCTAAATTTGATATTGCAGCCGTAAGAAAGAAAACTCACGACGAGCCGACATGGGTACATTTCGGTGGTGGAAATATATTTAGGGCTTTCCCTGCAGCCATTCTTGAGGATACCTTGAATACGGGTAAGTACGATAGGGGAGTGATAGTAGCTGAAACTTTCGACTATGAAGTGATAGATAAAGCTTATACCCCGTACGACAATCTGTCGTTGCTGGTCAGCTTAAAGTCTGATGGAACCATCGATAAGAAGGTAATAGCATCGGTAACAGAAGCTCTCAAGGCCGACAAACAGTTTGAAGACTGGAACCGTCTTGTAGAAATATTCCGCAATCCGAGTCTACAAATGATTTCATTTACTATAACAGAAAAAGGTTATAGCTATAATGATGCCGACTTGGCCCGTGGACTTGACCCTCAGTTTGCTATGGGAAAAGTGGCCGCTTTGTTGCTTGAGCGCTATAAAGCCGGTGCCCTGCCACTCACAATACAAAGTATGGATAACTGCTCTCATAATGGTGACAAGGCAAAGAAGGGTGTTTTCGCTTACGCTGAGCGTTGGTTGGAAAATGGCCTTGTGCCACAGGGATTTGTAGATTATCTGAAAGATGAATCAAAGATAACCTTCCCTTGGTCTATGATAGACAAAATTACACCGCGTCCTCACGAAAAAGTAAAGGAGCTTCTTGCTGCAGACGGTTTCGAAGACAATGATTATATTGAAACAAACCGCCACACTTTCACCGCTCCTTTTGTCAATTCAGAAGAGACACAGTATCTTGTAATAGAGAATAGCTATACAAACGGCCGGCCACCATTGGACCTTGGCGGTGTGATATATACCTCTCGCGAGACGGTAGATAAGGTAGAAACCATGAAAGTTACTACTTGCTTGAACCCGTTGCACACGGCTATGGCCATATATGGATGTATGCTGGACTATAATCTTATATCTGCTGAAATAAAAGACCCAGACATTCGTGCTTTCGTTCAGAAGATTGGTTACATAGAGGCTATGCCAGTGGTTACCGATCCTGGCATTTTGAATCCATACGAGTTCATAGGAGCGTTCATAAACAAGCGTCTTCCTAATCCGTTTATGCCAGATACGCCACAACGAATAGCCACAGATACGAGTCAGAAACTGGCCATACGCTTTGGCGAAACCATTAAGAAATACATTGCAAGGGGACTTGATATCGACAATTTGGTGCTCATTCCTCTTGTGTTGGCTGGTTATGCACGCTATCTTAAAGGCATAGATGATAACGGAAAACCATTCTCTCCGTCACCGGATCCATTGCTTGAAGAGCTGCAAGCTATAGTTGCTCCGCTCGAAGTTGGCAATACTAATAACGACTACAGTTGCTTGAAGCAGCTATACAGTCGTAAAGACGTGTTTGGACTCGACCTCTACGAGGCTGGGTTGGGGCAGAAGATAGAAGGCATGGTTAAGGAACTCTATGCCGGAAACGGAGCCATACGCAGCACGCTTCACAAATATGTAGTGGCAAGATAATTCTTTTATATCATTTATATCAGCGAAGCCAAGACAATAAAATCTTGGCTTCGCTGCGTTATATATCTGTTATATTATTATAAAATGGTATTATTCTAATCTTTATATTAATACTATTATATAATTGTAATACGCTTATTATCAATGTTTATTTATTTAAAAGAGGAAATATTTTATAGATATATTATATAAGAACAATACTTATGGTATTTTAAATTAATAGCTTTTATGTATTAATATAAATGATTTTTATATTGGATAAAAGCTGTATTTCAGTAACAAAGCTTTTATAAATTTACAGTAAAGCAGTAATATATTTTTAAGAAGACCTACTCAATCAGTTGTAAATCCTAACTTTTATTTCATGTGTTTAATGGCAATATTTGTGTAACTCAATAAAAATGAGTAATTTTGCAATCAATACATAAAGACAATAACAATAAAAACACAATACCATAATGGCAGAACAGAATTTGCTTATCTATAATACGCTCCACAGAAAGAAGGAGCGTTTCGTGCCATTGCACGCCCCCCACGTTGGCATGTATGTATGTGGACCAACTGTTTATGGTGATCCGCACCTCGGACATGCGCGCCCTGCCATCACGTTTGATGTGCTTTTCCGTTATCTTAAGCATTTAGGCTACAAGGTAAGATACGTAAGAAACATCACCGATGTGGGTCATTTGGAGCACGATGCTGATGAAGGCGACGATAAAATAGAAAAAAAGGCAAGATTGGAGCAATTGGAACCGATGGAGGTAGCACAGTATTATACCAACCGTTACCATGATGCCATGCGCTTGCTCAACGTGCTTCCGCCTTCGATAGAGCCACATGCTTCCGGTCATATCATAGAGCAAGAGCAGCTGGTTAAGGAAATTCTTGACAACGGATTTGCCTATGAAAGCAACGGTTCCGTATATTTCGACGTTGAAAAGTATGATAAAAAGTACCATTACGGAATACTTTCTGGACGCAATTTGCGTGATATCATCAACAAGAGTCGTGAACTTGCCGGCACAACAGAGAAACACAACCAGGCCGATTTTGCTCTTTGGAAGAAAGCTCAGCCCGAACACATAATGCGTTGGCCCAGCCCTTGGAGTGACGGATTCCCCGGATGGCATTGCGAATGCACTGCAATGGGTCGCAAATATCTTGGTAACCACTTCGATATTCATGGTGGTGGCATGGACCTTATATTCCCTCATCACGAGTGTGAGATAGCTCAGGCAGTGGCTTCTCAAGGAGATCAGATGGTGAAGTACTGGATGCACAACAACATGATAACCATAAATGGTCAAAAAATGGGGAAATCGCTCGGCAATTTCATTACTTTGGAGCAGTTCTTCAATGGCACTCATCCATCGCTCAACCATGCTTATTCGCCCATGACCATACGTTTCTTCATTCTTTCTGCCCATTATCGTGGCACTGTAGACTTCTCAAATGAGGCTCTTGAGGCAGCAGAGAAGGGCTATCAGAGACTTATGGATGCCGTAAGTACATTGGAAAAGATAACTCCTGATGCTGAAAGCGATGAACAGGTTAAGCAGTTTGTGGCCGAATTGCCGCAGAAATGCTACGACGCTATGAATGATGACTTGATGACTCCGCTCGTTATCAGCCAAATGTTTGAGGCATGCCACGTGATAAATACAATAATAGACCACAAGGCAAAGATAAGTGCTGACGACTTGAAGAGCCTTAGCGAGACCATGAATCTGTTCATATTTGACATACTTGGACTAAGAAACGAACAGGGAGAGGGCAATGCCGCACGCGAGGAAGCTTATGGAAAGGTGGTAGATATGGTGCTTGAGTTGCGTGCTAAGGCAAAAGCTGATAAGGATTGGGCCACAAGCGACCGAATAAGGGATGAGCTACAGAATGACGGTTTTGAGGTAAAGGACACCAAAGACGGTGCTGTCTGGAAGCTCAACAAATAAGTTCAAATATTCAAAAGCGTAACAAAATCGTGCCATGAAATCAAATCCGATTTCATGGCACGATTTTGTTACACTTCCTTTCTAATGTGCTTCAAGCCAGTTAGTTCCCCATCCTGGATCTGCTATTAGCGGAACGCTCAGCTTGCAGGCATTCTGCATTTCGTCGATTACAATTCTTTCAACTTGCTCTTTCTCTTCAGGGAAGACGCTGAAGTTTAATTCATCATGAACTTGAAGAATCATTTTGGAGCGTATTTTTTCTTCTTTGAAGCGGCGGTCTATGCGCACCATGGCTATTTTAATAATGTCAGCTTCGGTTCCTTGTATAGGTGCGTTGATGGCATTGCGCTCTGCAAAGCCTCTGACAGTGCCGTTGTGAGAATTGATGTCAGGCAGATAGCGACGTCTACCGAATAGTGTTTCGGCGTAGCCCTTCTGCCTTGCCTTCTCCTTAGCAGTCTCCATGAACTCATGAACCTTAGGGAAGGTCTCAAAATAGTCGTGTATAAGGTCGCGCGCCTCACCATTACTTATTTCCATTCGCTGTGCCAGTCCAAAGGCGGTAATGCCATATATTATGCCGAAATTAGCCTGTTTGGCTTTCTTTCGTTGTGCGTCGGTAACGTCTTCCATCTTTTCATGCCATATCTTGGCGGCAGTAGCGCGGTGTATATCGAATCCTTCGCGGAAGGCTTCGATCATGTTTTCATCGCCGGAAAGATGGGCCATGATGCGTAATTCTATCTGAGAATAGTCAGCAGAGAAGAATAAGCAGCCCGGTTCGGGTATGAAACACTTGCGTATTTCCTTGCCATCCTCGCTGCGCACAGGTATGTTTTGCAGATTCGGATCGGATGAAGAAAGGCGCCCTGTGGCTGTAAGAGCTTGATTGAATGACGTGTGTATATGGCCGGTACGCTTGTTTATCAGCTTAGGAAGGGCGTCAACATAGGTGCTGAGCAGTTTTTTCAGCCCGCGGTAGTCGAGTATGTCGGCCACGATAGGGGCTTTTTGCCTGAGCGATTGCAGTACTTCTTCCGACGTAACATACTGCCCCGTGCGCGTCTTCTTGGGCTTATCCATTATCTTCATCTCGCCAAACAGTACTTCGCCAACCTGCTTTGGACTTGAGATGTTGAACTTATGGCCGGCCTCTTCATATACCTTTTGCTCATATTTGTCCATCCGTTCAGTGAATAGGGTAGAGGTTTCCTTGAGCGCTTTGGTATCGAGGCAGACTCCGTTGGTTTCCATTCGGGCCAGCACAGGAACGAGGGGCATCTCAATTTCCGTAAACAACTTCTCGGCGCATACCTCCTTCAGCTTTGGCTCAAGTATATTTTTGAGTCGCAAAGTCACATCAGCGTCTTCGGCAGCATACTCATACACCTCCTTCGGATCAAGGTCACGCATGTTCTTTTGTGCCTTTCCCTTGGGACCGATTAGCTGGTCTATGTGTATGGTCTGATAGTGAAGCAAAGTCTCTGCCATGTAGTCCATGTTGTGATGGAGCTCCGGATTGATGAGGTAATGTGCAATCATGGTGTCAAACATAGGTGTTGCCACGCTGATGCCATAATTGTTTAGCACCTCCATGTCGTATTTAATGTTTTGCCCCACCTTTAATATCTCAGGCGATTCATATACCGGACGGAAAATCTCCACCATGCTTTGGGCTTTCTCTCTTTCTGCCGGCACGGCCACATAGTATGCCTTGAATTCCTCAACAGCGAAGCTAAGACCCACCAATTCGGCATCTATCGCGTTGGTACTTGTGGTTTCCGTGTCTAAACTTACGGTTTTATTTTTCAGCAAAAAAGAGCACAATTTCTTTGCATCTTGCTCATTTTCAATAAGTTTATAGTCGTGATCCACCGTCTGAAGTGCCTCAAAACTCGCAGAATTTGAAACAATCGGGGAGTCGGTCGCATTTTCGGGGAAAAGTGAAAGAGGTTCGTTTAACGTTTTTTTTGTGTTGTTTTCTTTTCCCAACAGTTTATCTTTAAAGCTCTTAAATTCGAGTTCGGTGAATATCTTGTCCAGTTTCTCTGTGTCGGGCTGCTGCAATTTCAAGTCGTCGGCACTTACATCAATTGGCACATCGGTGCGAATGGTGGCAAGAAAGTAGCTCATCTTTATGTCGCTCACTGCTCCACGGACGCTCTCTCCCAGTTTACCCTTTATGCTGTCGGCATGCTCCAGCATGTTGTCCAGGCTGCCATATTCGTTTATTAAAGTCACAGCGCGCTTTTCTCCCACACCGGGGCAACCCGGATAGTTGTCGGCCGAGTCGCCCATCAGGGCCAGAAGGTCTATTACTTGTTCCGGTCTGTCAATGCCGTACTTATCCTTTATCTCCTTGATGCCTATCTTATCGTAGCCTCCACCATGACGTGGGCGGTACATGTATACATTCTCCCTGATTAGCTGACCGTAGTCTTTGTCGGGCGTTAGCATGTAGGTCTCAATGCCGTCCTTGCCTGCCCGCGTGGCAATAGTGCCTATCACGTCGTCGGCTTCGAAGCCATCGGCCTGCAATATAGGTATGTGGTAAGCCTCGAGTATGTCCTTTATTATTGGCACACTCTTGCGAATGTCCTCAGGTGTTTCCTCTCTCTGGGCCTTGTAGGGTGGGTAGGCTTCGTGGCGGAAAGTCTTTCCGTGGTCGAAAGCCACGCCAATGTAGTCAGGATCCATCTTAGTGAGCACCTCATTGAGTGTATTGCAGAAGCCAAGTATGGCAGAAGTGTTGAAGTTCTTGCTGTTAATGCGTGGATTTCTTATAAAGGCGTAATAAGAACGATATATAAGCGCGTAGGCGTCGATAAGGAATAGTTTTGCCATCTAATTAGTTGTTTTTGGGCATAAAATTACTAAAAATTCATGATAGAGGCTGTTTCTTCCCAATATTTTGTTTACTTTTGTAACGTTTTTAATCAGCTAATGGATTATCTGAGCCTCATAAAACAGCCAATAGAAAAAGAATTGGGCGAGTTTATTGCCCTCTTCAACAAGTCGCTGACCCATACCGACGGTCTGCTGTCTCAGGCTTTGGCCCACATACGCAGCAAGGCGGGCAAGCGTATGAGGCCTATGCTAATTCTGCTTACGGCAAAAAACTATGGCAGTGTGAGCGAGGTTACGCAGAATGCAGCCGTAGGTTTGGAGCTGCTCCATACGGCTTCGCTGGTACATGACGACGTGGTTGACGAGAGTAAGGAGCGCCGCGGCCAGGCCTCTGTTAATGCAGAATACGACAATAAGGTTGCCGTGCTGGTGGGTGATTATATACTTTCCACTGCACTGTTGCGTGTTTCATATACCCATTCAGAACGTATTGTGCGCTATTTGGCTGAGTTGGGACAGACTTTATCCAACGGTGAGATTCTGCAACTGTCTAATGTGGACAGCCATGACTTGTCAGAGAAGGTGTATTTCAATATAATACGCCACAAGACGGCATCGCTTTTTGAGGCCTGTACATCAATAGGAGCGGCCTCGGCTGGGGCATCTGAGCAGCAGATTGAACTGGCAAAAACCTTCGGTCGTAATCTTGGCATCATATTCCAGATTAAGGACGACATATTCGATTATTATGATTCTGACCTCATTGGCAAACCTACGGGCAACGATATGGCCGAAGGAAAGCTGACGTTGCCGGTACTATACGCTCTTAACAGCACCGGAAACGAGGAGATGAAGCAACTGGCCTACAAGGTGAAAGACCACTCTGTGAGCCATGAAGAGGTGGCAAGGCTCGTTAGTTTTACCAAGGAGAACGGCGGAATAGAGTACGCCGATAAGGTGATGAACGACTATCGCGCCAAGTGTATGGACTATATCAGCAAATCTGTGCATGACGACAGCATAAGAGAGGCATTTGTAGCCTACCTTGACTACGTGATAAACAGAAATAAATAATACAATAATGGTAGAATTGTTTTATAGCCGCTACCAGCTATAAGTATTGTTATTAATTAAGGACGTTATTTATTTTAGCTTGAAAAACCTTATTTTAAGCACAGCTTTTTCTTTATTTCAAGGCAGCGGAATGAGAGTTTATTTCGGCTGAAAATAGTATTTCTGTAAGGATAACGGCACAGGTTCCAAGCATAGAGCATGACTATTTACCCAAAAAAGTCATTTAAATTGCCTTCTGAGCGTTATTTCTTTGCTTAGCGATAAAGTCTCCTTTTGCTGGCAGAACGGCTGTTATGCGTAATTTGTAGCATTGTTTTCATGGTGCGAAGCATTCAAAATTGCAGTATGTTTTCGTTAACATAAGCAACGAATAGCGCTTGATGTGCATTGTACTTCAATTGATGTCCGTTTGGTTCTCAATTGTTGTCCGATAGGGCTTCAATTGATGCGCTTTTGCGCAACAATTGATAAACCATTGTCTTCTTTATTCTTTGGTCCTTCGTATATGGTTTTTAGTGGGCGCTTTTGTGGCTTTAAGAAAAAGCAAAGCGCATTTCCTACTGCAGGAAATGCACTTTACTGTATGATGCTATGGCTTAATGGAGTTAAAAATATTTCACCTCCTGACCTGTTATCTCGCTGAGAAGCAGGTTGGCAAGACGGCTTGTGCCAAGGCGGAACCAGTAGTTTGTGAGCCACTTAGGGCCGAGAACCTCCTTTACTATTGTGTAAAGAATGGTGGCATCCATAACAGTATTAATGCCGCCGGCAGGCTTAATGCCTATCTGAATGCCCGTTTCGTCGTAGTATTCCTTTATGGCCTGGCACATGATGTAGACGCCTTCGGGGGTGGCTCCGGCCTTTTCTTTGCCTGTTGAGGTCTTAATGTAGTCTGCTCCGGCATACATCGAGAGCAGGGCAGCCTTCTTCACGTTGCTGAGAGAGCCAAGATCGCACGTTTCGAGGATAACTTTCATGGGCACTTCGCCGCATGTTTCCTTCAGCTCCTGTATGTCATCGCACACTCCTTCGTAGTCTCCGCTGAGGAATTTGCCCACCGGAAGCACTATGTCAATGTTGGTTGCGCCGTCTTGTATTGCGAGAGAGGTTTCTGCTATCTTTACTTCCATGCGAGCTTGCGATGATGGGAAGTTGCCGGAGACGTTGGTTATCTCCACGCCATCTATCTCAAGGCTCTGCGATATGAGCTCGGTGAAGGTGGGATAGGCGCAGATTGCGGCCACATGGGGCAGGGTAGGGTAGTCTGCTGCAAACTTGTTTACCTTTTCGGTTAGGGCAAGTATGCTTTCCTCTGTATCGGTAGTGTGGAGCGAAGTTAGCTCAACGCTGCCCAAGAGGAATTTCTTGACCTCGAGGGTATCGTTTTCTGCAACTTTCTCTGCTATGATTTTCTTTACCTCTTCGCGCACATTTGCCTCGTCAACATCGGTGTTGTATTTGTCTAAAGCCTGATCGTATTTGCTTTTTTCCGGCTCGTTTTTCTGGATGTCGGACATCACAATGTTCTTGATTTTTCCCATGATTGTTTATCAGTTTTTGAGTTTTTGGTTGTTCTTATGTCTGTCTTTATCTCGTAAAGTCTTTTTAGTGAAGCTCTTGTACATTTCCTCCGTGAGGTTGGTTCCGGTCTGATTGGCCAAGCAAACCAGCACCCAGAGCACGTCGGCAAGCTCTTCGCCGAGGTTGGATTGTTCTCCAGGTTTGAAGCTTTGGTCGCCATAGCGTCGTGCTATCACTCTTGCCAGCTCGCCAACTTCCTCAGTTAGGCAGGCCATGTTGGTGAGTTCGCTGAAATAACGCACTCCATACTGCTTAATCCATTGGTCTACTGCCTTTTGCAATTGACCTAATCCACAGCCTAAATCAATGCTTTCGCCTTGCTGTTCCATAACTTTCGGCTTGTTTATTCGGGATTTTTTGAGTCCATACTTATAGTAACCGGACCGTCGTTGATGAGTTCCACCTTCATGTCGGCACCGAATTCGCCTGTTTCTACCGTCTTTCCGGTGGTCTCGGAGAGCAACTGGCAGAACTGCTCATATAAGGGTTTGGAAATTGGTCCGGGTGCGGCGCGGAGCCATGATGGGCGGTTTCCCTTCTTGTAGCTGGCAAAAAGAGTGAACTGTGATATTGCCATTATCTCTCCTCCGGCATCATTTATGTTAACGTTCATAATGCCATTGGCATCGTCGAATATCCTTAACCCGCTGATTTTGTGCACCATCCACTTCAGGTCTTCGGTGGTATCGGCGGCTTCAAAGCCCACTAATATCATCATTCCCTTACTTATGGACGACTTCATTTTACCATTTATTGTAACCGAAGCCCTGCTTACACGTTGTATTATTGCTCTCATGAATGCAAATTTAATGGTTTTGTTTCATTCGGCCAAAGTTTCTTCGGTTTTTGCAGTTGGCTTTTCCGCATGGAAATGGGACCAGAGCAGTTTTGCCCTTTTACTGCCAACTGCGGCTGAAAGCTCTTCTTCGCTGGCTTCACTTATGGCTTTCACGGTCTTGAATTGCTTGAGCAGGGCGTCGATACTTGTCTTTCCTATGCCTTTTATATCGTCTAATTCGCTGTGTAACTGATGTTTAGACCTTTTGTTACGATGAAATGAAATGGCGAAGCGGTGCACTTCGTCTTGTATTTGCGTAAGGAGTAAGAAGAGTTCTCTGTCGGTTTTAAGTCCAATTACTTTGGGAGGAAATCCATAGAGCAGTTCGTTGGTGCGGTGGCGGTCGTCCTTAGCCAGTCCGGCAATGGGTATATGGAGTCTGAGTTCGCCTTCTACCACTTCGCGAACACAATCCATCTGGCCCTTTCCACCATCGGTAATGATGAGATCTGGTAAGGGAGTACCTTCTTCTTTCATTCTTCCGTAGCGCCGGCGCACAACTTCCTGCATGGAAGCATAGTCGTCGGGGCCCACGACTGTCTTGATATTGTAGGTTCGATAGTCCTTTTTTGAAGGTTTCATACCCTTGTAAACGATGCATCCAGCGACAGGATCGGAGCCTGAAATGTTGGAATTGTCGAAACATTCTATGGTATAAGGCAGTTTGGGTAGCTTGAGTTTGTCTTGCAATTCCTTCATAAGGCGGGTTGATTTCTGCTCTGGATTGAGCTTGTCGCTCTGTTTCAGCCGGTCAACCTTGTACTGTTTGGCATTCATTTCTGATAGTTCTAGCAGGTGGTGTTTGTCTCCCCGCTGCGGAACAAAGAACTCTGCGTCCTTGATTTTGAAGTCAAGAGGGAAGGGAACAATTATTTCCTTGGCCTTGCTGTGGAATCTTTCGCGTATTTCTGGTATGGCATCGTTGAGTAATTCCTCATCGCTTTCGTCGAGTTTGCGCTTAAATTCGTAGGTGAAACTCTGATTAATGGCACCGTTTGTTACGTGTATGTAGTTGATATATGCGTTGCGTCGCTGGTCGTCATTTATTATAGTGAACACGTCTACATCTGTAATTGTATGACTGACAACCTCACTCTTGGCTGCAAAATCTGTTAGCGTGATGTATTGTTGCTTAAGTTCCTCAGCGTCCTCGAAGCGCAATTCTTCGGCGGCTTTCTGCATTTTATCGTATATTTGCTTCTCAACATCGCGCGTATTGCCTTTTAGTATTTCGCGGGCCATGCCTATTCGCTCCTGATAATCTTCGTAAGTCTGACGGCCTATGCATGGTGCCTTGCAGTTGCCTATGTGGTATTCAAGGCAAGGAGAGAATCTATGGGCGGCTATTCCTTCCTTAGTGAGTGGTAATCGGCATGTACGCGGCTTGTAAAGCTTGTGTATTATGTCCAGTATGGCATACATATTGCTTATATGAGGATATGGTCCGAAGAACTGACCATAACGCTTATTGATGTTGCGAGTCTTGAAAATGCGTGGAAAATACTCCTTGGTTACGCAGATGCTGGGGTAGGTTTTGCCGTCCTTAAGCAAGACATTGTAACGTGGTTTATACTGCTTGATGAGCTGATTCTCTATTAACAGGGCGTCTTCTTCGCTGTTCACAACGCTGTAGCTTATGTCTTGTATCTTGCTTACAAGTACTTTGGTCTTGAATCTGTCCACTTCTTTGTGGAAATAGCTCGAAACTCGGTTCTTCAAGTCCTTTGCTTTGCCCACATATATTATGGTTCCGCCTTCCTTTATTGGCGCATCATAATATTGATATGTGCCTGGCTTGTGTGGCAAGTTAAGCACAATATTCTTCAAATAGGCCAATCTGCGTTCATTTTCTTCTTTTGTCATTCTTGCTAACTTAGTGGGTTTCAGACTTGTTTTAATATATTGTTTCACGTGAAACAGATATCTTGCTCGCTATGTAAGGCTGCTTCCTAATCAAGAAGGTGGCCCTATCCCTCTTTTCTGCATGAGGTATGGGTCACCTGTCTTTTTGTTCTTGGGGGGTGTTGTTGGAATATTATTAGAGTTGCAAGAGTGATGTTATTTCAACGTCTTTGTCAAACAACTCTCTGCTGTGGGGGAACTCTGTGGTGAGCTCTATGATGAAATTGCAGTAAATTTTCTTTGGATGGAACTTCTTGACCAAGTCACATGCTGCTTTCATGGTGCCGCCTGTGGCAAGCAGATCGTCATGAAGAAGGATGACATCGTCGGGTGTTATAGCGTCCTTGTGTATTTCTATGGTGTCTATTCCGTACTCTTTAGCGTAGCTTTGCTGCACTGTATCGCAAGGAAGTTTGCCAGGTTTACGGCACAATACAACTCCCGCGTTGAGCTTAACAGCCACAGCACTGCTCATGACAAAGCCGCGAGATTCGATACCTACAATTTTAGTTATGCCGCAATCTTTGTACAAGTCGTACATAGAATTGGTTATTTCCTTTAAGCATTCTGCGTTTTTGAAGAGTGTTGTTACATCTCTGAAGTTGACTCCTTTAATGGGCCAGTCTTGCACACTGCGTAGATTGTCAAGCAATAATTGTTTGTTCATGGTTTGATATTTGATTTTTGTTAGTTGTCTTTGTTGTGTGTTATAGTTTCACGTTTTACTTTAACGATGTTTGGTTTGATAATCAACGTTTTATAACACTTATTGTTTCACGTGGAACTATCGTCCGCTTAGTACTAAGAGCACATTGATGTCGCTTGGCGATACGCCTGGAATACGACTTGCTTGAGCTATAGTTTCGGGCTGAATGCGTTCAAGTTTTTGGCGACATTCTGTGCTCAGGTCATGTATTTCGGTATAATTGAATTTACCTTTTATGTTGATGTCTTCCAATCGGCGCATCTTTTCGGCAAATTTTCGCTCCCTTTCTATGTATCCTTTATATTTCATGCGAACTTCGGCGGCCTCATTTATTTCCTCAATACGGTTGGGTGAGGCGTTTATAGTCTCTTTAAGGTCAGGAAGTATTGCTGAAAGATTCTGAAAGTTTATTTGTGGCCGCGCCATCAAATCAGCTATTCTGACTGATTCATGGAGTGGGGCGGTGCCAACGTTTTCAAGAAAAGAATTTATGTCAGCTGCCTTAACAAGGGTGTTTTCGCAATAATTGATGATGCGTTCTATATTCTCCTTCTTCTCAATCCACCAATCATATCGGCTGCGAGTGGCAAGTCCGAGGTTATAACTCATTTCTGTTAACCGCGCGTCGGCATCATCTTGTCTTAAAAGAATCCTGTATTCTGCTCTTGATGTGAACATACGGTAAGGTTCATCAACTCCTTTTGTTGTCAGATCATCGATGAGAACGCCAATGTAACTTTCGTCTCGCTTCATAACAAACGGCTTTCCGCCTCCACAATAGAGTGCCGCATTAATTCCGGCTACAGTACCTTGGCCTCCTGCTTCCTCATATCCGGTGGTTCCATTTACTTGTCCTGCGAAGAAAAGTCCATGTATTTTCTTCGATTCTAACGTGTGTGTGAGTTGTGTTGGATCGAAATAATCGTATTCAATAGCATAACCTGGCCTATAGATTTTTGCTTCTCTCAATGCAGGTATTTTATGTATTGCTTCAAGTTGAACGTCCCATGGCATGCTCGATGAAAAGCCATTAAGATACATTTCGTTGGTATTGGTGCCTTCTGGCTCCAAAAAGAGAGGATGATGCGTCTTATCGGGAAACGTTATGAGCTTTGTCTCGATGGAAGGGCAATACCTTGGCCCTGTGCTTTGTATTTGTCCATTATACAAAGGTGAGTCTGCTATTCTGCTTTTCAGAATTTCGTGAACCTCCTCATTGGTCTCGCATGTCCAGCAAGGTAGTTGTGGAAGAACCCTACCATTTTTTAGATAAGAAAACTGATTATTGCCGCTTTCACCGTTTTGTACTTCCATGTCTTCGAAATGTACGCTTCGCTTGTCTATTCTTACAGGAGTTCCTGTTTTCATCCTTGCGGAATGAATGCCGTAACGTGTTATACTTTCGGTGAAATGGTGTACTGCCGGCTCGGCAATTCTTCCGCCTTCAACTTTGTTGTGACCTATATGCATGAGCCCATTTAGGAATGTTCCGGCTGTAATTATAACGGATTTGGCTTTGAATGTAATGCCCCAAATGGTCTTTATGCCCACAGTTTGCCCGTTTTCAACGAGTAACTCGTCTGCTTGATCTTGAAAAATATCAAGATTTTCCGTATGGTCGAGCACCTCACGCCACTTCCAAATGAACTTGCCACGGTCACATTGGGCTCTTGGACTCCACATGGCTGGTCCTTTTGAGCGGTTTAGCATGCGGAACTGTATAGCTGTTGCATCTGTAACAAGGCCCATTTGACCGCCCAAAGCGTCTATTTCACGCACTATTTGACCTTTTGCAATTCCTCCAACGGCAGGGTTGCAACTCATTTGGGCAATCTTGTTCATGTCTATCGTAATGAGACAAGTCTTAGCTCCAATGTTTGCAGAGGCTGTTGCGGCCTCACAGCCAGCATGTCCTCCACCTATCACGATAACGTCGTATTTGAATTCCATTTTTCGCTTTTACCTATTTCCACCGCAAAAGTAAGCAAATTAATTCAATTTCATAACTTTGTGATTTGCTTTTTACTGTCTGTGAAATTATTTGCATGTAGTTTTTTAACGCAGTTTGTTGATTAAAATTTGGTCTAAATACTTTGATTAATCATTATTTTATAGTAATTTTGCCACGCATCATAATTATGGGTGCTCGGCACAGCTATTCTTTACTCTTCTAAAGAGAGCCAGATGGTTCTGCTTACTATTATCTTTTTGAGTATACAAAAACAATTATAAATTATTTAAAATCAACATTTTATGTGGTTAATCAATTCTCCTATCGGTAGGAAAGTGGTGATGTCGGTTACCGGTGTCTGCCTCATTCTCTTCCTCACCTTCCACTGTTGCATGAATGTAGCTGCCTTTTTCAGCGGTGATGCGTACAATCAGGTGTGTGAATTTCTTGGGGCTAACTGGTACGCCGTTGTGGGAACACTTGGTCTTGCGGCCTTAGCCTGCTTCCACATCGTTTATGCTTTTATCCTTACCGCACAAAATCGTCGTGCCCGCGGCACCCAACGTTACTATGTAACATCACGCCGTCCGGAAGTAAGTTGGGCTTCTCAGAACATGCTTGTGCTGGGTCTTATCATCCTTCTTGGCTTACTGCTTCATCTTTCTAACTTTTGGGCCAACATGATGCTACCGGAACTTACCGGCTGTACTGCTTCTTTGGCTCACAGTCCTGCCGATGGTTTCGCTTGGATTAGTGATACTTTCTCTAATCCTGTGTTCTCTGTGCTTTATCTTGTATGGATTGTTGCCATCTGGTTCCATTTGAGCCACGGATTCTGGAGTGCAATGCAAACTTTTGGCTGGAGTGGTAAAGTGTGGCTTAAGCGTTGGCAAACCATCGGAATAGTTTATGTAACGCTCCTTATGGGTGTGTTTGCATTCCTTGTTCTTTCCTTCTGGTTCCGTTTTGCACCAAGCATGTGCTAATGAGGGTTATGGTTTTTATAACTTTTCACAGAATGTGTTAGTAATATAAACCGCAATTCATAACTCATAAATTCTAAAATACAAAAACAAATGTCACAAATAGATTCAAGAATTCCAGAAGGCCCTTTGGCCGAGAAATGGACTAACTATAAGGCACATCAGAAGCTTGTGAATCCATCAAACCGTCGCAAGCTTGATATTATTGTTGTTGGAACAGGACTTGCTGGTGCTTCTGCCGCTGCTTCTCTTGGTGAGATGGGCTTCCATGTTATCAACTTCTGCATTCAGGATTCACCTCGTCGTGCTCACTCTATTGCAGCTCAAGGTGGTATAAATGCAGCCAAAAACTATCAGAATGATGGTGATTCTGTTTATCGTCTCTTTTATGATACAATCAAAGGTGGCGACTATCGTGCCCGCGAAGCTAACGTTTATCGTCTTGCCGAGGTTAGTGCTAGCATCATAGACCAATGTGTTGCTCAAGGCGTTCCTTTCGCTCGTGAGTATGGAGGCATGCTTGCCAACCGTTCGTTCGGTGGTGTGCAGGT
Organism: uncultured Prevotella sp.; assembly: GCA_964623995.1. Taxonomy (GTDB): domain Bacteria; phylum Bacteroidota; class Bacteroidia; order Bacteroidales; family Bacteroidaceae; genus Prevotella. The sequence goes on along the minus strand of CAZUWO010000005.1, from coordinate 37,361 downwards.
GAGCCGTACATTCTATGCAAAGGGTCAAACTGGTCAACAGTTATTGCTTGGTGCCTATTCCTCTTTGATGAAAGAAGTTCATAACGGTAGTGTTGAGCTTCATACACGTACAGAAATGGAGGATCTTGTGATTATAGATGGTCGCGCTCGTGGTATCATAGCCAAGAATCTTATCACAGGTAAGTTGGAGCGGTATGCAGCTCATGCTGTATGTATCGCAACAGGTGGTTAGGGTAACACTTACTTCCTTTCCACAAACGCTATGGGATGCAACTGTACAGCAGCCGTGCAGTGCTATCGTAAGGGTGCATATTTTGCAAATCCTGCTTTCGTACAGATTCATCCAACTTGTATTCCTGTTCATGGCGATAAGCAATCTAAGCTTACTCTGATGTCGGAGTCTCTGCGTAATGATGGCCGTATTTGGGTTCCAAAGAAACTTGAGGATGCTAAAAAGCTTCAAAGAGGTGAAATCAACGGTCGCGACATACCTGAAGAAGACCGCGATTATTACTTGGAGCGTCGTTATCCTGCTTTTGGAAATCTCGTTCCTCGTGATGTCGCAAGCCGTGCTGCTAAGGAACGTACCGACGCTGGTTATGGAGTAAACAATACAGGCTTAGCCGTTTTCCTCGATTTCAGCGAAGCTTTCAAGCGTCTTGGACGTGAGCGTGTGGACGAAAGATATGGTAATCTTTTTGATATGTACCAAGAGATTACCGATGTAGATCCGCATGAGAATCCTATGATGATATATCCTGCAATCCACTATACTATGGGTGGTATTTGGGTTGATTATGAGTTGCAGACCAGTATCAAGGGACTTTTTGCTCTTGGTGAGTGCAACTTCTCCGACCATGGAGCTAACCGTTTGGGTGCTTCTGCGCTGATGCAGGGACTCTCTGATGGATATTTCGTCATACCTTACACAATAATGAACTATCTTTCTGACCAAATTACTGTGCCACGCTTCTCAACCGATTTGCCAGAATTTGAAGAAGCAGAGAAGGGAGTACAGGCTGAGATCGACCGTATCTTTGATATTCAGAATAAGCAGCAGGATAAGTCTAAGCTGATGAGTGTAGATTCAATCCACCGCGAACTTTATAAGATAATGTGGAATTACGTTGGTATGGCCCGCAACGAGGCTGGCTTGAAGAAGGCTCTTGCCGAGTTGAAGAACGTTCGCAAGCAATTCGATACATGCGTATGCGTTCCTGGCACCAAGGAAGGTCTGAATACAGAACTTGATAAGGCCATCCATCTGCGTGACTTCATTGTTATGGGCGAACTGATAGCATATGATGCCCTCAACCGTAATGAGAGTTGTGGTGGTCATTTCCGTGAGGAGAGCCAGACAGAGGAAGGCGAAGCCAAGCGAGACGACGAGAACTACATGTATGTGGCATGCTGGAAGTATGAGGGATCCGACGATGTCGCCCCATCATTGCTCAAGGAGCCGCTCAACTATCAATATATAAAGGTACAAACACGTAACTATAAGAAGTAGAAAACAATGGATACTAACATATCATTTACTTTGAAAGTATGGCGTCAGAATGGTCCAAAGGCAAAGGGGCATTTCGACACTTTCGAGATGAAGGACATTCCAGGCGACACTTCGTTCCTTGAAATGCTTGATATTCTCAACGAGCAGCTCATAGAAGACGGCAAGGAACCGTTCGTGTTCGACCACGATTGCCGTGAGGGAATCTGTGGCATGTGCTCGCTTTATATTAATGGTCATCCCCACGGACCGGCTCAAGGTGCTACTACTTGCCAACTTTACATGCGTCGTTTCAACGATGGCGACGTAATAACAGTTGAGCCTTGGCGTTCTGCTGCATTCCCTGTAATCAAGGATTGTATGGTAGACCGCTCTGCATTTGATAAGATTATTGCTGCCGGAGGATACACTTCTGTGCGCACAGGACAGGCTCAGGACGCTAACAATATTCTGATTCCGAAGGAAGATGCCGACGAAGCAATGGATTGTGCTACATGTATAGGCTGTGGTGCCTGTGTAGCCGCTTGCAAGAATGGCTCTGCCATGCTCTTCGTAAGTTCTAAGGTCAGCCAGTTTGCGCTGCTTCCTCAAGGCCGTGTAGAGGCTAAGCGTCGTGTGAAGAACATGATAGCTAAGATGGAAGAGCTTGGTTTTGGTAACTGTACCAATACTCGTGCTTGCGAAGCTGAATGCCCGAAGAATGAGAGTATAGCCAATATAGCCCGTCTTAACCGTGAGTTTATCAAGGCAAAGTTAGCCGACTGATAATACATCTTATTTAAATAATGGCTCAGAGGAAAAGCTTTTCCTCTGAGCCATTATTTTTTTGCTTAATTAAAGCTATGGTCTTAAGATTAGAAAACAAATTTGCAACATTGTGGAAATACATATAAAAAATACAAAAAACTGTAGTTTTGATTTGCGCTTTTTGAATGAAACAATTATTTTTGCAATGTAAAACTTAAAAACAATCATTTAAACAATCAGCATATGAAAGACTTAAGAATGTATATTGACGGTAAGTTTGTCAATGAATCCCATTCGGGTGAATGGATTGATGTCCTAAACCCATCTACCGAAGAAGTTATTTCCCGTCAGCCGGCAGGCGACGAAGTCGATGTCGACGTAGCTCTTAAGGCTGCTCGTAAAGCTCAAAAGTCATGGGCAAAGTTGCCTGCTATCGAGCGCACCAAATATCTACAGAAGATTGCTTCAGGCATAAGGAAGCGCAACGATGAGTTCGTTAACATCATAATGCGTGAACAAGGCAAAACACATACATGGGCTCAGACAGAGGTGGGTGTTACAGCCGACTACTTCGATTATATGGCATCGTTTGCCCGTCACATTGAGGGAGAAGTCATACCAAGTGACCGTCCGGGCGAGACTATTGTTCTAACAAAGCGTCCTATTGGCGTTGTAGGTGGCATTTTGCCTTGGAACTTTCCGTTCTTCCTTATAGCCCGCAAGGCTGGAGCAGCTCTAATAGCAGGTTGTACCATAGTTATCAAGCCTTCACAGCTCACTCCTGAGAACTGCACCACATTTGCCGAGGTTGTCGATGAAGCAGGTTTACCGGCTGGAGTCATTAATATTGTTACCGGTCGTGGTTCTCTCGTGGGCAACGCTATTGCCTCCAGTCCGCTCATTGACATCGTAAGTGTTACTGGTTCGGTAGGTGCAGGCCAGAGTATTATGGCTGCTGCCAGTAAGAATATAACCAAAGTTTCGCTCGAACTTGGCGGAAAGGCTCCTGCTATAGTGTTCCCTGACGCTGATCTTGAAAAGTCGGCAGACTGGATACTGCAAAGTCGCATTGGCAACAATGGTCAAATATGCAATAATGCAGAGCGTGTCTACGTTCATAAAAATATAAAGAAAGAATTCACCGATATTCTTTTGCGCAAGTTCCAGGCCGTAAAGGTTGGCGATCCTTGTGCCGATCCAAATGTCGATATGGGCCCATTGGTAGAGAAACGTGCTCTTGAGAGTGTCGACGCAAAAGTACAGAAGGCTGTCAAGCAAGGTGGAAAGGTGCTCTGTGGCGGTCATCCTATAGGCGGAAAGGGTTACTTCTATCCAGCCACACTTATCGATAATTGCACTCAGGACATGGATATCATCCACGAAGAGACCTTCGGTCCGGTGTTGCCTATAGTAGAATTCAACGATATAGACCAAGTTATCGACTGGGCAAACGACGTAGAATACGGCCTCGCATCATCTGTATTCACCCGCGATATAGACACAGCAGTTAAAGTTTGCCGCCGTTTGCAGTTCGGAGAGACCTACATCAACCGTGAGCACTTTGAGGCAATGCAAGGTTTCCACGCAGGAGTGAAGAAGAGTGGCATTGGTGGTGCCGATGGAAAGCATGGAGTTGACGAGTACTTGGTAACACATGTAACTTACCTTGACACTCATTACGACGAGTAAAATGTCTTGAACATCACACTTGATATACAATAAGGGGAAAGGAGTAGCACCTTTCCCCTTTATTTTTGCCAGTATTATTCTATTTTTGTATCTTTGTAGCGAAATAATCATATCCCCAACATCCGCATACCGTTTCGTATGGCCAGCACAGTCAAATCAACTTTACAGAAGTTTCTGAGACCATTTATCATGGTTCCAGCACTGCTGTTTGCCATTACGGTCACGGCACAAGACAACCGTCCTTACATGAAGGTGAACGTGGCTTTGGGCAACAATCATACAAGGAAAGATTCACTCCATCATGCCAATTGGAACATAGGCCTGCTCAGTACCACCGATAATCTTAGTGGTTTTCAGCTTGGAGCGCTTTCGTCAGTTTCTCTTCGAAAAACCAAAGGTGTCAATATAGGTGGACTGTTTGCCCTTACTGTCGATTCGCTTTCAGGCTTTCAGTCGTCTTTACTTGCCAATTCCATAGGTGGAAAAGTAAGGGGATTGCAGCTCGCAGGTGTGATAAACAATGCTTGGACATTCAGTGGGATGCAATTGGCAATAGGAGTCAACACTTCGCAACAGCCTTTTCGGGGGCTTCAACTTGCCGGAGTCACAAATATTTCTCTTGGCATCAGGCGTGGAGTACAGTTGTCTTTACTCGCCAATATCAGTTCCGGCACAATGCGCGGAGCCCAAATTGGAGCTTACAATATAGCCGATACGCTTACAGGATTACAATTAGGAGCCATCAATGTTACCGCTTCCAATCCTCATGGGTGGCAGATAGGCATTGTGAATTATTCCCGCACGTCTGACAATCATAAGATAGGACTTGTCAATATAGGCCCAAAGACATCAATAGACCTGATGTTTTTCGGCGGATCTAGCAACAAGCTCAATGCCGCCATGCGTTTTAGTAATCGCTCTTCCTACAGTATCGTGGGCATAGGTTCCCACTATATGGGCTTCGACGACGACTTTTCGGGCTCCCTTTACTATCGTTTGGGTAAGTATTTCAAGCTAAATCGGCGCTTCTCTCTAAGCTCCGACCTTGGCTATTATCATGTAGAAACTTTCAAGAAGAACTCCACCGAAGGCCCAAAGCGGCTCTACAGTCTTCAGTGGCATGTCAATGCTGCCTACAAAATCAATTCCACATTCAGCGCGTTTGCCTCTACCGGCTTCGGAACCACCCGTTATTACGGCTCCCACCATAACTATCGCACACGTCCTCTCATCGAGGCCGGCCTCACGCTCAACTGCGGTCGCGGCTTCGTAGAGCGCAATCGAAAGTATGCTATCAAGGTTGCGGCCGATTCAAGTCTGAGCTCTCAGGCTGAGATAAAGCCAATAGGCTCATACGTTTGGGAAAATCCCAACCAGCGAAAGCGCAGCTACTGGAAGGCGGCATTGGGCGTTGTTGGCATCAACGCATTTGTACACTGTTTCGATCGCTTTGTAACCAATCAGGACTATGCCCAAGTCCACTTCAAGGACATAGCCCATAACTGGCGCAATGGCTTTGTTTGGGACAATGATCAATTTTCAACCAACCTTTTTGCCCACCCCTACCATGGCAACTTATACTTCAATATGGCCCGTGCCAATGGCCTTAACTTCTGGCAGAGTGCGCCATACGCTCTCGCCGGAAGCTTCATGTGGGAGATGTGTGGCGAGATAGAGCCACCTGCTATCAATGATCTCATGGCCACAACCTTCGGCGGTATAGGCATAGGAGAAGTGCTACACCGTGTCAGTAACATAATTCTCAACGACCGTACCCATGGCCGCAACCGCGTGTTCAGGGAGATAGGAGCCGGCATTCTCAACCCAATGGGAGCTCTTCACAGGCTTCTCAACGGCGATGCATGGCGCTATCGTAGCCAGTACTACCTGTATCACGACTTCAATGCCATACCAATAGACTTCAGTGTCAGCGTAGGTGCACGCTATTTGGCCGATGATGGCCGTCTGTTTCATGGCGAAGCCAATCCGTATGTAAACTTTTATCTTGAATATGGCGACCCTTTCAACGAGGAACAGCGCCGCCCCTACGACTTCTTTGATTTTGAAGCAACCTTCGGACTCAGTTCTAACCAGCCCATAATAAACCGTCTCCACATACTCGGACGCCTTTGGAGCGCTCCTGTTTATGTGGGAAGGAAGATAGAAGCCGAAATGGGCATATTCCAACATTTCAACTATCTCGACTCAAAACCAGTAAAAGACGGTACCAATCTCACCCCTTACCGCATATCAGAGGCCTCCTCCTTTGGCCCCGGAACCATAATCCGATTTCCTGTTACCGGTGTGTTGCGCAAACTGGAGCAGCGCATCTTCCTCAGCGGAATACTGCTTGGAGGAACCAAAAGTGACTATTATAACGTTATTGACCGTGATTACAATATGGGTTCCGGCTACTCCCTTAAGACCAAAACCCACATGGAGTTCCGCAATGTGGGCCGTCTCATACTCCACACCGATTACTATCGCATTTACACGTGGAAAGGATATGAGGGCAAAGACCTTGAAAACACCAACCCGCTCTACCTCAATGCCCAAGGCGATAAGAGCAATGCTGAGCTGTTAGTTATCAATCCTATATGGGAACTCGATATTAACGGCCCCATTTCGGTAACAGTAATGTCGAGCTATTACCTTCGTCACACGCGCTATAAGTACCATCCCAATGTGCGGGCCCACACATTCGAGATTCGCGCCGGACTCACTTATCACTTCTAATCTGATGGAAATCAACCCAAAGACACAGGCTTTCATCTATGCTCATCGGCTCGACGACGTGGCAGCTCTGGCCCTTCGTGGGTGCACTGATGCCGCTGTTGACATGCCTTTGGCCTTACGCCAGATAGAGGGATGGCAAATAGCCCGCCGCAAACTGCCATCTTGGGCTGCCTGCATTGGCCTTATCTATCCGCCAAAGCTCAGCTTGGAGCAGTGCTCTTCTGAGCAAACGGCAGGCTATAAGGCCGAAATCGTGGCTCGGCTCGTGGCCAACGGGCTGTGTGGCACAGCCTCAATGGCCGACCTTACCGGTGGTTTCGGTGTCGATTTCTCCTTTATCAGCCGCCGGTTCCGGCATAAAGTCTATGTGGAGCAGCAGGAACAGCTTTGCCTAGTGGCCGAAACCAATTTCCGTTTGCTCGGTTTAGAAAATGTAAAGATAGTAAATAAGGACGCTACTGACTACCTTCAGGCCATGGAAAGGGTAGATTTTGCTTATATTGACCCTGCCCGCCGCGACGAAAAGGGGCGCCGCACCTACAGCATTAGTGCCTGTAGGCCCGACGTATCGGCCCTTGCGCCGTTGCTCTTGCAGAAGTCTGGCTGCGTAATGGTTAAGCTTTCGCCCATGCTTGACTGGCATGAGGCAGCCTCAGAGCTGCCCTGTGTGGCCGAAGTTCATATTGTAGCGGCCGGCGGTGAGTGCAAGGAGCTGCTCTTGATTCTAATCTCCGGCCACGAGGGCGAGCCGGTTTTGACGTGCGTTAACGACGGTTTGGCAGTCCATCCCGTTGAGTCGGTGCCTCAGTCCGGCCTTGCCACTCCGCCATACTGCTACCTCTATGAGCCCAATGCGGCTCTGATGAAGTCGGGTTGCTTCGGGTGGGTGGCCTCGACCTATGGTGTCGGCCCCGTCGGTCCTAACTCTCATCTCTTTGTTTCGGCCACTCCTGTGGTTGGTTTTCCCGGCCGCGGCTTCAGCATAGAGGCTGTTACGTCGCTCAGTAAGAAAGACTTGCGCCGCAATTTAAGCTCCATCGGCCGTGCTAACATAACCGTTCGCAACTTCCCTCTTACTGCTGTCCAACTGCGCAAGCGGCTCAAGCTTGCCGACGGAGGTGATGTTTACATCTTCGCAACTACAACGGCCGACGGGCGCCATGTTCTGCTCGTTTGCCGCAAGTTAATTTCGTAAACTTGTTACGGCACTTCCGTAATCGCATTACAGAAGTCTCGTAACGTGATTACGGAAGTTTCGTAACGAGGTTACGGAAGCCTCGTAATGCGATTACGGAAGTGCCGTAATAGGATTACGGCTATTTTTCAATCTTTTCATAATATTTTTGTGGTTTGGAAGGGTAGGCTTTTGCTTTGATTAAAGAAAAAAGAAAAGCCCTGCGGTGTGCGTGCAAAGTTACAAAAATCTGAAAGCGAATCCAAATTTTTCCCTGTTCTGTTACGGCACTATTTGGCTTTAGCAGAGCTTGATAAAGCGGCAAGCAACCTGTGGTTATGGCCGTTCTGCAAGGCTGGGCCATAAAGTTGCGGCTTCCGCTTTTACCTTACAACATTTGCATATTGACAGGATAAATTACTCAAACAGATTAATAAAACCGAAAAAATGGCCATCAATTTTGCCAAATGGCAGAAAAATAATATCTTTGCAAGATAATATATGACAAAAAATAGGATACATAATGCCGTCAGTTACAATTAAAAAAGTTGCCAACAAGAAGGACCTTGAGAAGTTCGTTGATTTCCATTACGACCTCTATGAAGGTAATCCCTACGATGTACCCAATCTTTTTTCTGACGAGATGAACACGCTTTCTCCAAGCAAGAATGCCGCTTTCGACTTCTGCGAGGCCCAATATTTTCTTGCCTATAAGAACGGAAAGCTTGCCGGTCGTGTGGCAGCCATCATCAATCACAAAGCAAACAGGCGCTGGGGCCGCAAGGCTGTCAGGTTCGGATGGATAGATTTTATTGACGATCGCGAAGTTTCGCAGGCTCTAATGAAGTCTGTCGAAGACTGGGGGCGCTATAAAGGCATGGACGAAGTGGTGGGTCCGCTCGGCTTTACCGATATGGATCCGGAGGGAATGCTCACCTTTGGCTTCGACAAATTGGGCACTATGCCCACCATATATAACTATTCGTACTATCCTGAGCACTTTAAGGCGATGGAAGGTTACGAGAAAGACAACGAGTATGTGGAGTATTTCCTCAAGGTTCCCGATAAAGTGCCGGAGAAGTATGCCAAGATTGCCAGCCTTGTAAAGCAGCGTTACGGGCTCAGAATAAAGAAACTCAGCCACGATGACGTATTTCGCGGAGGCTACGGTTACCGCATTTTCGACATAATAAATGAGACCTACAAGGACCTTTACGGATATTCTGAACTCTCGCACCGCCAGATACGCCAGTACATAGATTCTTATCTGAGGTTTGTTGATTACAATTTGGTAACTGTAATTGAGGACACCACAAAGGAGAACCGCATAGCAGGATTCGGCATTACCATACCTTCGCTGAGCCATGCCCTGCAGAAATGCCATCGCGGACGGCTGCTTCCGTTTGGTTGGTGGCATGTGTTGAGAGCCATAAAGTTCCACAAGACCGAAGGCGTTGACCTGATGCTGATAGGCTTTTTGCCCGAATACAGGGCCAAAGGAGCCAATGCCCTGCTCTTTGCCGACCTTATTCCGCGCTACATTGACTACGGATTCAAGTGGGGAGAGACGCAGGTAGAGATGGTGGGCAATAATGGAGTACAGGGTCAATGGGGACCTTTGAACCCAATAAATCACAAAAGGCGCTGCTGCTTTAAGAAGTTCATTTGAGCGGTATAGGCCTTCTGCCAGCGCAAAAGTGGTGCAGTCCATGGTCATTCTCTATGACTGCAGATTACCATAAAACAATAAATTCAAATTGTTAAAGCTGTAATACAGTATAAAATCAACTTTAAATATCTATAATATTAACGCAATATAATGCCTGAAGATTCAGAACAGACAGTTCAATATACAGACGACAACATACGACATCTGTCCGACATGGAGCACGTTCGCACGCGCCCGGGCATGTATATAGGCCGTTTGGGCGACGGATCGCTGCCCGAAGACGGCATATACGTGCTGCTAAAGGAAGTCATTGATAATTCTATCGACGAGTTCAAGATGAATGCCGGCAAGCGGATAGAGGTGGATATAGACCAGAATCTTAGCTGCCGCGTGCGCGACTATGGTCGTGGCATACCGCAAGGCAAGCTTATTGAGGCCGTAAGCGTACTCAATACGGGTGGCAAATACGACACAAAGGCATTCAAAAAGAGTGTAGGTCTGAATGGTGTTGGCGTAAAAGCTGTCAACGCTCTCAGCTCCCTGTTTGAAGTGAAGAGCTACCGCGAGGGCAAGGTTCGTGACCTTGTTTTCCGTAAAGGACAGCTACAGAGCGATTCTACAACCAAGTCGGACGACGAAACCGGCACACTCATATACTTCGAACCAGACTCAACGCTGTTTAAAAACTATCAGTTCCACGACGATATAGTGGAAACCATGCTCCGCAATTATACCTATCTCAATACCGGACTTACCATAATGTATAACGGTAGCCGTATTCGCAGCCGCAACGGACTGCAGGATCTGCTCACCGACAACATGACAACCGAAGGCCTTTACCCAATAGTGCACCTAAAAGGCGACGATATCGAGATAGCTTTTACCCATACCAACCAGTACGGAGAGGAGTTTCACAGCTTCGTTAACGGGCAGCATACAACCCAAGGTGGCACCCACCAAACCGCATTCAAGGAGGCAATAGCCCGCACCATTAAGGAGTATTTCGGCAAATATGAGTATAGCGACATACGCAACGGCATTGTAGCGGCCATAGCTATCAACGTAGAAGAGCCTGTTTTTGAATCTCAGACCAAGATAAAGCTTGGCTCCACGCTTATGGAACCGGGGGGAGAGACCATCAATAAGTACATAAGCGACTTTGTAAAGAAGAATGTCGACAACTATTTGCACATACACAAGGAGGACTGTGCCGACATAATGGAGCAGAAAATCAAGGAAAGCGAGCGCGAACGCAAGGCTATGGCAGGCGTAACCAAGATAGCTCGTGAACGTGCAAAGAAGGCAAACTTACACAATAGGAAGCTTCGCGACTGCCGGATACACTACAGCGATGCCAAGAACGACCGTAAAGAGGAGTCGTCTATATTCATAACCGAGGGCGATTCGGCCAGCGGCAGCATAACAAAGAGCCGTGACGTAAACACTCAGGCTGTGTTCTCGCTGCGCGGAAAGCCTCTTAACTGCTTCGGACTCACCAAGAAAGTGGTCTACGAGAATGAGGAATTCAATCTTCTTCAGGCAGCTCTCGACATTGAAGATGGCCTTGACACGTTGCGCTACAACAAGGTTATCGTGGCCACCGATGCCGATGTGGATGGCATGCACATTCGTTTGCTCATCATAACCTTCTTCCTTCAGTTCTTCCCCGAACTGATAAAGAAAGGCCATGTATACGTTTTGCAGACGCCGTTATTCCGTGTTCGCAACCGCAGATCTAAGATTAAGAACAAGAATGTAATAAAAGAAGCCGACGCTAAGTTAGGGCCGAAAGACAAGAAGAGCGATTTCATAACTCATTACTGTTATTCTGAAGAGGAAAGACTGCAGGCAATACGCGACCTTGGCCCCGATCCGGAGATAACAAGGTTCAAAGGATTGGGTGAGATATCGCCTGATGAGTTTAAGAATTTCATAGGTCCAGACATCCGTCTTGAGCAGGTCACGCTCCACAAGAATGACCAAGTGCAGAAGCTTTTGGCCTACTACATGGGCAAGAACACCATGGAAAGGCAGAATTTCATTATAGACAACCTCGTGATAGAAGAGGACTTGCCCGAAGATACGGATCCTATCGACTGATAAGATTATGGCTAACTGTTGCAGAATACGGAATGATGAAATAATCTTTAGGACAAATCAGAACAGCAATTTATGATAACCTACAATTCTGACGGCGTGAAAATGCCGGACATTAAGCACAGGTTTATAACCAAATGGATACGTGCCGTTGCCGCCACTTATGGGCGAAAGGTGGGCGAAGTGGGCTATATGTTCGTCAGCGATGAGCGAATTCTTGAGGTAAACCGTGAATATCTGGGCCATGATTATTATACCGACATCATCACTTTCGACTATGATGAAGGTACAACCCTTAACGGTGACATTGTGATTTCACTGGATACGGTGCGCTCTAACGCTGAGAAATTCCATAAGCAGTATGCTGATGAGCTCCACAGAGTTATAATTCATGGCATTCTTCACCTTTGTGGCATCAACGATAAGGGCCCCGGCGAGCGCGAGATAATGGAGCGGAACGAGGATAAAGCACTTGCTCTCTATGCCGAAATGGCTGGGTAGTGGCTGCTAAAGGGCCTGTTTAGGGTGTAGATTGTAGCTCTTTTCAATCTACAACCTGAATATCGGGTCAACAAAAACATGTGTTCTCTCTTTCTGTTACGGTTTAACATGTACAAAGTATGACACAAGTGTAATTCACGCTTGTGTCATACTTTTTTGTGTTTGGCTTTTTCTTTATATGAGTTATGGACCGTAATGGTGTTTCTTATGTTTTGTTTTGAAGAAGCATATTGTTTGCTTTTAGCTCAGATTACGCCGGTTTTGTCCATTCGGCAGGCATCTGCTTTTATGAGAATTTGCCCAAATGATTGAAAAATAGTAACTTTGCACAGTTTTATTTTCAACAGTTTTTATAAGAGAGCATTAAGCCAATGGTACTCAATTACATTTGGATTGCATTCTTCGTTATATCCTTTTTGTTTGCCGCAGTACAGCTTCTTGTCTGGGGTGATACTTCTGTTTTTCAGAAAATAGTTGATTCCACCTTCGAAACTTCCAAGCAAGCGTTTGAGATATCTCTTGGACTGACAGGTGTTCTTGCCCTTTGGCTCGGCATAATGAAGATAGGCGAGAGGGCGGGAGTGGTAAATGTGCTGGCCCGAGTGCTAAGTCCGCTCTTTACAAAGCTGTTTCCAGACATTCCGAAAAACCATCCGGCAATGGGTAGTATTTTCATGAATATAGCCTCAAACATGCTCGGACTTGACAATGCGGCAACGCCAACGGGGCTTAAAGCCATGCAGCAGATGCAGGAATTGAACCCTAAGAAGGACACCGCCACAAATCCGATGATTATGTTTCTTGTGCTTAACACGAGTGGATTGACCATCATTCCCACATCAATATTGGCATTTAGGGCCGCCAATGGCGCTGCCCAGCCCACCGATGTATTCATACCTATCCTTATCGCAACATCAATAGCAACAATTGCCGGTATAGTAATTACGGCCCTTTGGCAGCGCATCAATTTGCTGCAACCCATACTTCTTGCCACTCTTGGAGGCTTGATAGCATTCATTGCATTGGTTATTTGGGGCTTCGGTATGATGGATAAAGACACAATGGCTACGGTAACCGGACTGGCAAGCAACCTTATCCTGTTCTCAATAATCCTTATTTTCATCCTCGCTGGTTTCTTTCGGCATATCAATGTCTATGATGCTTTCATCGATGGAGCAAAGGAAGGCTTTACGACTGCAGTGAGAATCATTCCTTATCTTGTGGCAATCCTTGTGGCTGTGGGTGTATTCAAGGCCTCTGGGGCTATGGACTTGACCATTAAGGGTATTTCTTGGTGTGTAAGTCAGTGTGGTTTTGATACCGATTTTGTGGGAGCTTTGCCTACAGCTATAATGAAACCTCTTTCTGGAAGTGGTGCCCGTGGCTTGATGGTAAAGGCCATGCAGGACTATGGAGCTGATTCTTTTGTGGGCCGTCTTGCTTGTATATTCCAAGGATCCACCGATACCACGTTCTATATCTTGGCAGTTTACTTCGGCAGTGTGGGCATAAAGTACACCCGTCATGCTGTGGCTTGCGGCTTGCTTGCCGATTTAGCTGGTGTCATTGCTGCAATATTTGTGGCTTATCTGTTCTTTTGAATATTCTGATAAGGCCACAAATCAACATTTATGGGAGTCATATAAAATTTAAAAAAACTAAAAATTGCACATATTAATAATGTGTACCCCAAAGTAATCATTATCTTTGCGCCCTTGAAAGCTCCGCTTTTAGGGGCTTATATGTAAAGAAGAATAAATCAGAAATATTTATGGAAGATAATCTGGTTATAGTAGAGAGTCCTGCTAAGGCTAAAACCATAGGCAAATTCCTGGGCAAGGACTATAAAGTAATGTCGTCATACGGCCATATTCGTGACCTTAAGAAGAAAGAACTCAGCATAAACACAGATACATTGGAGCCAGACTACGAGATTCCTGAAGAGAAACGGAAGGTAGTTAGTGACCTGAAAGCCAATGCAAAGAAGGCCAAGAAGGTATGGCTCGCATCCGATGAAGACCGTGAAGGAGAGGCTATAAGCTGGCATTTATGTGAGGTGTTGGGCTTAGATGAGCAGAAGACCAATCGGATAGTATTCCATGAGATTACCAAACCGGCCATTCTCGAAGCCATTAAGAATCCCCGCCATTTGGATATGAACCTTGTCAATGCCCAGCAAGCACGTCGAGTACTCGACCGCTTGGTTGGTTTCAGACTTTCTCCGGTGCTATGGCGTAAGGTGAAACCAGCTCTTTCGGCTGGTCGAGTGCAGAGTGTGGCTGTCCGTCTCATTGTTGAGCGTGAGCGTGAGATACAGGCTTTCAAGCCAGAACCATTCTATCGGGTTAATGCTATTTTCGCTTTAACCGACGATGACGGTTCAAAGACAGAGATAAAGGCCGAACTCAACACGCGTTTCAGCTCCCATGATGATGCCATGGCGTTCCTTGAAGTTTGCAAGAATGCCACTTTCAAAGTGGCCGACATAACAAAGAAGCCTTTAAAACGTACGCCTGCTCCTCCTTTTACCACAAGTACGTTGCAGCAGGAGGCTGCCCGTAAGCTTGGCTTCACCGTAAGTCAGACCATGATGGTGGCTCAACGGCTCTACGAAAACGGACTTATAACCTACATGCGTACTGATAGCGTGAACCTGTCTAAGCTTGCCATAGGCGCAAGTAAGGGTGTAGTAACCGAACTTTTCGGTGAGAATTACAGTCGTCCGCGCAACTATACAACCCATAGTAAGGGTGCTCAGGAGGCCCATGAGGCCATACGACCAACCAATATGAGCATGCAGAGCATAGAAGGTACTATGCAGGAAAAGCGACTCTATGCTCTTATATGGCGTAGAACCATGGCTTCGCAGATGGCCGACTCCAAGATTGAGAAGACGAATGTTAGTATAAGCGTTGCCGGATCAGATAAGATGTTTGTTGCAAGTGGCGAGGTCGTGGTGTTCGATGGCTTCACTAAGGTTTACAAAGAGTCTGATAACGACGACGCAACCGATAATCAAGAAGCTTCGTCCACTATTCCTCAAGTAAAGATTGGTGAAGAACTTGAGCGCCGTGAAATAACTTCTACTGAGCGTTTCACGCTTGGGCCGAGCCGATATACTGAGGCTTCGCTTGTTCATAAGCTTGAAGAGCTGGGCATTGGCCGTCCTTCCACCTACGCACCTACCATATCCACAATACAACAGCGCAACTATGTGCAGCGTGGAGATAAGCCAGGAGAATGGCGTTCCTATACTATTGACACCTTGAAGGGTAAGTTGATAACCTCGAAATCGAAGAAAGAACTTAGCGGTTCAGACAAGGGTAAGTTGCTTCCTACCGATATTGGCATCGT
Organism: uncultured Prevotella sp.; assembly: GCA_964623995.1. GTDB lineage: Bacteria > Bacteroidota > Bacteroidia > Bacteroidales > Bacteroidaceae > Prevotella. The sequence goes on along the minus strand of CAZUWO010000005.1, from coordinate 21,887 downwards.
GGTCAATGATTTCTTGATGAAGAATTTCCCCGAAATCATGGACTATAACTTTACTGCTCACGTTGAGCAGGAGTTCGATAAGATAGCCGAAGGTAAGGAAGACTGGCGTAAAGGCATGAAGAACTTCTATAAGAGTTTCGAACCTGAGGTTGAGGAAGTTATGAATTCGCGCTCCGAACACAAAGCCGGAGAGCGTGAACTCGGCAAGGATCCAAAGACCGGAAAGCCTGTTTTCGTTAAGATTGGACGCTTTGGGCCGGTGGTACAGATAGGAGAAGCCAATGCGAAAGATAAGCCACAGTTTGCCCAAATACCTTCTGGCAAGAGCATGGAGACTCTTACCCTCGACGAGGCATTGGATCTTTTCAAGCTCCCTCGTAACCTTGGAGAGTTCGAAGGTACTGATGTTACGGTTGGAACAGGTCGCTTTGGTCCCTACGTTAAGCACAATAGCAAGTACGTTTCCATACCAAAGACGCTCGATCCTATGGCCATTACCCTCGACGAGGGTATAGAACTCATAAAGAATAAGCGTGAGGCTGACGCAAAACGTCACCTTAAGGCCTTTGACGAAGACCCGAAGATGGAAATAATGAATGGCCGTTTCGGTCCCTATATTGCCTATGATGGCAAGAACTACCGGCTGCCAAAGACTCTTCGTGACAAGGCTGTTGAGCTTACATACGATGAGTGTAAGAAGATAATAGATGAGGCTCCGGAGCCAAAAGCCAAGAAAGTTACTGGAAAGAAGTGATGCCAATGGAGAATCACAAGCCTATCATACTCATTGGTTATATGGGTGCCGGCAAGACAACCTTGGGCCGTGCGTTGGCCAAAAGGTTGGATTTGCAGTTCTATGACCTTGATTGGTACATTGAAAACCGTATGCATCGCACAGTAAAACAGCTGTTCGATGAACGCGGAGAAGATGGTTTCCGACTCTTGGAGCACAACATGTTGCACGAGGTTGCAGAGTTTGAAGACGTTGTTGTTAGTTGTGGGGGGGGCACTCCGTGCTTCTTCGACAATATGGATTATATGAATTTGCGTGGTACAACGATCTATCTGAAGGCCGAACCTGATGTGCTCTATAAGCATTTGCATATGGGGCGCAACGTCCGTCCATTGCTAATTGGCAAGAGTCAGGACGAAATTAAGCAATTCATCGTGGGCCAATTGGCTCAGAGGGAACCTTTTTATAGCAAGGCTCACCACTCTTTCAATGTTAATCTTTTGGACAACCATACTAAAATCAATGAGAGTATAGACCGGCTGATGGAGCTACTTGCCACAGCCTGACATAAATTCCGGGGGCAAAAACCTTCAATCCCCCCTCTAATTTTTAAAAACCTAAGAACAGTATAGATGAAGAAATGGACCATTGAGGACTCAAAGGAACTCTACAATATAGGCGGTTGGGGCACATCCTACTTTGACATAAACGATAAGGGAGATGTGTATGTAACCCCTTGTAAAGACAATACGGAGATAGATTTATGCGATGTTATCGACGAGTTAGCACTGCGTGACGTTACCCCTCCCGTACTTCTGAGATTCCCTGATATCCTTGATAACCGGATTGAGAAAATGAATTTCTGCTACAAAAAAGCAGCAGAAGAATACGGATACAAAGGAGAAAGCTTCGTAATCTACCCAATAAAGGTGAACCAAATGCAGCCTGTGGTAGACGAAATCATATCCCATGGCCGCAAATTCAACCTTGGTCTGGAGGCCGGATCTAAGCCAGAGCTTCACGCTGTCATAGCTGTTCAGTGCAAGAGCGACTCTCTCATCATTTGCAACGGATACAAAGACGAGAGCTATATTGAGCTTGCGCTGCTCGCCCAGAAGCTTGGCAAGCGCATATTCATAGTTGTTGAGAAGCTTAATGAGATTGATGTAATAGCCCGAACGGCCAAAAGACTGAACGTGAAGCCCAATATTGGCATCCGCATAAAGTTGGCTTCTACCGGTTCTGGCAAGTGGGCTGAGAGCGGAGGTGATGCATCCAAGTTCGGCCTTACGCCTTCAGAACTGCTCGATGCATTGAATAAGTTGGAGAAAGTAGGCATGCATGACAGCGTGAAACTTATTCATTTCCACATTGGAAGCCAGATAACCAAGATTCGCCTCATACAAAATGCCCTCACCGAAGCTGCCCAATACTACGTAAATCTGCGCCGTATGGGCTACGATATTGAGTTCGTTGACTGTGGCGGAGGACTGGGAGTTGACTACGATGGCACCCGTTCGAGCAACAATGAGAGCTCTGTCAATTACAGCATACAGGAATATATCAACGACATTATCTATACTTTTGTCGAGATTTCCGACAAAAACAACATTCCGCATCCCAATATCTTAACTGAGAGTGGTCGCTCTCTCACCGCCCATCATTCTGTTTTGGTGCTCGATGTGCTTGGTGCCGCATCGCTTCCGGAGATGCCTGAGGAGTTCGAGGCTAAGGAATCAGACCATAAACTGGTTAAGGATCTATACGAAATATGGGATAACCTGAACCCAAAGTCAATGCTTGAGGATTGGCATGATGCCGAGCAGATACGTGAAGACTGTCTTGATCTCTTTGCCCATGGCATGGTAGACCTCAAGACTCGTGCCGAAATAGAGTCGATGTATTGGAGTGTTTGCCACGAAATAAATGTGCTGGCAAAGGGCATGAAGCATGTTCCTGAATAGCTGAGAGGCTTGGACAAACTGCTCGCAGATAAGTATTTCTGCAATTTTTCCATATTCCAGAGCTTGCCTGATTGCTGGGGCATTGACCAGCTATTCCCTATAATGCCAATTCATAGGCTCAAAGAACGGCCTACACGCAATTGTACCTTGCAGGATATTACGTGCGACAGCGATGGCAAGATTACCAATTTCGTGGTTGGAAACACACTTTCCAACGTGCTTCCAGTACATGCCTTGAAGAAAGATGAGCCTTATTATCTCGGCGTTTTCCTTGTAGGAGCCTACCAAGAGATACTTGGCGACATGCATAACCTGTTTGGCGACACCACGGCAGCCCACATTTCGGTTAAGGACGGACGCTATCATATAGACCAAATCATCGACGGCGAGACTGTAGAAGAGGTGCTTGAGTACGTGCAATACCAACCAAAGAAGCTCGTAAGGCAGCTTGAACAGTGGGTGACAAAGAGTGTAAAGCAGGGCAAAATATCGCTCGATGAGGGCAAGGAGTTCCTTAGCAACTATCGCTCAGGCCTCTACGGTTACACCTATTTAGAGTAACCGCAGGCCCAAATGGGCGCCCGTGGCTCAAGAATTAGCGGCTATGGCGTCCATAACCTCATCCAATGTCTGTGCCGGCACAATGTGTTTGCGCCATCCTCCCCGCGTCATGCCTCGGTCGTCAAGGTCATCCAGCATCTCAATAAGCTTGTTCCAAAACCCGCACATGTTGTATAGTATCACTTTCTTTTGGTGATACCCTATTGACGCAGATGCGGCAACGGTGAACAATTCGTCAAGAGTGCCTATTCCACCGGGCAAGGCCACGACCACGTCGGCGTGGTTTAGCATCAGCTCTTTGCGCATATTGAGCGAGTCGCAAGGTATTTCCACGTCCACAAGGTCAGACTTTCGGCTTCCCTTTTCTACAATATCGGGCACCACACCTATATTCATTCCGCCTTCTTCGTGTACTCCTTTTGCCACGCACTCCATGAGTCCGGTGTTGCAACCACCGTAAACGAGCGTGTGTCCTTCCTTTCCAATCCTTCGTCCAAACTCTTCAGTGAGCTCAAAGAGCCTTGAATCTATGTCGTTGTTGGCCGAACAAAATACTGCTATTTTCATCTTTTTTGTGCAAAAGTAGTACTTTCCTGTCTGATTTCCAAAACTTTGTAGTACCTTTGCACCCCTAAAATCATGATCAGGAAGGCAATGTTTACCCTACGTATGGCTGGGAAGGGTAAGAGTTCTTCCCCATGTAAGCATTTTTTAAGGTAAACAAAAACAAATGAAAACATTTGAAGAACTTGGCGTTAGCGAAGAGATTCGCCGCGCCATCGATGAATTGGGCTTCGTACAACCTATGCCCGTACAGGAAGAAGTTATTCCCTATTTGCTCGGAAACCGCAATGATGTCATTGCCCTTGCACAAACAGGAACCGGCAAAACCGCAGCTTTTGGTATTCCACTCTTACAACGCATCGACGCTTCCAGCACCGATACGCAGGCCATAGTGCTCAGTCCTACGCGCGAATTGTGCCTCCAGATAGCCGACGACCTGTGTTCCTTTGCAAAGTATTTGCCCCATATCCACATTGAAGCCGTATATGGCGGTGCGTCGATAGAGCAGCAAATCAGGGCTCTTCGTCGTGGAGCGCAGATTATTGTGGCAACACCGGGCCGGTTGATAGACCTCATGAACCGTGGCAAAGCTAAGCTTGACAACGTGCATAACGTTGTTCTCGACGAGGCAGATGAGATGCTCAACATGGGCTTTCAGGAGAGTATAGAGGCTATTCTCGGCGGTGTGCCCGACGATCGCAACACCCTTCTCTTCTCGGCAACCATGAGTCGTGACATAGAAAAGGTAGCTCAGGGCTACCTGCATGACCCAAAGGAGATAGTGGTAGGCAGTCGTAACGAGGGCGCAGAGAATGTAAACCACGTCTATTATCTCGTTTCGGCCAAGGACAAGTACCTGGCTCTGAAGCGCATTGTTGACTATTATCCAAAGATTTACGCCATAATCTTCTGCCGCACAAAGCTGGAAACGCAGGAGATAGCAGACAAACTGATACGTGATGGCTACAATGCAGAGTCTCTTCATGGCGATTTGAGCCAGCCGCAGCGTGACCTTACGATGCAGAAATTCCGTCAACATAACACTCAATTGCTTGTTGCCACCGACGTAGCTGCCCGTGGTCTCGACGTGGAAGACCTGACTCACGTAATCAATTACGGCCTTCCTGAGGATATAGAAAGCTACACTCACCGCTCCGGACGTACGGGACGAGCTGGCAAAAAGGGTACTTCCATAAGCATAATCCATACTCGCGAGCAGTACAAAGTTAAGCGTATTGAGAAGGAAATTGGCAAGGAGTTCGTCCACGCCAAGCTGCCTACGCCCGAGGAAATATGCAAGAAGCAGCTCTATAAGACTATGGATTCCATTCAGAAGACTGATGTTGACGAGGAGCAAATAGCCCCATACATGGACGATATAAAGCGTCAGTTCGAGTATATGGACAAGGAGGACATCATAAAGAAGATGGTAACGCTCACCTTTGGCCGTTTTCTTGACTACTATAAGAATGCTCCCGAGATTGTGGAACCGTCAGGCAAGCGTGAGAAATCGCAGCGAGAGAAGTCTGCTGGCGACAAACCAAAGCGCCAACGTGGCAGTCACAAGGCCGAAAAGGGCTTTGCCCGTCTGTTCATAAACCTCGGAAAGGACGATGGTTTCTATCCGGGTGAGGTGATGCAGTTCGTTAACAAGCACGTCAAGGGGCACCAAGAGGTGGGCCATATTGACCTTATGCGCCGCCAAAGCTACATAGAGGTGCCCGAGGCTGACGCTGACCGCGTGATGAAGTCACTCGATGGACAGGTCTATAAGGGCCGTCGCGTGCGCTGTAATGATGCTGATTCGCGCTTGGGCAGTAGCAAATCTAAGCGCAATGAGCGTGGACAGAAGCGTGGTTTTGCCGATTCCAAGCCCGCAAAGGCTTCAAAGGCCCGTCCGGTATCGGATAAAGAGCTCCGCAAAGCTGCCCATGCTGACGACTGGAGGGCACTTATGGATGCCGGCCGCAATGCCTTTAAGGGCGAAGCTCCCGACTTCAGTGAGGAGGGATGGGCCCGTAGGTACCCTAAAAAGAAGTAAACGAAAACTTGATATAACAAATATCAGCACGCCGTCAAGGATTGGAAGGTAAGGCCAAACCTTGGCGGCGTTGTTGTTTTGTTACTGTTTTTGCGTGTGTGAAGCGTTCTGTCTTGACTCGGCCATCTTCCCGTTGATAACTTTGTTGAGGCTGTATTGGGGCTGTAAATGGCTTCTTTGGTGCTTTTGTTATACTGGTTTAGCCGTAGTCTTTCGTTTGTTACGCATTTGAGTATTGTTAGCTTGACATTTGGACTTCAATTGTTGCCCATTTGGACTTCAATTGTTAACCGTTTGGCCCTCAATTGTTGTCCGTTCAGACATCAATTGAGGTACGTTCCCGTTATCATTGCTTTTGGGCTGTAATATTGCCGTAAAAGAGTTGTGGCCTTGGGCATTTTACATGAAAAAAGCGGCGGAAAGAGCTTGTGTTACTCTTTCCGCCGCTTTTTGTTGGGGCTTTGTTGGCCCTATATTATGCTTCTTTCTTGAATTCGTTGTATATCTTTTCGGCTGTGGCTTTCATTTCCTCGTCGCTCAGTTTGGCCTTGTGATGGAAGTCCACGTCGGCCTCAGAGTCGATAGGAATCAAGTGTATGTGGGCGTGGTTAACCTCAAGTCCGAGCACCACTTCGGCCACTTTCTTGCACGGAAACGCCTTGCGTATGGCCTTGGCCACCTTCTTTGCGAACACCTCAAAGGCGGCAATGTCCTCATCACTCATATCAAAGATGTAGTCAACCTCCTTGCGCGGAATCACGAGAGTATGGCCTTGGCGCACGGGATTGATGTCGAGGAAGGCGTAGAAGTTCTCATCCTCGGCGCATTTATAGCTTGGAATCTCTCCTGCAGCTATCTTACTGAACAGTGTAGCCATAATTTTCTGGGTGTTTATTCTATTGTAATCTTGTCTATGCGCAGCTTTATTATGCCGCGTGGAATACGTATTTCCACCACGTCGCCCACCTTATGGTTGAGCAGTCCCTGTGCAATCGGGGTCTTTATGGAAATCTTTCCAGTGCGCAAATTGGCCTCGCTCTCGCTCACAAGAGTGTAACTCATGTGTGCATCTGTATCTAAGTTAGTCATATCCACCTTAGAAAGTATCTGCACAGTATCGCTATTGAGCCTCGAAGTGTCCACAATCTTAGCCTCGGCGATGGCCTGTTTCATTCCGTTTATCTTTGTTTCGAGTTGCTGTTGGTACTCTTTTGCGGCGTCATATTCTGAGTTTTCGCTCAAGTCGCCCTTGTCTACAGCCTCTGCTATTGCGGCAGAAGCCTTCGGACGGTCAACAGTCTCGAGCTTGTGTAGCTCGGCCACGAGTTTATCGTAGCCTTCTTGTGACATGTAACTCATAGTAAAAAACTTTTATTTATTATTGTTAATATTGTTCACAGGTTACAAAAAAAGAAGAATCCCAGCCACTTTCTGTTCTGGAATTCCTTTCTTATTCGTTGTGTTATAAATCGTTTTCTGTGTGCAAAGTTAATGTATTATTTTGGAACGGCACAATTTTTAAAGGTTAAAAGTTGCCGGTTGCCAATTTATTTAATACTTTTGTGTCTGTTTTTAGAACATTTTTGTAATCCCAAAAGTATAGCTAAAGTTAGGATAGCTTATAGGCATGAACACACTTAAAAATTTGTTTTTATCGCTCGTATTGTCGGTATTGTCGCTCGGAGCCATGGCTCAGGACTCGCCGGTAAGCTTTACGGTAGTTCAGAAGCAGCAGTCTCCCACCGAGGTAGACGTGATTTTCACAGCCCGTATAGAAAAGGGCTGGCACGTCTACAGTACCGGTCTGCCTGCCGATGGCCCCATTTCGGCCTCGCTTCATACCGAGTCGGCCACGGGAGCAGAGCCCCTCGGCACGCTCCAGCATAGGGGAAAGGAACTCAATGTGTACGATAATGTGTTCGGAATGAAGCTGCGCTATTTTGAGAACAGCGTAACTTTCATTCAGCGTTACAAGATAACCGGCAAGACATACAGCATAAAAGGCTATCTGGAGTATGGCTCTTGCAACGAACGTATGTGCATGCCGCCCACGCAAGTGGAGTTCCAGTATAAGGGGAATGGGCCTGCCGATGCCCCTAAAGCTGAGCCTATGCCGGCGAAAGACACAGTAAAGGCCGTAGTGACAAAGCCAGATACGGCCGCTGTTGATACAGTGGGAGCCGATACTTCGGCCGTTTCGGTGGGCACAGACCTGTGGCAACCGGTTATAAAAGAGCTGAACCAGCAGAACGGAACCGGCGACACCGGTTCAAATTCGCTGCTCTACATATTCCTGATGGGAGCCTTGGGCGGTTTCATAGCATTGCTTACGCCTTGCGTTTGGCCAATAATACCCATGACGGTGAGCTTCTTCTTGAAGCGCGCCAAGGACGATCGGGGCCGCGGAGTGCGCGATGCTGTTACCTATGGCATATCCATCGTGGTTATTTATCTGTTCTTGGGAATTGCCATTACGGCATTGTTTGGTGCCAACTCACTCAATTCGCTGGCCACAAATGCCGTGTTCAACATCTTCTTCTGCCTGTTGCTCATCGTGTTTGCCGTTTCATTCTTCGGCTGGTTTGAGATAACGCTGCCCTCTTCGTGGACAAATAAGGTCGACTCTAAGGCCTCGAGCACCACTGGACTGCTGAGTATATTCCTCATGGCCTTTACTTTGACGCTCGTAAGCTTCTCCTGTACGGGTCCGATTATAGGTTTTCTGCTCGTAGATTTTGCCACGAGCAACAGCTGGCTTGCACCTGCTGTGGGCATGTTTGGCTTTGCCTTGGCCCTGGCTTTGCCGTTCACGCTGTTCGCTTTATTCCCCTCTTGGCTCAAGAAGTCGCCCAAATCGGGCAATTGGATGAACACTATTAAGGTGGTGTTGGGCTTCATCGAGCTGGCTTTCTCACTTAAATTCTTCAGCGTAGCCGACCTTGCCTATGGCTGGCACCTGATGGACCGTGAGGTGTTCCTGAGCCTTTGGATAGTCATTTTCGGCTCTCTTGGCTTCTATCTTATGGGCTTTTTCAGGTTTCCGGTTGATGGTCCGGCCGACGGAAAGCCACGTTCAGTGCCCAGTATTATGGCAGGTATGGCCTCATTGGCCTTTGCCGTCTACATGATACCGGGCCTTTGGGGTGCTCCTTGTAAGGCTGTGAGCGCCTTTGCGCCACCTATGTACACGCAGGATTTTAACCTTAACACCAAGGAAGTTAAGGCACGGTTTACTGATTACGATGAGGGCATGCGCGTGGCAGCACAGGAGGGCAAGCCCGTATTACTCGATTTTACGGGCTTTGGTTGCGTGAACTGCCGCAAGATGGAGGCTGCCGTGTGGACCGATCCGCAAGTGGCTGACAAGCTTACCAAGGATTATGTGCTTATTTCGCTGTTTGTTGACGACAGGACTCCGCTGCCACAACCAGTAGAAGTAACCGGCAATGACGGCAAAAAGCATACTCTACGTACCGTTGGAGACAAGTGGAGCTACTTGGAACAAACCAAGTTCGGCTATTTGGCTCAGCCATTCTATGTTGCGGTTGACAATCAGGGACAGCCTCTGAGTGGCTCTTTCGTCTACAAGGAGGATGTTTCCGCCTTCATGAGTTTCCTTAATCGGGGACTTGATAATTACAAGAAGTAAAACAAAAAGCAATGGGGCCGCAATGCTTTCAGGCCCCAATAAAAAACAATGATAACAACTTTTCCTGATATGATGGCTGGCAAGAAGATCCTGTATGTGCATGGATTCATGTCGGCAGGCAGTACTCACACAGCTGAATTGCTTAGACAGTTCATGCCGAATGCTACAGTTGTGGCTCCGGACCTGCCTTTAGTACCCACAGAAGCTATGGATTTGCTTCGCGAAACCGTTGAAACAGAGAAGCCGGATTTGATTATCGGCACGTCGATGGGTGGAATGTACACTGAGATGCTGCGCGGAACAGACCGCATTTTGGTGAATCCAGCGTTTCAAATGGGGCAGACCATTACCGAACAAAACATGATGGGCAAGCAAATCTTCCAGAATCCGCGCAAGGATGGGGTGCAAGAATTTATCGTTACCAAGGCTTTGGTGAAGGAATACCGTGAAATGACGGAGCAGTGTTTTACTGGAATGACCGATGATGACCGTAAAAGGGTGTACGGACTCTTTGGCGACAAGGACCCCGTGGTGCATACTTTCGACCTCTTTAGCAGCCATTACCCCAATGCTATCCACTTTCATGGCGAGCACAGACTGGTGGAAAAGGTGCTTCATCATTATCTTATTCCGGTTATAAGGTGGATAGACGACCGGCAGGAAGGCCGTGAACGCCCCACGATTATAATAGACCGCAATACATTGAGTGACAGCTTCGGCCATCCAAAGTCGAGCCTGAATAAGGCTTATGAGGCACTTATAGAAACTTATAACGTGTATTTCCTCTGTACGGCTCCTACGGAAAATTCTGCTGAAATGGCTGCCGACAGTAGCTGGATAGCCGATACCTTCAGTGCACCGGCATGGAATCATGTGGTCTATGCCAATCAACGGCAGCTTGTTGTGGGCGACTATCTGATAAGTTCTACCCCTGCCGACGACTTCATAGGCACAAGTCTGCTCTTCGGAAGTGACGAATTCAAGACGTGGGATGAGGTTATTACTTTCTTCGAACGGTTGGGAGGACAGTAGCTTAGGACTATAGTCTTATGGGCATACTTACTAGAAGCTCGGTATAATCGGCCTTAGTTTTATGGGCTTTCACGCTGAATCCGATGGTGAGACCGCCACAACGGTCGAACGTATAGTTTACTCCTATCTGCTCATAGTAGGGCTTTTCCAGTGATTTTGCAGTGTGTCCCATGTGCCGATAAACGTAATAGCCAAGCGACATTGCTGCCGACAGGTTGTGATAGAATACCTGATGCTTGGCCGAAATGCCAAGTGAGAATCGCGAATGCTGACAATTGTAACCGTTGGCCTTGTCCAATTGGGCTATCCTGCTGGCGTATTTGCCGTAGAAAAGGTCGATACCAACTCCTGATGCCCACCTTCTGGCATACCGACGCATAAAGTCTACGCGTGCAGAATATGTAGGATAGACGTGAAAATTGCCAGTACGGTAGTCAGCAGAATCCGGATTGGTGTTGAATTGTGTCTTCTGCCAGTCCTCGTTTAGTGTCTTTGCGCCCACGGCTGCGGTAAGATTGATGTAGTAGTAAGGCTTGAACCGGTGCAAGGAATGCAGGTCCGTGCCAACCAAACTGTTGTAATAAGGCTCATAAACGATGCCAAGGGTGGGGCAGAAGTAGTTTGCTCCCTTGTTGGGACGGTTGATAGCGCCGTTGCTATGATGGTAGAACTCAACGCCGCCACGCACGGCCCAGTCTTTACTGAACCTGTAATCGAGGTGCAAACCGGCCACGAAGTAAATAAGCCATCGCGATCCCGTGAGCTCATTGTCAATGTTGTTGCCCTTGCTATATTTGTGTTTGCCCCACGCAATACCCGTTCCGAGGGTGTAATCTGCCTTCCATCGGTGCGTGCGAAAGAAAGGACGGGTGAAGGAACCATAGAAAGTAACTATGTTTCCCAGCTTGGAGTCGTAGTCAACCTCTTGCGCTTGGCCCCAGGCGGGGTCGGGAGAGCGATGCATTGTTACGTCATTCACGTTGTAGCGGATGCCGAAATCGAGCGTGGGATAGTTATAGTCGCGTGCGAAATCATCACTATCGCATGGCAGTTTTATTATGTTCACTTCGGCGGCCATGCTCAACGTGCTTCTGTTCTTGAGCCATTTCTTCTCGTAAGAGTCCATAGCAACAATTCGACCCGGACCAGCCGAGACCGTAAAGCCAACATGACGCGCCGAGTCTGGTGCGGAAGCCATGGCCCGTACCGAACAGAAAAGAGCTATGTAGAGTAGCTTCAGACGTTGCATCGTGTTGTTTTCGCTTATTGGTATTTGGTGTTTCTGCCTGCGGTTTGGCTTTGGCCTGTGACGGTAGAAACGGTTTGGATTTAAAGGAGTATCGCAACCGGCGGGCGATTGCAGTGCTTTTAATTCGCAAAATATGGGAGTTTCGGCCTCCGTCTTTGTGCTTTCGGAGACGAAACTCCCTTGTTTACGTTTTTATCGTGTAAGTTCGGCCTTGCTGTTATGGCTTGACCGGACTGAAAATCATTCCACAGGATTGATTTCTTTCAGCAGTCTGTCGGCGTGGCCCCAGCGATCCATCAGATAGAGGACGTAGCGAATGTCGACTCCTATGCACCTTGCGAGTACGCGATCGAAGTTGATGTCACTCGAAAGGGCATCCCAGTTGCCGTCGAAAGCAAGCCCAATGAGGCGTCCTTTGCCGTCGAACATGGGCGAACCGGAGTTACCTCCAGTGATGTCATTATTGGTAAGGAAGCACAATTGCAGCTTTCCGGTGGTCTTGTCCTGGTAACGTCCGAAGTCTTTCTGAGCCATAAGGTCGTGCATTATGGGCTGAGCAAAGTAGTCGGCATTCTCATTTCCTTTTGCCATCTTGCGCAAGATGCTTTCAGTATCGGTGTAATAGCCGCTTGGTTGAGCTCCCATCATGTAGCCGCCTACCTGTCCGTAGCTCAAGCGCATGGTGAAATTGGCGTCGCTATAGTGTGGCATGTTCTCCTCCATACGCAGCTTTGCAGCACAGAGATACTTCTCTTGCTCCTGTATACTGTCGTAATACTGTCGCATTTGCTGCATTATTGCACTCTGAATATCGTAGATATCCAAGCCAAGACATACGGCAGGATCCTTCCTAAATGACTTCTTGTTGAAGTAGAATTTATAGCCTTTCTTCAGAAGATTGGTGTTTTCGTAAACCCAATCAACAAATTTGTCGGTATTACCACCGAAGTCTTTGTCAACGATGGTATAGAAAGCGGGCAAGAACTCCTTGTCCACGTGCTCACGATAGTTGCGTATCATGGCCTTGGTAAGCTCCTTGTCGAGGGCCAGATTCCACTTGTCGCTGTTGTCTTCGAACTCCATGTACTGCTTCTTCTCGTTGTTTTTGGGGCCTTTTACCTCCATTCCTAAGTTCAGACGCAGTGCTCTCTTGAGCAGTTCTGAGTTGCCTGAGAACGACTCACGGCAATACATAGAGGCCTTATGGTATGGAGCCGATGCCTCATAGAGGTGCTTCAACAGTGGGAAATCGACATTGTGGGCCAGATAGTTTGTGGAATCCTGGAATGCTTGAATACGTTTCTCATACTCGCGCTTTTGGTTTATGATGCCAATAGAGTCGATACACTTGTTCATACCGATAGAATTCTTCCAGTAATTGGCCGAACCCACGTAAGCGTTCTCGTAGTTTATACGTGTCTGTTCGTCGGCATCCATGTACTTTTTCAGTATATCGAGCTTGATGGTGCGCACCTGTATGCGCGTGGAATTTTCGATATTGCGGATAGATTCTATTCCATAGCTCGACAGATAACGCTCTGTTGAACCGGGATAGCCCACAGTCATGGAGAAGTCTTTATCCTTATAGCCTTGCAAAGATACTGGAGCCCAGCTCTTGGGGTGATAGGGCACGTTGTCTTTAGAGTAGTTAGCGGGGCCGTTAGTCTTGGGGTCGGCGTAGATTCTGAATACCGAGAAGTCGCAAGTTTGGCGGGGCCACATCCAGTTATCAGTTTCTCCACCGAACTTACCCATAGACTTTGGCACGGTGAACACCAGTCTTAGGTCGTTGAAGTACTGGTATGTGGTGGCGTAATATTTGTTACCCTCATAGAAAGGCTGCACTTCCACGCTCAAGGTCTTGTCTATCTTCTTCACCGAATCGTTCATAACGTTGTTGATGGAGTCAATGACCATGTCAGCTTCATCAGCAGACTTGCCGGCGAGAGCTGCCTCAACGCGCTCTGTTACATCCTCCTGAGAGCGCATGAAGGCCACAAACATGTTTTCATTGGGTAGCTCTTCCTCGTACGACTTGGCGTAAAAGCCATTAAGCATATAGTCATGCTCGACTGTAGAGTGCTTGTTTATGGCTGAGAAACCGCAATGATGGTTAGTGAAAACCAGTCCATCGGGGCTCACCACCACGCCCGAACAGTAGCCGGAGAAGTTGACAACACAATTCTTTATGGCGTTGTCGGCCTCGTAGAGCGAGCTGTAGGGCAGAGTGAAGCCTTCTTGCTTCATTTGGTTATACACGGCTTCGGGCAGGTTGAACATAGTCCACATGCCCTCGTCGGCAGCAGCGCCGACGGGCATTAGCCCCACCATGGAGGCCGCAACCAGTAGTCTTGTTATCTTATTCATATATGGTATTGTTTTATTTTTCATTCATTTCTTGAAGTATTTGCCCACCACAGGAAGTCCGCTTAGCGGCAAATCCTTCTTCACAATGTAGGCAGCAAAGACCAAAAGCAGCACTGTGTTGACCAGCAAGGCCGCTATTGTGGGCAGGCAGGCGTTGCTTGCGCTTATGGCGGCAAAGATTACGGCCGCCAAAATAGCGTAGACGGCAATGTCGCGCATGGGGTAACGTATAGGGTAATACTTCTGACCGAAGAAGTAACTCAGCACCATGCTCACGGCATAGCTTATGAATCCGGCCCAGGCGCAGGCCCAATAGCTGAAGCGGGGAATGAAGACTATGTCGACAACAATGAGCACTACGGCTCCGATGCCGCTGAAATAGGCTCCCCAAATGGTGCGGTCGGTAAGCTTGTACCAGAAACTCAGGTTGAAGAAAACACCGAACATAATCTCTGCTGCCATCACTATTGGCACTATTTCGAGGCCCTCCCAGTAGCTTTTGCCTACTATATAGCGCAGCAAATCCATGTATCCCATCACCGTTAGGAATGCCAACAGGGTGAAGATGATGTAATACTTCATGGCCTTGGCATAGGTTTCCTTGTTGTTTTTGCTGCCAGCCTGGCCGAAAACGAATGGTTCGTAAGCGTAACGGAAGGCTTGCGTTATCATGACCATTATGGTAGCAATTTTTATGCAAGCCCCATATATGCCCAGTTGGGTGCGGGCTTCGGCTGCGGAACCATCGTAAACGAATGGGAATATTATTTGTGAGGCGCACTGATTGAGTTGTCCGCACAGCCCCATTATGAGCAATGGCCACGTGTAACCGAGCATTCGCTTGCAGGTAGGCCAGTCAAAGGGGTTCTTAAGTGCCTTGAGTTCTTTGCCAAGCATGAGCAGAGTGGCCACCGAACAGAACATGTTGATGTAGAAAACCCATACCACGTCGAGCGTGAAGTGGTCGTCGTAGATGCCGAAGGGATTGATGCGGAGTGCCGGAAGCACTATGAGGTAGAGAATGTTGAGTGTGATGTTGAACAGGATGTTGAGCACTTTAAGGGCCGCAAACTTAACAGGCCGGTGCTTGCAGCGCAGATAAGCGAACGGGATGGCCGTGAAAGCATCGATGGCTACGGTTACATACATCACGAGAATGTACTCTGGATGGTCGGCATAGCCCACCAACGAGGCTATGGGTTCATTGAAAATAACCACCAAAAGAGCGAAAACAAACGACGTAAAGCCAACAGTCTTGAGCGTTGTGGCGTAAACCTTTTTCGGGTCTTCGCCCTTACGGCTCATGAAACGGAAGAAAGTGGTTTCCATTCCGTATGTGAGCAGCACTATGAGCAAGGCCACATAGGCGTAGACATTGGTGATAATGCCATACTGACCACCTGCTGCGTTGAACTTGGCAGTCTGTATCGGCACCAGCAAATAATTGATAAAGCGGGCCATTATGCTGCTAAGTCCGTATATTGCCGTATCTTTGGCGAGTGATTTTAAGTTTGCCATGGTTGCTGTTACGGTTTGTTTAGTTCCGACTTGCAAAGGTACTGTTTTTCGGTCACATAGACAAACGGATTCAATTATTGCTGTTTGGCAAAGTCGTCAATATCAATAAAAGATTGGATAAAAGGTCAATTACAGGCTGATGGCATCACTTGTATAATGCCAAGAATAACGGTCTGTAAGTGAATAGATGTCTTGTAAACTTGTTACGGCACCCTCGTAATCGCATTACGGCAGTTTCGTAATCCGATTACGGCATACATATAGCAGGATTGTTGCTGTAAAACACATAGTAACAGTAACTTAACCACTTTGCAAGTGTTACGGCTTTTTCCTGCCGAAAGCAAGTTTTTGCCGTATAATCTTTTGCGTAAGAGCGGACTGGTGCCGTAATTTTGAGGCAAGGAAAAAGGCCTTCCCCACTGCATTTACACTGTGGCTGCAGAGTGGGGAAGGCCCTTTCTGTCGTCTATAGGGGCAGAATCGCTGTCAGAAATTTCTGCCTTTAGCATAAGAAGGCAATGCTGTATCGCGGTCAGAGCTCGTCTTCTTCGCTGTCGGAGGCCAGCTTTATGCCCTTGGCATCAAGGTATTTGTGGAGCGAAAACCTTACAGAGCGCATGCCGAATAGTTCGGTGTGGATGTCGGTAAGTGGCACCCAAAGGCATTTTCTCGCGTCATCGTCGGGCTTAAGCGTAGAGAAGTCATTCACCTGGCACTCAAAAAAGGTGTCGAGAGTGGGGATATCGAGGCCGCTGAAGCGGTATTTGTTTGAGTCGGAGCAAAAATACTTCATGTCCACCACTTCGAGATGGGTCTCTTCCATCACCTCTCTCTTCATGGCTTCTTCAAGGGTTTCGCCCGTGTCACAGAAGCCACCGGGCAGGTCTAACGTACCTTTAGCGGGGTCGAGCTTGCGCTTTTCAACGAGCAACTCGCCCTTATCGTTGACTATAAAGCCTGCCACAGCCGAGCTTGGATTGACAAAATACTCCAGCCCACAGTTGGAACAGCGTCGGCTTTTGGGTCCGTTCAGCTCGAAATGCTTGCTGCCGCAGACGGGGCAGTAGCGTAATTTTTCCAGTATTTGCATTGATATGATAATGTGATATTGTAATTACCAATTGTCGGTTCGGAAAGGGAAGAGGGGCAGCAAGGCTGCATTCTTGACGTTGCCAAGCTGAAAATTGCGGAAGCAATAGCGCACAGCTGCGGGTTGTTTCACGTCATTGCTGCGCACCATTATGCCTATATGGCGATCGTAAGTTACCGTGGCGGGGTGGAAAACGCGGTCCTCTCCTGCTATCTCAAAGCCTTGAAAGTCCTGATATCTCGACACTACTCCGTAGGTGTTCTTAAGGTTTATGATGGCCGTATCGCCCTTAATTTCCATCCGGTCGAACCTACTGCTCTCGCATATAAGGTCTTTCATGCCGTAATTGCGGTTCAAGGCCAGCATGGCAAGCCTTTGACCAACGGGCTTTTTCTGCCTTGGGTGAATCTGCTTTGCCTCAAACGGATATACGAGATCGTTGGTACAGACTATTCCACTGTTTGGAATCATGTCGGCAGCCTGCAGTTGCTGCTCGCGAAGCAATGCCCCCGAGATTCCGTTAGGGTCTTTATCGTACCAGTAGTAGGGTGCTATTTGTACGAAGTAGAACGGTATTTCGCCCTCGTCGAACTGACTTCTCCATTGCTCTACCAGCAGTTTCAGCCGCTCGGCATACTTGCTGTTGTTTGAGTCCACATTGGAACAGCCCTGATAAAATATAATTCCCTTGATGCTGTAGTTTATTATCGGATTGAAGGTGGCGTTGCCCCAGACGAGCGGACGCAACCATTGCATTTTTATTTTCTGTATCCCGCTTTCGGTTAGAGGTTCGTCAGTGTATTTGCGTAGGTTATCTTCGGTGAGCCAACTCTCAACCCTTGTGCCACCCATGTTGGCCTCAATAAGTCCTATGGGAACTCCAATTGCCTTGTAGAGTGTCTGTCCGAAGTAGTAGCCAGTGGCCGAAGCGCCCTTTACTGTTGTGGGTCCTATGGGCAGCCACTTGCAGTTGGCGTCGTCTTCCGGCTTCATCGACATGCGGCTAGGTATCTTGCAATAATGTATTTCGGCAAATTTTGGCGATTCAATGATGGCTTCATTGTATCCCTCCACAGGACAATCGGTAAACCCTTTTATAGGCATCTCCATGTTGCTCTGGCCTGCGCAGACCCACACTTCACCCATAAGAATGCTGTCTACCCGCACTTTGTCGCCGTCGTTGAATTCCACCCAGTGCAACTTATGGTCGGCTTTGGGTGTCTGTACGGTAAGTTTCCACTTGCCGTCACTGTCGGTTGTGGCTGCGGTCTTGTTGTTACTCCACGATGTTGATACCATGATTCTGGCTCCGGGCTTGGCCCATCCCCACAGTCTTACGGTGGAGTTTTGCTGCAAAATCATGTTATTTGAAACCAGATGGGGAAGCTTTACCTTGCCAAAGGCAGTGGGAACAACCGTTAACAAGAGTGCGACAACAATTAAAAATAGTTTATACATTATTACAGAACTGTTTTTACGGGCTGCAATATTACAAAAAATAATTATCTTTGCAAAACCAAAAGGAACAATAAATCAATAATTAATGCGACTAAAATATCTTTTTGCACTTGCCATAACAGCTATAACCATGCCGACAATGGCACAGCGCACCATGACAATGAACCTCTATTCGGGTCAGCCAGACCATGATAATGGCGACCCAACCGACACAGCCAAGGTGCTGGTGTATCTGCCTTCGGAGAGCAAGGCCACCGGAAGGTGCGTGGTGATATGCCCCGGCGGAGGCTACGAACATCTGTCAATGAAGAAGGAAGGTACCGACTGGGCCGAGTGGTTCTGCAGCAAAGGCATTGCCGCAGTGGTGCTAAAGTACCGCATGCCCCATGGTATCACCGACATTCCTATAGAGGATGCCGAGAACGCTATGAAGCTTGTGAGACGCAATGCCACCTCTTGGGGCATTAAGACCGACCAGGTTGGCATCATGGGGTCGTCGGCAGGAGGTCATTTGGCCAGCACTCTTGCCACACAGTCTACCGGCGAAGCCAAGCCGGACTTTCAAATACTGTTCTATCCTGTTATAACAATGATGGACGGTTACGGCCATAAGGGCTCCCACGATAACCTTCTTGGTAAGGGCGCAAGCAAGAAAGACGAGAAGAAATACTCAAGTGACATGCACGTAACGCGTATCACTCCGAGGGCATTTATAGTTCTTGCTGACGACGATCTTGTGGTTCCGCCGGCCAATGGCGTAAACTACTATATGGAACTTTACCGCCACGACATTCCGGCCACGCTGCATGTGTATCCTGATGGTGGCCATGGATTCGGCTCTAACATGACTTTTGCCTATCACACAGAGCTCCTTGAGGAGCTTGAAGCATGGCTTGCAAGTTTTTAAAAGGCAATAATGTGGAAGTATAAGAAATTTTTATTACTTTTGCCCCTTAGAAAAACAAAATACCAAACATACAAAATGAAAAACACATTGTTGCGGCCCGCGTCGCTCGGTTTGATGGTTTTGGCTTTGATTCTCACCGTATCGTGTGGCAAAGATAAGTTCCACATCGTAGGAGAGATAACCAATGCGAAGGACTCTACACTTTTTCTTGAGCACAATGGGCTTGATGGTTTCACCAGAATAGACTCTGTTAAGCTCGGTGAAGATGGTTCTTTCAGCTTTGATGGCGACCGTCCTGACAACCCGGAGTTCTACCGTCTGCGCATCGCAGGGCAGATAATAAACGTCTCTATCGATTCTACAGAAACCGTAACAGTTAAAGCTAAGTGGCCGCAAATGGCAACAGACTATACTGTTGAAGGTTCTACTAACTGTTCGAAGATACGCGAACTGGCCTTGAAACAGATAAACTTGCAGTGGCAAGCACAACAGATCGCCGACAATCCAAATATGTCGGCCGACTCATCTTTGGCTGTAATAAACCGCTTAGTCGATGCTTACAAGCGTGATGTGGAGGTGAATTACATCTTCAAAGAGCCGATGAAAGCCTATGCTTACTTTGCTTTGTTCCAGTATATTACTGTGGGCAGCCAGAGTCAGCTTATCTTTGACCCCCGCAGAGACCCTAAAGACATCAAGGTTTTCGGTGCCGTGGCAACTAGTTGGGATATGTTATATCCTAAGTCGGAGCGAGGAAAGAACCTTCATAACATAGCTATTGAGGGCATGAAGAACCAACGTATAGTGAAGAGTGAACAGCAAACGGTGCAGATAGACCCAAGAAAGGTTCAGGAAACAGGTGTTATCGACTTGCCCCTTTACGACAACAATGGTCACAAACGGTCGCTAACAGAGTTTAAAGGCAAAGTGATACTGATTTGCTTCCATGACTTCTCTGCTCAGGGAAGCACGCAATTCATCATGGGTTTGCGTGACCTTTACAACAAATACCATCAGCAAGGACTTGAAATATACATGGTAGGACTCGATGAAAACGAGCATTTCTGGAAGACGCAGACGGCAAATCTACCTTGGGTAAACGTGTATGATGATACTGGTGTTAGTAATGTCTACACCTCAGCTGCCCAATCCTTCCCGATATTCTACCTTGTTGACCGCGACAATAATGTGGTAAGAAATCCATCTACTATAGGTAATGTGGAGCAAACAGTGAAGTCTTACCTTTGAAAACAACGATAACAACACTTCAAAACATACAAAAGAAAAATCGGCCGGAAGTAATTTTGGCCGATTTTTTCGATAAAAATAACTTCTGAAAATGGAAAAACTGACTATAGTTAAAGTTGGTGGGGCCGTGGTGGAGAGCCCTGATAAGCTTGCTAAATTACTCAATGAATTTGCCTCTATCAACGGCAGGAAGCTGCTGGTTCACGGTGGTGGGCGCATGGCCACGTCGGTAGCATCGAGCCTTGGCATAGAAACAAGGATGGTGGAGGGCCGCCGCATCACCGACGAAGAAATGCTTCGGGTGGTTGTTATGGTCTATGCCGGACTGGTGAACAAGAATATTGTTGCCCAATTGCAGGCCCGTGGAGTTGATGCTGTTGGGCTAACGGGGGCCGATATCGATGTGGTGCGCAGCCATCGCCGCCCGTTAGTGAACGGGATAGACTATGGATTTGTGGGCGATGTTGACAAAGTGGGCATACAGTCGTTGAGCAATCTGATAGAGAAAGGCATTGTTCCGGTGCTCGCTCCTATAACACACGACGGCAAAGGCACACTTCTTAACACCAATGCCGATACTATTGCGCAGGAATCGGCTAAGGCTCTGGCCCAAGTATATGATGTTACGCTCGTCTATGGTTTTGAAAAGCCGGGTGTATTGCGTAATCCAGATGATGATAATTCAGTGATACCGCATATCAGTCGTAGCGATTTTGCCGGCCTAAAGGACTCAGGTGTGGTGAGCGGAGGTATGGTACCCAAGATTGAAAATGCTCTCAAAGCAATAGAAGGGGGCGTAAACAAGGTGAGAATCACACTGGCTACGGCCATCAATTCTGTTGAAGGTACGGTGATAGGATAGTGGCTTTTAAAAGCCAAAGACCAAGAAAGGTAAATCAGATTGTAACTTTTTTAAGTTTTAATTATTTAATTTCGGATATTTTTCTTAAGTTTGCGGATAAATGATAAGAAAAGTATCGTGATGCCTTTTTGGACATCTGTTTCGTGCGTAAGCATGGAATAGGTTTAAAAGAATGTAATAATCTCATAGATTTTATAATAAAATAACAATGTCCATGAAGAAAATTTTTACTCTTATTGCATTAGCATTGACTTGCAGTGTTAATGTCATGGCGGACCAAATCCCCGTAGCAGTGTTGTCGACAGACTCTACCGGTACCACTAAAACACTTAAATTCACTTATGCTGACGCCACTGAAGCAATTGCAAAGAATGGCGCTGACGGTACGTATGCACTCAATACGGGAGCCGTAGCACCAGGATGGACCAGAAGTAACGCCACTGTTCAGACTGTGGTAATAGACTCTTCGTTTGCAAAAGCACGGCCAACAACCATGTGTCAGTGGTTTAGCGGAATGAAAAAGTTAACGCACATTGACGGAATGCAGTACCTAAACACGTCTGAAGTTACAAATATGTCGTCATTGTTCAATAATTGTCAGGCTTTGGACAGCATAGATGTGAGCCACTTTAATACGGCAAAGG
>CAZUWO010000004.1:37165-56042 GCA_964623995.1 uncultured Prevotella sp. | reverse complement strand
GCTGTCAACAAAGCTCTTTTGCACCAATTCGCTGCAATAGAATGCACTGTCGGTGGCTTCGAAAAGAGAATCATAGGGCAGTCCGCAGCGGCTCAATGCGTTGCTGACAGAATTGGAAATATTGAGATGGAGGACCCTTCCGGCTATACAAAGGGGATTGTCTGCCATGAAAGAATCAGCTACAGCCACTGCCACACCATGCTTCGGGGCGGCCTCAATGACGTAAGGTTTACCGTCTTTAATGTAGAAAATGCCAACATGATCAATTGGCAACTCGGCGTTGGCCGATGTTGATTGGGTTATGGCATTGCCCTTTTGGTTTACCGCAAAGATGAGATCGCCAGTCTGAAGCTCAGCAAGGGTGATATCGGGCAGGTTATTCTGTTGGCCGAAGGCATTGGCAACAGTAAGCCAAAAACATATTATAGACAACAAGAAAATTCTCATTCTGACAACAAAGGTAGGAAAAACCGCTGATTGAAGGGGCTTTTCAGCCATGATTTTTGCTTTTGCAGGCAAATAATTCTTTACGCCTTAATGATAAGGTTAAGGGTTATAGCTATTTCGGAGCCTTTGCCACAAACTGCAAAAAAGGCAACAGCCCAATCCAGTTGCATTGCTGAATTGGGCTGTTATTGTAAAGATGTGGCCGTAAAATCGATGTTTTGAGACTACTGTATTAATAGTTCTCAGCCTTGAGTTCGAAGAAGCTCTTTGGATGAGCACAAACAGGGCAAACCTCTGGAGCCTTGGGGCCAACTACGATGTGGCCACAATTGCGGCAAACCCAAATGCTATCGCCATCACGACTGAACACAACAGCGTCGTCGATGTTCTTTAACAGCTTACGATAGCGCTCCTCGTGATGTTTCTCTATGGCACCAACAAGGCGGAATTTAGCAGCAATCTCCTTAAAACCTTCCTCTTCTGCCTCCTTGGCCATACGGTCATACATGTCAGTCCACTCATAATTCTCACCTACTGCTGCCTCTTTCAGGTTTTCAGGGGTGCTCTTTATCTCACCGCCTTCAAGCAGTTTGAACCACATTTTGGCATGCTCTTTCTCGTTGTTTGCCGTCTCTTCAAAGATGGCTGCAATCTGCTCATAACCGTCTTTGCGAGCTTTTGAAGCAAAATAGGTGTACTTGTTGCGTGCTTGACTTTCACCTGCAAATGCATCTTGCAGGTTTTTCTCTGTCTTGGTTCCCTTTAATTCTTTCATAATGCTATTGTATTTATTGTTTTATGACTGCAAAATTACACAAATAATCAATAGGTTCCAAACTTTTTTGTAATTATTTCAATTATTTGAAAGCATTCTATTTAATAGCAGAAAATATATCAACACAGCGGATAGATATTCTTCTTCGCAACTGTGAAGTAGACCTTGTGGCATCAGTAGCGAGCCATTCGCCATCACCATAGTATTAATATGGCTATTGCAAACCGCTTGGTTAAGGCCGCTAAACCTATGCTTTGCGAAAGGCGAAGCAATGCTTTGGCGTTTAATTATTACATTATTAAAATGTTGACGCATAAGCATGGCAACAAAATCGCACTTCAACCGTCATATAAATATTCAAAGCTGATAAAATAAAACACCTAATCTCTATTATGAACAAATCAAGAATTATATTGCTGGCGTTACTGTTGCTGGCCGTCATTCCATCTTTCGCATCGCGCAAAGAGACCGTGATCAACGACGGATGGGTATTCTATCCCGCTTGCGATGTGAGCAAAAAGCCGGTAAAAACAGCTGTTACACTGCCGCACACTTGGAACCTTAAAGACGTGTTCAATGGTCCAAAGTACGACCGTAGCGCCTATGTGTACGAGCGGAATCTGCGCCGCGACGCCTCAATGGCAGGCAAAAGGGTCTTCCTTAAGTTCGATGCCGTGAGCACTGTGGCCGACATCTTCATAAACGAACACTGGATTGGCCAACATAAGGGAGGCTATACGGCTTTCTGCATGGAGGTTACCGACGCGCTGAAAGACGGCGACAACAAGATAGGGGTGGTGGTAAGCAACGCCTATCGCACCGATGTGGCACCACTGGCAGGCGACTTCAACATCTACGGAGGAATTATTCGCCCGGTCAATCTCATTGTTACCGAGCAGGATTGCATATCACCTCTCGACCACGCATCAGACGGAGTGTATGTGCATCAGACCAATGTGAGCAAGGAAAAAGCACAAATCAACGTTGAGACAGTGCTTTCACTGAAGGGCAATAACAACGGTGAGAGCCTCAAAGTTACGGTAACAGCCCCCGACGGAAAGGAAGTGGCCACGGCCAATGCCGCCGCTCAGGGTGACAGAGTGAACGTTCCGCTGACAATAGAAAAGCCAAGACTGTGGGACGGAAGAACCGATCCGGCAATGTATAAGGTGCAGGTGGAGCTACTGAAAGGTGGCGAAGTGATTGACTCTAAGACCGTAAGCACCGGACTGAGATACTTCAACGTTGATGCCGGAAAGGGCTTCTTCCTCAACGGTCGCCACGTAGACTTGCACGGAGTTTGCCGCCATGAGGAGAGCTTCGGACATGGTTCGATGCTCAATACCGAAGCTATCGAACAGGATGCAGACCTCATCAAGGACCTCGGGGCAACGGCAATACGCATGGTTCACTATCCTCACTCGCGCCAAGACGTACAAGCTTACGACCGTAGAGGCATAGTCGTGTGGTACGAAGCGCCAATGGCAGGCCCTGGTGGCTACCTTTCGCCGGGCTATGTGGCCAACACCGATTTCGAACAAAACGTAATGGAAGCCTTTGAAGACATGATAATGCAGAACTATAACTCACCTTCCATCTGCATTTGGAGCCTATGCAACGAGCTGTCGCACAAATACGACTCACCCGACAACTTCCTTCGCCGACTCAATAAGCGTGCCAAGGAGCTCGATCCACAACGTCTTACCACCTTCGCTATATGCTATGACCAGCCCCAATTCCAAGGTATTACCGACATATTGGGCTGGAACAAGTACTTCGGATGGTATGTAGGCGATGGCGGTGTGGGCGATTTCTTCGACAAAGCTATAGCCGAAGCCAACGGCCAACCACTCGGACTGAGTGAGTATGGAGCAGCCGCAAGCACCAAACAGCATGGATTCGAGAAGGTGGTAAGCAACAAAATACACCTCGAAGAGTACCAAGCAAGGGTGCATGAAGACAATTGGAGAGACATGGCAGCACGCCCCCAAGTGTGGTGTAAACTAATATGGCAATTCGCTGACAATCCTTCCTCAATCAGAGATGAAGGAGACGAGCGCGGAATGAACGACAAAGGCATCGTTACTTACGACAGAAAGACTCTCAAAGACAGCTATTTCTTCTATCAGGCAAACTGGTCAGACAAGCCAATGATATACATTTCGTCGCGCCGATACACCAAACGGGCTGACGATGTTACACCCGTCAAAGTCTATACCAACCAAAAGTCGGTTACACTATGGGTGAATGGAAAGAAGATTGGCAAGGCTACGACAGACAAGATTGGCAGGGCTGTATTTGAAAACGTGAAGCTAAAGCAAGGCGAAAACAATATTGTGGTAAAAAGCGGAAAGCTCACCGACTCGTGCGTTTGGACCTACGACCCGGCGCTTAAATCGGAAAAGAAGCAATCAGGTACCAAGATCGACGGTGCAGTCTGACGCAACAGCAAGGCTAATAGTGTGGGGCAATGAGCTTTTTGCAGCTCCACACTGTTTCTTTATCACCTGTACGGTAAACGCGAATTGAGACATTAAAACACAACAGAAACAAATAAGGCCAATGGATAAACTATCAATAACCGAATGGGATGAGGCAGACAGGCCCCGGGAAAAGCTGCGCGACAAGGGAGCAGCAGTACTTACAGATGCTGAATTGCTCGGTATTCTGATAGGAAGCGGCACTAAAAAGGAGACGGCCGTAGACCTTATGAAACGCATTCTGCACGACTGCGACTACAATTTGAACACCCTTGGCAAGATGACTCTACCACAACTGATGGCATATAACGGCATCGGCGAGGCCAAAGCCATAACCATTATGGCCGCCTGCGAACTGGGAAAACGGCGAGCTGCCACTGCTCCGGCTAAGCGAGAGAACCTTGACTCGGCTACGGCAGTATACAATTACATGCACACTAAGATGCAAGACCTCGACGTTGAAGAGTTTTGGATACTGCTGATGAACCAAAATTACAAGCTGATTAAGGCCGAAATGATAGGCAGAGGCGGCATAAGCGAAACGGCAGCTGACGTGAGAATAATGATGAGAGAGGCCATACTGAATAACGCTACAGTACTTGCCGCATGCCATAACCACCCAAGCAACAACGCCAAACCAAGCCGACAGGACGACAAGCTGACAGAACGGATAAGCAAAGCCTGCGAACTGATGCGCATTTACTTCCTCGATCACGTAATAGTATGCGACGGACTGTACTACAGTTACCGTGAACAAGGACGACTGTAAGCAATGTACAATCAGGAATTACGAATGAAAAAATATAAAATAAGATAATGAATACGACACATAAAATCATTGTTGTAATAACCCTAATACTCGGTTTCGCCACCGGCCTACAGGCACAACAGAACAGGCGCGAAGCGCTACGCGACAGCATTTTGGCCAAGATTACCGGAGCCAAGATACAGGACAGCAAGTACGACGTAACACGATATGGAGCCCGAGGCGACGGCAAGCGCGACTGTTTGCCTGCATTCAAGAAGGCCATTAAGGCCGTAAGCCGCAAGGGTGGAGGCACTGTAGTGGTACCGGCAGGCACATATCTGCTACGCGGACCACTAACACTGGTAAGCAATTTGTGCATAGAAATAAGCGAAGGTGCCACTATCAAGTTCGACCCGGACCCAAACCTGTACCCCACTGTATCCACAAGCTGGGAAGGGACCTTCCTATACAACTACTCTCCCATGATTTACGGGCACAGCCTTAATAATGTAGCGATAATCGGGAAGGGTACTATCGACGGCAATGCTATGACCACTTTTGCCACATGGAGAGGCAAACAGAAGGCCGATCAGCAACTAAGTAGGGATATGAACCATAAGGAAACACCAGTAGAACAACGTATATTCGGCAAGGGACACTACTTGCGCCCACATCTGATGCAGTTCTATGACTGCAAGGGAGTAACAGTAGAAGGCATCAAAATGATTAATTCACCTTTCTGGTGCCTACATTTGCTTAAAAGCGAAAACGTAATTTGCCGCTCCATTCGCTACGATGCAAAGCTTGTAAATAACGATGGCATTGACCCGGAATGCTCACGCAACATTCTGATTGAGGACGTAAACTTTGACAATGGAGATGACAACATAGCCATAAAGAGCGGCCGCGACAATGACGGATGGCGCATGGGAAGTCCGTCTGAGAACATAGTGATTCGCAATTGCCACTTTAAGGGACTCCACGCAGTGGTGATAGGCAGTGAGATGTCGGGTGGTGTGCGCAACGTTATAATTGAGAATTGCGACTACGCAGGCTACTGTAAGCGCGGAATATATGTGAAGACAAACCCCGATAGAGGCGGATTCGTGGAGAACATATATGTGAACAACTGCCAACTGGGACAGGTTGAGGATCTGCTCTATGTAACAAGCCAATACGCTGGCGAAGGTCTCGACAACACACACTACTCTGAAGTGTGCGGCATATACGTGGATGGACTCCGCTGCAAGAGCGCAAGCGGTGCGGCTATTGTGCTGCAAGGCACTGCCACTAACCCGCTTGAGGACATTGTTCTGAACAATATAGAAGTGGCAAACGGTAAGGCTGCCGTAAGCTTTGAGCATGTAAAAGCCGTTGAAATGGGCGATTGCAACATTGGAGGAAAGGCCGGAACGCCCACACAAGTAACCGAAAAGGACAATCTTTTCGGCAGAGACAAATAGGAAAGCACTAGATAATTTGACTTGAATAGAGCCAAAAGCCATATTTGCATTGCGAACTTTTCGTTACGAAAAATTCGCAATGCAAATTTTGTTTATGGAGAAAAAGAATCCCTGAAAGCCATTTCTACGCTCAGGATACATTTTGCCTAAACAATTCTACGGAAAGGAATGAGAGCCGACCAAACTTATATCTGCCCTCCACAACAGACTCTACGTAACCCTTGTAAACTCCCAATACACGGGAAAAACAATGCTTACGAACCTTGCTTTTTATAGTTTCTTCGGCTGCTGTTTGCACAAACAGCTCACACAAGCTCAGGTTTCCGACTCACTCCTCTATTGCTCCCGGGCCACAAGGGAACCATACATTCATGCGTGTGGCGCCACGATGGCACCAAGCATAATATGGAATAAGCGTCAGTTTTACGCTCTTCAGCCCTACGCGTCCATCCTTTCCCGTCTCTAAAGCTTGTGTTTCGGTCTGCAAAGCTGTAACATTGAAGGTACTTCCATTAGCTTCGATGTTGCGTATGGCGTAATTGGGTATGACGCGGAAAGGAGATTTAGGCCATTCTGAAGCAGTAGCAACAGCCGCTGTATCTTCATCTGTAAGCCAAGAAGGCAATTGCGGTTCGGTCAAGAAAGTGTGAAGGACATCGAAATCATCATTATCGGCACTCTCTGCACAATAAACCAACGGTCCGCGCTCAACACAAATGCGCCCACGATCGGCCTCTACCTTGTCGTTGGCCTTTACAAATTGTGGCACCATATCGAAGTGAACGGTAATCACATCACCCTTTTTTAGCTGACGGCCTATAGACTTCGGCCCCACTGAGAAATAGCCTTTATCAAGTTCATTCTCATGTATGACTTTCCCATTTATCAGTATTGAGAAGCTACGAAATACCTCATCACGAACAAAACTGTAAAGGTTGCTCGGAACTACTTGGTTCATTATCCAGCCCGGAATGCGAATCTTAAGGTTCAGATTCTTAGCTTTGTTCTCCAATATCCTTATTTTTATGTCACCACTCTGCGGATAGTCGGTTATCTGCTCTATGCTAACGTCACGTCCTCCCACCTTAATCGCCATTGTGTTGGCTGCAAACAGGTTGACATATAGGTCATTATTCCTAACGGCATAAATGTAGCTTGGCACAGAAGGTATGAAACGGCTAAGATTACTCGGGCAACAGGCACAGCCAAACCACGGCTGACGAGTAAGCGAATGGTCAGAATTAAAACGATATTTGCCGTCAGACATAAGCGGATTGGGATAGAAAAAGCGACCACCGTCAACGCTTATGCCCGACAAAACGCCATTATAGAGAGTGCGCTCAAGGCAGTCTATGTACTTACTGTCGCCGTGAAGAAGAAACATTCGCTCAAAAAGATAAACCATGCTTATGGCAGCACAGGTCTCGTTATAAGCAACTTTGTTGGGCAATTCATAGTTGTCGCCAAAGGCCTCACCGTACCTTCTGGCGCCCACTCCACCGGTAATGTAGTACTTGCAGCCCACTATGTTACGCCAGATGGTGTCTATCGCCTTTATGTAACTGCTGTCACCAGTAAGTGCAGCCACGTCGGCGATGCCCGAATACATGTAGCCTGCCCTAACGGCATGTCCCTCAGCCTCCTTCTGCTCCAGTATAGGGCGGTCGCTCTGCGAGTATGATTGGCGCACCTTTGTCTTGCCACGATAGTCAAGAAAAAACTTAGCTTGGTCAAGATACTTCCTTTCTCCGGTTAGAAGATAGAGCCTACAGAGTGCCATCTCGGCTATCTGATGGCCCGGAACCACCATGGCCTGACCGCGGTTCGGACCCACTTGTCTCACAACACAGTCGGCATAGCGGCAGGCTATATCGAGAAAGCGCCGTGATCCCGTAGCTTGGTAGTGCGCACAGGCCGCATCCACCATGTGGCCCAAGTTGTAAAGCTCATGGCTAAGATCTTCTTCTAGTTGCCATCGCTCTTTGCCGGACCAAGGATGTGGATGCTCCGGATTGATGGTACGGGCGGTATAGAGGTAGCCATCGGATTCTTGAGCTAACTCTACCACACTAAGCACACTGTCGATGTACTGTCTCAGCTTCTCATTGGGAAAGGTCTGAAGCAGATAACTGGCCCCTTCTATGGTCTTATACACATCAGTGTCGTCGAAGGGGAAGCCCATAAACGTAGCCACATCCCACTCCCGGGTTTGTAATCCCGCATGTCCGGGATGCTGAAGTGTATAGGCCGCCATGCTGAAATTGGTGTATCTGTGCTCGCTTTGGCACTTGCTGAAAGCCAAAGGAATGGTTACATCGCGTGCAGCAGCAAGCCTTTGGCCCCAGAAAGAGCCCGGAACCACCTTGACTTGAGTGAACGAAACCTGGCTGTAAGGGTAACCATTGCTCTGCAACTGTGGCTGAACGGCAACGGCAGACAAGACAAAAAAGCACGAAAATATGGTTAAAAAAAATGCTCGCATGGCTGAAGTAGGTTTATAGTTACTGCCACAAAGGTAATAAAAATATATGTAATATTTACATAAAGCCGTATCTATCACGGAATATTTTTAAGTTTTAACTGTCAAAAAATAATCGAACTCATATGTCTTTACAGAAAATTTCTGTAACTTTGTCATCGGTGATCATTGCGATTTGCGATAGTTATTTTCACACAATAACATTGCAACATTTTTCGTTAATCACCATATTTTCCAAAATTCACACATTATAACGCTACAATATGAACCTGACATTTATTATAGATTACAGCACTGTTTACGGACAGGAAATCGTGCTCAACATAATAAAAGCTGACAGTTCCAGTTCCATTCCTTACCGTATGACGACAACAGATGGCCATACGTGGAGCATAAGTATTGTACTTGGGCACGACTCTATCGGCGATACCATTGAATACTACTACTCAGTAGTGAGAGGGCAAACCGTGGAACGCACAGAATGGAGAGTCATATCTCACCGATTAGAATTGGGCCCTGAAGATCGCAAAATTGAAATTCTAGACCGCTGGATCGACATTCCAGAAGATTCTTATCTATACAGCTCTGCTTTCACCGAATGCCTTAAACAGACAATTACAGCAAAGCCTAAACCTGTAAAGTACAACAGGACATTGCGTCTTGTGGTACGTGCGCCACAGCTATTGCAGCAAGAGTTACTCTCTGTTGCCGGAAGCGACCCGGCAATTGGCAAATGGAACCCTAACCACTCAGTGCTAATGACGCAACATAATCTTAACGAATGGGTTGCAGACATAGATCTCGACAGGCTGGAAGACGACAAAAAACTGGAATTCAAATTCTTTATTTCTTCCAGCTTTTACAGAGAGACACCATTGTGGGAAAACTCTTCAAACCGTATAATAAGCCTTTCACACGTAAAAAGTGGTGAGACTCTGGTTTGCCAACTCTGTGATGCTAACTTTTCTGTAGAGCCAATACGCTGCGCAGGAACACTTGTTCCGGTATTTTCGTTACGAACGAAGCAGAGTTTCGGAGTGGGAGATTTTGGCGATCTTAAGAAAATGATAGACTGGGTGAGCCTTACTCATCAGCGTGTATTGCAAATCCTGCCCATTAATGATACAACAACCACACATACTTGGACGGATAGCTACCCATACAGTTGCATCAGCATTTTTGCTCTCCATCCGCAATACGCCGATCTTAACCAACTCCCCAAGCTGGCAGACAAAGAAAAAGCCGAAAAATTTGAAACTCTTCGGCAAAAACTTAATATTCTTCCACAGATAGACTATGAGCGCATTAACAATGCTAAAGTAGCCTATTTACACGAGCTTTACTTACAAGAAGGAACTAAAATAATGCATAGTAAAGAGTACAAGACATTCTTTGAAGAAAATAGCAGATGGCTTGTACCATACGCTCAATACTGCTTTTTACGTGACAAGAACAAGACTGCAGATTTCTCACAATGGCCTGACCATAACCAATGGAATGAATCTGACCGCAAGACACTAACAAACCACAGTAGCAAACAGTACAAAGAAGTGGCTTTTTATTACTTTGTACAATTTATCCTGTTCAGTCAGATGAAGCAAGTACACGAATACGCACGCCAACACAAGGTAATACTAAAAGGCGACATACCAATAGGTGTCAGCCGATACGGTTGTGACGTATGGACAGAGCCCCGATACTTCAACTTAAACGGACAAGCCGGTGCACCTCCTGATGCATTTTCCACAAACGGACAGAACTGGGGCTTCCCAACATATAATTGGGATGCCATGATAGAAGATGGTTGTCAGTGGTGGATTAACCGTTTTCAACACATGCAAAACTTCTTTGACGCTTACCGCATAGATCATATTCTTGGTTTCTTCCGTATTTGGGAGATACCGGCAAATGCTGTCCACGGACTTCTCGGTCAGTTTCAACCATCGCTCGGTATGAGTCGAGAAGAAATAGAAGGCTACGGGCTTCACTGGCAGGAAGAGCTCTTTACCACTCCTTTTATCACTGATTGGGTTCTTGAACGTATATTCAAGGATCACACAGAAGAGGTAAAAGAAAGGTATCTGGAACGTAAAGACGACCAGCACTACCGTATGAAGCCAGACTTTGACACCCAACGCAGGGTGGAAGCAGCATTCGAAGGAAAAACTGACAAAGAAGATATTTGGATTCGCGATGGTCTCTATACTCTAATAAGTGATGTATTATTCGTACGCGATCATAAGAATCCCAATCTTTTCCATCCACGCATTTCTGTTCAGTTTGACTTCATCTACGAAAGCCTTTATGACTGCGACAAAGCCGTATTCAATAAACTTTACAACGACTATTACTACCGTCGTAACAACCAATTCTGGTATCGTGAGGCCATGAAGAAGCTTCCCAAACTGGTAGAAGCGACACGAATGCTCGTATGTGCCGAAGATTTGGGCATGGTACCAGACTGTGTTCCATGGGTAATGAAGAAACTACGAATTCTCAGTCTTGAGTTGCAGAGCATGCCAAAGACCCCCAATCTGAAGTTCGGACATTTGGAGCGTAATCCTTATCTCTCTGTATGCACCATCTCAAGCCATGATATGCCAACATTAAGACAATGGTGGGATGAGGACTTGTCACGCACACAGGAATATTATAACACCATGTTATGGCGCGAAGGACCAGCCCCTCACCCTCTGCCAGGATGGCTTGCACGCAACATCGTGAGTGCAAACCTTGAATCGCCGAGCATGCTTTGCATTATCAGTATTCAGGATTGGCTTGCCATTGACGAGCAATTAAGGTTGCCAAATGCCAACGCTGAGCGCATAAACATTCCTGCCGACGTTCATCATTATTGGCGTTATCGCATGCATATCAATATAGAGGATCTCATAGCCAACGACAGTTTCAAGACAAACGTTTCTGAATTAGTCAACTGCTCCGGAAGATTATAAATAAAGTCATCATAGCCAATAAAGTCTAAGAAGTTAAATAAGCCATATGGCTTATTATATCGACATTAGCAAAATGAATGTTTTAAGAATATCCATTATAGCTGTATTAACCTGTATTTTCTCCATATTCACAGCAGGAGGACAGACTTTCAACGAAGTGGAATATTCTCCTTCGGGAACTGTCTTCCGTCTAAATGCACCTAAAAGGCCAACCTTGCGGCTCTACAAGACTGACCGTGGCGACACTAGAATTAAGAAAATAAAAATGCAACCCGATGGAGAAAACAGGTGGAAAGCCACAGTAAGCGGCAACATAAAAGGACTTTTCTATACTTTTGACATAGGTAGAGGAGAATGCCCCGGTGTGTTTGCCAAGGCTGTAGGCATGAACGGACAACGCGGAGCCGTGATAGACTTGCGCGATACCGACCCGATAGACTGGCAAAACGACCATAGACTGAATACAGAATCGCCATCCGATCTAGTAATATATGAACTCCACCTTCGCGATTTTTCAGTAAGTTCTACAAGCCATTTAGTCAATAAGGGCAAATATTTGGCACTTGCAGAACATCGTGCCACCCAATATCTAAACTCGCTTGGCATAAATGCAGTCAACTTATTACCCGCATTCGATTACGGTTCCATTGATGAATCACGCCCATACCTATCTCAATACAACTGGGGATACGATCCTGTCAATTACAACGTGCCGGAAGGAAGCTATAGTTACGACCCATCACTGCCCACAAGACGCATTATGGAATTCAAGAAAATGGTGCAAGCACTCCACCGAGCCGGAATAAGGGTTATACTTGATGTGGCATATAATCACACATACAATATTAGAAATTCTAATTTTACGCTTACTTTCCCTAATGCATACTACCGCTACGACAAAAACGGGAAGCCAAGTAATGGGTCAGGTTACGGCAACGAAACGGCTTCTGAACGCCCATTAATGAGAGAGTTTATGCTTGAAAGTGTCAGATATTGGGCTGAAGAATACCATATAGACGGGTTCAGATTCAACTTGATGGGAGTACATGATATAGAGACAATGCGCCTAATAGAAAAGGAGCTCCACAGCATTGGCCCTTCAATATTCATACATGGTGAAGGCTGGAGTGCCGGACAGTGTGCATTGCCAACTAAAGAACTGGCCGTAAAAGCCAACATAAAGCAACTTCAAGGCATAGCAACCTTCTGCGATGACATGCGCGATGCCTTGCTAGGTCCATATTCCAACAGCACTAAAGGAGCTTTTCTGGCTGGCATTACGGGTAGCGAAGAAAGTTTGAAAGCGAGCATTGCGGGAATGGTAGAACACCAGCAAGTGGACTACAGCAAAGTGAACTACAGCCATAGGCCATGGGCTTTACAGCCCACACAAATGACAGCTTACATCAGTTGTCACGACGGCATGTGCCTGACTGACCGGTTACGCACCTCCATTCCTAACATTCAGACCCCCGAACTAATTCGCCTCGACTTACTAGGGCAAACAGTTGTGATGTTATCGCAGGGTGTTCCGTTCATGCTTAGCGGTGAAGAGATGCTGCGAACAAAGCATGGCGTACACAACTCCTCCACTTCTCCCGACAGCATTAATGCCCTAAACTGGAGTAATTTGCAACGCTATCCGCAAGTGTTTGCCTATTATAGGAATCTCATTGCACTGCGCCGACACCACCCAGCCTTCCGCCTTGGCTCTGCAGAAAGAATAAGACAGTATCTGGAATTTCTTCCAGTAGGCAACTGTCTTGTAGCCTTTAGACTTAAAAACCACGCAGGCGGCGACTCGTGGAACAACATCATAGTTATTCTTAACGCCAATAAAAGAGCCCGTGAAGTCGGTATTCCAAACGGAGAATACACTATTGTGGGCAAAGACGGAATTATAAACGAAGACGGACTCGGCACCATAAGTGGCAATAAAGTATTGGCCAACGGTCAATCGGCACTCATACTACACGACTGAATCGCCTCTACATAGTTATCAACCTAAGCTAATTCGTCAAACTCATATACTCTAAACGCACGATGCAATCAGCGATAACAGCACTGTTGCAGTGTTTTGGCGTATTGCCAAGATTGTGTATTTATGATGCCATAGCATTGAATTCGTGGGGTGAAAGCTATCAGTATAGGGGGTTAAAGTTAGCTTAGTAACGTTGTAATCTTATAGCAAAATATCTTTTGCTACGTAACAAAATATTAAAAGCTACGTAACAAAATATCTTTCGCTAGGTACCGAAAGGTGGGTCTATGAATCTCATTTATAATGATGTATTCGTATTATCTTATTGGTACTTTTGCTGCAAATCAGATTATTATGTAGTAGAAATAAACAGCGTAGGTTCGCGAAATATAACCATCTGCAAGCCCCATAACAGAATTAAGCTACAATCAATGATACTAACTGATATGAGTATCGTCGTCAGCTATGTGCCTACGGCCCTCGTAAGTAAGCAGTTCGGAGCGCTGCCATTTGTAACTCAGCGAAGCCAGGGAATTGGTTTCATCGAACGCTGTCGACTTTACGTCGAGCACTCCACATAGCAATTCGTAGAGCAAATCGTTGGTAAAGTAGCGCTCTCGGTTCTTGTCGAGAGCCTCAGCACGGTCGGAATGGCATGCAATATACTCGTCAGAGAGGTACACAAACAGCGGAACGCGCGTCATTCCATATCCATTGAATCCCGGCTGGCGGCGCATTCCCGGCACGTCGGCATGGTCAGAGCAATACACAAGCGCCTGCAAGTTGAGGCGTTCGCGGGCATACTCGTATATTCTTCTTATAACAGAATCGGTGTAAGCCAGCGAATTCTCATAATTTAATATGTTGTCCTGCACTCCGGCTTGGCCCCACCGCGTCGCGGAAGCAGGGTAACGGTTGAGATAATTGAAGTGACTGCCCTTCAAATGGAATACTATCAGGTTGTTCTTCTGTGGGTCCACCTCGCTGAAGAAGCTGAGAAGGTTCTCATCGTACTGCACCTTGCCCACCTCCTGTTGCGTCCACTTGTCCACCTCGGCAGTATCAGCCATTATCGTTATCGGCGTTTCGGCGGCGCCAAGGTGGCCCTGATTGCTGTACCATTGTACGCGATAGCCCAGCTTATGGGCTATGTCTATAAACGAACAGGAATCATAGAAAGCCTTATTGTTGTACTGATTGCTCTCG
The DNA here is from genome assembly GCA_964623995.1 of uncultured Prevotella sp. GTDB lineage: Bacteria > Bacteroidota > Bacteroidia > Bacteroidales > Bacteroidaceae > Prevotella. The sequence goes on along the minus strand of CAZUWO010000004.1, from coordinate 41,509 downwards.
GTAAGTGCCCTTGTCAGTGCCGGAACAGTCTGTTGCGCACAGGAATAAGCGTTGGGAAAGAGGTAGAAATGGCGCTTGTCCTTGCCCATTTCCTTTAGCCACGGCGTAGTGTCGTGTTGTAATTGCTGATTGAAGGCACTCATATAGTCACGGCAAGCCGACTCGCCTATGATTAGAATTATTGTTGACGGCTTGCCAAAAGGTTTGCCAAGTGGTTGCACTTGCAGCCTGGCGGTACGCTCAACGTTCTTTTCCTTGTAGAGTTTGAAGCTCTTATTGTGCTCCACCACATTATTATATAATGTAACTAACCCAGTTCTGCCAAACACGCCATGGTGCTTTTTCCATGTGTATACACAGAGAAAGGCAGCCAATCCCAGCAGAACGGCAGTGCGAAGCCAACTCACTATAGGAACGAAACTGCTGAGAGCGTCGCACATAGGCGCACTTATGTTAACCCAGAAGATGAATGCCACGGGTGCGGCAAAGGCCAAAGCGGCGAGCAAAATCTGCCACCAGCTGAACGAATGGAAGAACTCCAGAATCTCATTACGGTTGGTATCGATTATGGTTCCCATGCCTGTTGCGTCTATTGCCGTATGATACGTGGCAAAATATACCCACTGAAACAATGGCAAAGCCACAAGAGCAGACTCCACTATCGACAATATTACGACTACGAATATACTGTAAGGCAATACCGCACCCAACAGAATTATTAACGAAGACAGTCCTCCGTAGAGGTAAAGGCCGAAGTCTATGTCCATGTAATTTTCATAATCGGGTGACGAAAGCCGGTTGGTGAGGTGGTAGAGTAATGGATAAGTGACCATCCACAGCACCGATATTGCCGCCAAAAGCAACAATTGGGGCTGCCAAGGCGACACAAGAGCCGCTATGACAGGCATCACAGCCAGCACCGAAGCTATAGTTAGCCTACGCGACTGCTGCCCTCTTGCGTTGCGGGCCATGCCCTTGTTGCACCCCATATATATGCCCAAGGCCAAAGCTACGAATGCCGCAAGGAGCAAAACGTATGACAATTCGAGCCAGAAGTAAACGTGCAGAAACACGAACAGCAGAACTATTATAAGCGGGAAGTACAACATCGGCCTGTGGTCTTTACTGCATCCGCCTCGTGGCGGCAAGCAATCCGAAATAGATTATAACAGCACTGATGAATCCTGCTATTGCATCCACAAGATAATGGGCCTGAATGTAGACTGTGGCCATGCACAAAAGCAGGTAGATTGGCATCAGAATCCAAAGCATTTTATAGTTGCGGGCATGCAGAACAAGCAGCATGCAAATGGTGCTAACGCCAACGTGAGAGCTTGGAAAAGCTGCAGTGGGGCGCTCTCCAGCTTGTTTGGCGGCCTCAACGAGGTTGTAGAACACGCCACGATCCCACCCCGGCATTGTCAAACAGTCTTGATGGTAATTGAAATAATGTCCTACGGCAGGGAATACTCCCGCAGCCGCGTCCTTGATTCCTATGGCTTTATAATAGAATGTAGGTCCCGTTACAGGCACAAGTATAAATACGATGTAGTAAATGAAGAACGAAGCAAGTACGATAAACGTGGCCCTGTGGAACTCATTATACCTGAACGCGAAGTAATATATTACCGTAAGGCCTATCATAGGGTAGTACAGGAAGTATCCCATGCACAGAAGCTCGCTCACTACCGGCCCCTTCACGTACTCACTGAACAGCAACGCCGGCTGACAACCAAACAATTGCTGCTCCAGTGAGGCAAAAACGTGGTCAAGATTGGGTAGCAACCGGTTCAGCTCATAGGTGTCGGGGTACCACCAAGAGAGCATTATCAGCTGTGCCAAAGCCCTTATGAAGATGGTGAAACGGCAAGGCACCATTCTGTAAACAGCCCAAAGGAGGAGCGTTGTGGCCAACATGCGCACGCGGCCCTGCAGCATCGACTGCGGATTAGCAAGGTCAGTCCACGTGAAGAACATAGCCAACGATGTCAGAACAAGGTAAGCCAGCGAGGCCCACTCCCATGGATAGAGCCCCTTACGTGGCCTTTTCTCCAGCCGGAACAAGTCCTTCATAAATTTTGTTACGCCTTTAGCCATTTGTTTTTCTTATACCATTCTATAGCCTCATCAACGCCACGACGCAGGTCGTATTGTGGTTCGAAGCCGAGTTCCTCTTGCGCCGGAGTTATGTTGCACCTCCAATTGCGCTGACTCAGTATGTTGTATTTATCGTTGTTTAGCACCGTCAGCCGTCCGGTAAGCCTGACCCAAGCCTCTCCACCAAGTGTTATGAGGCGCAAAAGCCACAGTGGGGCCGTAAGCCTTATCCACCAAGGGTGGCCAAGAGCATCGTGAACAAAGTCGCTGAACGTACGGCTCTGATACACCTTACCGTCAGAAAGAAGATACTTACGGCCTGGTTTGCCCTTCTCTAAAGCCAAGAAAACGGCCTGAACCAAGTCCTTTACATAGATGAAAGTAATGTCTTGGCGTTTGAAACCTGCCGCAAAATCCACGTGGTTGGCTATACTCTCTATCTGCACAAAATAGTCTTTCTCGCGAGGTCCGTACACTCCCGTAGGCCTAAGTATAATCGTAGGCAGAGCCGGACCTATGCTATCAAGAAAACGTTCGGCCTCAAGCTTGCTTTTTCCATAGGCAGTATTGGGGCGCGGAGTATCGCCTTCGCTTATGTCTTTGTATGGTTGCTCCTCATGTATGGCCCCAAACACGCTCAGACTGCTCATGTAAACAAACTTCTGAACAGGCATTTTCAGCTTTAGTATGGCATTGACGAGGTTCTTGGTGCCATCGGTATTCACCCTGAAGAAATCTTCCTTGTGTACGCATTTGGTTGCTCCGGCAGCATGAACCACATAATCGAACTCGTGGCCACTTAGCTGCTGGCCGAGCTTATCAGCCGAACTGAAGTCAAGTTCCAGAAAGTTGATACGCTCATCTTGCAGGTAACGATGGCTGCTCGAGGCCCTGACACCGGCCCAAACCTCCATACCACGCCGCAAAGCCGCCTCAACAATGAAGCTGCCTATGAAGCCCGACGCACCTGTTACAAGTATCTTTTTCATAAAGATTAATACTAAATTGCTTGCAAAGATACGAAATATTTAGTTACTTTGCCATTAGAAACAAACCTAATTTATTATGGCAAAAGGAAATAAGGGCAGAAAGCACCTCACAAAGAACCAGATTGCCGACATGCTGACGGGCTATTTCCAGACGCAACCGGGCAAGACTTTAAGCTTCAAACAGATATTCAAGGATCTGCGTCTTGTTACTCATCCGGCTAAAATGATAGCCATAGACGTCATGGAGCAGTTGGCTTGGGACAACTTTCTTAATAAAGTGAGCGACTCCAGCTATCAGCTCAACACCAAAGGTGTGGTACAGGAGGGCGTGTTCAACCGTAAAGCCAACGGCAAAAACACTTTTACGCCCGACGAAGGGGGCAAACCTGTGTTCGTGGCCGAACGCAATTCGCTCTACGCTCTTGATGGTGACCGCGTGCGGGTGCAGTACATGGCACGCCGCAAGCACCACATAGCTGAGGCCATGGTAATAGAAATCTTGCAACGGAAGAAGGATACTTTCGTGGGCAAGCTGCGGGTTGACCGTGACATAGCTTTCCTTATTACTCCAAATAATGTCTTCACCCACAATATTATAATCCCCAAACGGAAGCTAAAGGGAGGCAAAACTGGCGATAAAGCCATTGTTAAGGTTACACAATGGCCCGATGCCGACCATAAGGACCTAATGGGAACAGTGGTGGATGTGCTTGGTAAGGCCGGCGACAACGACACGGAGATGAACTCAATTCTGGCTCAATATGGCCTTCCTTATAAGTATCCCACGGCCGTGGAGAAGGCTGCCGACAAGATAACAGGTGAGATAACGCCTGCCGATGAGGCCGAAAGAGAGGACTTCCGCCAAACGTTTACTTGCACTATAGACCCCAAAGACGCAAAGGATTTCGATGATGCACTGTCGATAAAGAAACTTGGCGACAACCTGTGGGAAGTAGGAGTGCACATTGCTGACGTAAGTCACTACGTCAAAGAGGGTGATATCATAGACCGAGAAGCAGAAAAGCGTGCCACAAGTGTATATCTCGTAGACCGCACTATACCCATGTTGCCCGAGCGCTTATGTAATTTCATATGCTCGCTCCGCCCCAACGAGGACAAGCTTACCTACAGTGTGATATTCAATGTTGACGACAAAGCCGAGATAAAGAGCTACCGCATAGTGCATACCATAATACGTTCTGACCGCCGTTACGCCTATGAGGAAGTGCAACAGCTGTTGGAAGACAACGGAATTGTT
>CAZUWO010000004.1:14649-37155 GCA_964623995.1 uncultured Prevotella sp. | reverse complement strand
GAACAGGCGAGCCTGCACCACCAGCCCCGAAAGGAGGTTACAAAGGTCAGTATGCTGAAGAACTGATAACGCTCGACCGACTGGCCAAAGAACTGCGCAAAAAGCGATTTGCCAACGGCGCTGTAAAGTTTGATTCAGAGGAACTTCACTTCGATATCGACGAAAAGGGCAAGCCAATCCGCTGCTATTTCAAACGTTCAAAGGACGCCAATAAACTTATAGAGGAATGGATGTTGCTGGCCAACAAGACCGTGGCTGAAAGTGTAGGAAAGGTGAAAAAAGGCAAAAAGGCAAAGACTTTGCCCTACCGCATTCATGACAACCCTGACCCACAGAAGTTGGAAACACTAAGACAGTTCGTCGTTAAGTTTGGTTACAGACTCGGTTCTTCGAGTACCAAAGGCGCTACAGCACGAGGACTGAACAAGCTTATGGACGAGTGTGAAGGCCATAAGGAGCAAAAGCTGATACAGACAGTGGCTCTACGGGCTATGATGAAAGCCAAATACTCGGTGCATAACATAGGCCACTTCGGTCTTGCTTTTGAATATTACACCCACTTTACATCACCAATACGCCGATACCCTGACACAATGGTTCACCGGTTGCTTACCCGCTATGCCCAAGGTGGACGCTCTGCCAATGCGAAACACTACGAAGAACTGTGCGAACACTGCTCTGACATGGAGCAAATAGCTCAAAATGCCGAGCGCGACTCTATAAAATATAAGATGGTTGAGTTTATGAGCGACAAGCTTGGACAAAGCTATGACGCTCACATTAGTGGCATACAGAATTACGGAATTTACTGCGAAATAGACGAAAACCACTGTGAAGGCATGGTGCCGATGCGCGATCTGAAAGACGATTTCTATGATTTCGACGAGAAGAATTATTGTCTCATTGGTCGCAGACATCACCATAAATACCAGCTTGGCGATCCTATCCGCATTAAAGTTGCCCAAGCCAACCTAGAGAAGAAGCAACTCGACTTCACCCTTGACGATGAAGCGTAAGATCTATTTCTCACATAGAGAGGAGCTATGGAACTCATTTAGCCACGCCGGAGGTATACTTCTCGGCGTGGTTTTCGGTGCCATCTTCTTGGTATGGTGCCACCGCCACGACAACGCATGGGCCACTTTTGCGGTATCTCTATATCTTGTGGGTATGCTGTTGAGTTACATCACTTCAACAACATATCATGCACTGTCGGCCCGGTCTGTATGGAAAGAACGGCTGCGCCGTTGGGATCATGCCGCAATATATTGGCACATAGCCGGTTCTTACTCCCCTATCACGCTCATAGCCTTGCGCGAACAAGGCCTGTGGGGATGGGGATTGTTTGCGTTTGTATGGATTTGTGCCATTGCAGGAACCATTGTCTCACTGCGACACATCAAAAGCCATAGCAACATGGAGACACTAACGTTTGTTGGTATGGGGCTTTGCGTGCTTGTTGCCTTTAAACCTCTCATTGAGAGTGTGAGCACTGCAGCCGTAGTTTGGATAATAGCCGAGGGCGTTATGTACATTACCGGAGCCATGTTCTACACACTTCATCGCCGCAAATACATGCATTCAGTGTTCCACTTCTTTGTTCTCTTGGGCAGCATATGCCACATCATAGCCGTATGGGATATACTTGCACAATATCTTTGAGACATTATAAAGAGCTGATTGAACATTTAAAGAAACATAACTACATAGTTACAGGGGCGTCGTATAAACGTCAAATTTTAATAGAAAAATACGTAAAAACTGAATATTATGACAAACAAAGAACTTAAAATTAAGGCCGAGAAGCTTCGTCTGAGGCTCATCGACCTGATTCATGCTGGAGGAACGGGCCACACTGGCGGTGACCTGAGTGTGCTAAACGTGCTGACCGTGCTCTACAACAATGTACTTAACGTTGACCCTAAGAATCCCAAGATGCCCAATCGCGACCGTTTCGTGATGAGTAAAGGCCACTGTGCCGAGGCTCTTTATACAGTTCTCAACGACAAAGGTTTCATTCCTGATTCCGACATGGAGCAGTATGGCAAGGAATATGCACATCTTGGAGGCCATCCAGACGTAACAATTCCGGGCATAGAGATAAACAGTGGTGCACTGGGCCATGGTCTTTCCGTAGGTGTTGGCATGGCCATTGCTGCCAAAATGGACAAAGCCGGATGGCGCACTTATGTGGTAATGGGCGACGGAGAGCAAGCTGAAGGCTCAATATATGAAGCTGCTATGGCCGCCAATAAATATCACTTGGATAACCTTGTTGCTTTCATTGACCGCAACCACCTCCAGATTTCTGGCAACACAGAGGATGTAATGCCTATAGAAAGCATACATGACCGCTGGACGGCATTCGGCTGGGACGTGCTCGAACAGAATGGAGATGACATTGACAGCATTGTTGAGACTATGGGAAAGATAGACTACAACAATCACAAGCCGCACCTTATTATCTCTCATACCACCAAAGGTGAAGGCGTCTCGTTCATGGAAGGCGTAGCCAAATGGCATCATGGAGTGCCCAATGCCGAACAGTTTGCTGAGGCAGAGAAGGAAATTGAGGTGAGAATAGAGAAAGCTGAGGAAGAGTAAACAACCTAAAACAGAAAGAAAAAATGCTGGAAAACAATAAGATACCTTGCCGCAAGAGCTTTACTTCAACACTGCTTGAGCTGGCAAAAGAGGATAAAGATATAATTGCAGTAACAACCGACGCAACCGGATCAGCAACCCTCGGCGACTTCGTAAAGGAACTTCCGGAACAGTTTGTTGAATGTGGCATAGCCGAACAGGACGCTGTTGGCATCAGCGCAGGACTGGCTTCGGCAGGCAAAAAGCCATTCATCTTTGGCCCGGCCTGCTTCTACGTGGCCCGTGCATTGGAACAAGTAAAAGTTGATGTGGCATATTCACAAATGCCTGTTACTATTTGTGGCGTTAGCGGAGGCACCGCTTACAGCCAGTTAGGTGCTACTCACCACAGTCTTCACGATATAGCCGTACTGCGTTGCTTCCCTGGCATGCAGGTGTTTCTGCCATCAGACGTGCGTCAAACACGCAAACTCTGCATCGAATTGGCCAAGAATCCACGCCCAGCCTATGTGCGTGTAGGCCGCAATGCTGTGCCAGACGTTTACACTGACGATAACTTCCCATTCGAGATAGGCAAAGCCAACACCTTAAAAGATGGCAAAGACATAACCCTTATAGGCACTGGCGAGACCGTGGTGCACTGCCTCGAGGCTGCAAAGATGCTGGAAGAGGAAGGCATACACGCCAGAGTGCTTGACATGTTCTCACTTAAGCCGTTCGATAACGATGCCGTTATCAAGGCCGCACGTGAGACAGGGCGCATCGTTACTGCCGAAGAACACAGTATTTTTGGCGGTTTAGGCAGTGCTGTTGCCGAAGTGGTGACTCAAAACTGCCCTGTCCCGATGAGGATACTCGGCGTTCCCGATGAAAATGTATTCCATGGGAGCCACGAAGAAGTGTTCCGACACTACGGATTCGACTTCAACGGTATATATAAGGCTGCCAAACAACTCTTAGGCTAAAAGAGTATGGAGTATACAATAGTAATAGATCAAAGCACATCAGCCACGAAAGCGTTTCTCTTCGATACGGATTGCCATATCGTGGAGCGCGCTTCGGTGGCCCACAAGCAATACTATCCGAAGGCCGGATGGGTGGAACATGATGCTGAAGAAATCTATCAGAACACGCTAAAGGCTATAACTGCCGTAGTTGAAGGACACAAAAGCAAGGATAATAACTTCTCGCTCGCCATCACTAATCAGCGCGAAACGGTTGTTGTTTGGGAGCGAAAGACAGGCCGTCCCGTATGCCATGCAGTAGTTTGGCAATGCATGCGAGGTGCCGAAATATGCAATCAGCTGAAAAAAGACGGTTATAGCGAGCTTGTAAGGGAGCGTAGCGGACTGCTCATCGACCCGTATTTCGCAGGCAGTGGTGCCAAGTGGATACTCGACAATGTGGACGGTGCACGCCAAAAAGCAGAACAAGGCGAGCTCTGTTTCGGCACCATCGACTCCTGGCTCATATTCAAACTTACTGAAGGAAGGGTGCATGCCATCGATTATACCAATGCTTCGCGCACCATGCTCTTCAATATCCACACGTTGACATGGGACGATGAGCTGCTAAAGATACTGACAATACCACGTTCAATGATGCCAGAGCCAAAGCCATGCGACGCTGTTTTCGGCGAAACGACAATTGGGGGACTCTTCGATAACCCCATAAGCATAGCCGGAGTGCTTGGCGACAGCCACGGCGCACTATTGGGTCAGATGTGCTTTAAGGCAGGATTCGGCAAAGCCACTTATGGTACCGGCTCTTCAGTGATGGTCAACATCGGTGAGAATCCAGCACTGGCACCAGAAGGACTTGTTACTTCGGTAGGATTTTCAGTACTCGGAAAGACGTTCTTTGCATTCGAAGGCAACATTCACTGCACTGGAGCCACGCTGCAATGGCTTCAGAACCAGTTGCAGTTGATAAACTCTGCCGGCGAGACTGAAGGCCTGGCCACATCAGTTAGCGACAATGGAGGAGTATATTTTGTGCCTGCTTTCCAAGGCCTTGGTGCTCCATGGTGGAACGATACGGCCCGTGGCATGTTGTGCGGACTAACCCTCAACTCCACAAAAGCTCATGTAGTGCGTGCCGCACTTGAGTCTATTGCTTATCAGATTACCGATCTTGCAGGCGCAATGACCGGTAAGGCTGGTATTAAACTGCACGAACTGCGAGTGGATGGCGGACCTACCAAGAACCATTTCCTCATGCAATTCCAGGCAGACTTGCTGCAAGCGCCAGTAGTAAGGGCCGAAGTGGAAGACGCTTCAGCCTTCGGAGCACTCGTTGCCAACAAGTTTGCCCTCGGAACATGGACTTCTGCCGACGACGCAATGAAGGTATGGAAAGCCGATAAGCCTATAAGCCCAGTCCATACTGCCGCAGAAGTGCAGCCACAATATGATGGTTGGCACAAAGCAGTGGAATTATTGCTCAAATGAAAGGGATAAAAAAAAGACTACTTAAAAAAACAATAGCATTATGAAGAACAATAAATTATGCTTTGGCGTGATAATCGGAACGAGAGCTTATTTCAATTCCGAATTGGCACGCGACGTAAAAAAACAGTTGCTCAAAACTATAGAAGAACAAGGCTATGAGTACGTAATACTGCCTGAAGACGCCACTCCCACGGGCTCAAGCAGCATAGAGACGCTCGAGGACGGTGTGAAATGCGCACGCCTTTTCCGCGAACACCGCGACGAAATAGACGGTATCGTAGTGAGTTTGCCTAACTTCGGTTTCGAGATTGGTATAATAAACGCCATCAGTAGGGCCGAACTAAACGTGCCTATCCTTGTTCAAGCATGCGACGATGACAACAACAAGGTGGATTTGGACAGCAGGCGCGACGCCTTCTGCGGCAAGATTTCAGTCTGCAACAACCTATATCAGTATGGTATTCCGTTCAGTCTGACATCCCAACATACATATTCTATATACAGCGACTCGCTGGTGAAGGACCTCAACCACTTTGCAGGAGTATGCCGAGTGGTCAACACTCTGCGCCATTGCCGCATTGGCCAGATTGGCACAAGACCACTGGGATTCAACACTTGCCGTGCAAGCGAGAAGCTGTTGCAGCACTATGGCATCACGGTGGTGCCGGCCGACATGAGTGAACTCATCTTTGCCGCACAGAAGATTGCCGACGACGATCCTGCGCTGATTCAGAATCTGAAAGACATTCATGAATATGCCAAGGTGCCAGAAAGCTACGAAGAGAAGCTGAAAGTACAGGCTAAGTTCGGCGTAGCCGTAAAGAACTGGGTCCGTGAGAACCAAGTTGACGCCCTCGCACTACAATGCTGGGATTCGCTAGAGAAGAACTACGGTGCCGCACCGTGTATAACAATGGCCATGCTCGGCGATTTGGGCATACCGTGTGCATGCGAAACCGACGTGACTGGTGCCGTTTCTATGCTTGCTCTGCACCTTGCATCGGGCAAGGCTGCCGCAATTGCCGACTGGAACAACAACTTTGCCGACGACCGCAACAAGTGTGTATGCACCCACTGCGGCAATTTCCCACGCTCGTTCATTGGCAACAACGACCTGAAGCTGACCCCGCTGGGCGTACTTGGACGTACTTTGGGCAAGGTGCGAACCTTTGGCGCCATCGACGCAAAGGTGAGTGCAGGTCCTTTTACCTTCTTCCGCATCTCCACAGACGACCCGAAGGGCGAGATAAAAGCATACCTTGGCGAAGGCGAAATCACCGACGATCCGTACGGAATGGATGGCTGCATTGCCGTAACAAAGGTGGATAAGCTGCAGAAACTCATGAAGTTCATCTGCCGTAACGGCTTCGAACACCATGTGGCACTTGTGCGTACCGACGTGGCCGACATACTCAAGGACGCCATCGAGAATTACCTTGGTTGGAATCTATATGTCCACAATGACGAGGAGTAAGTTTGAAAGTTAATATTGAAAGTTTCAAGTTTTACTTCCAACTTCAAATTTTCAACCCTTAATTTTAAATGAACAATCCCCATGCTGGAACTGCCCCGGCATGGGGATTTTCGTTTGGCAGCGTTTACTTGCCATTATCTGCCGAAACGACCTTGCGCACATTACCGTCGCCATACGGATTTTCCTGATTGCCTGCAAACCTACTTTCCAACTTGCATCCATAAATCCAATGCCGCACTATAATAACACGCACTAATCGCTATGACTGGTTTTATTGGGCAAAAGCAATGCTTTCGTGGGGCAAAAGAGCCTCTTCTGATTTTGTAATCTACGTAGAAAAAGATCTTTTTCTACGTAGAGAAAGATCTTATGCTACACAGAAAAAGATGAAGATGGAAAATATTAATCATTGTCTTAGTAAATTATGGTAGAAAAGCTTTTTTGAAAAACGCATTATTCTTATCTTTGCTCAAAAGTTATTCTAGGCAAATCTAACTAAAAACCAGACAGAAAGCAAAAAATGGTTCTTACGCTTTTTTGCCATTGTGCAATGCTTAATCTTTAAAGGAATCCGAGCTATAATCTACTGGCTGTGGATATTTCAGTGGGATATACCGATAGTTGAATGGCAACTTCATGTTGTCTAACTCATCCAATTGCTTTTCCATCAAGCCGTTTTCCTTGCTATAGAGGTATATGTTCTTCATATAGTGAATAAGGACATTCAGTGGAGGCCACTCTTTACGAACTTCCTTGTACCATTCAAACAAATCCATATTACTCTTTGAAGAATTACAACTTTTACATACCATGATAATATTGTCCATATCATTATCACCGCCCTTACTGCGAGGAAAAACGTGGTCGATTGTAAGTTCATTCGGCGGCAACACCCTTCCACAATACCAACAGAAGTTGTTATTTCTAATCTTGGCTACATTAAACTGCATTAAGTCATGGATGTTCCAACGTCCTTCTTTATATGCCTTGAATGCCTTAGACCTTATCATAAAGCATTTCCTGTCAAATTTCGGAGTCTTAGAGTTGAGTGCATAGCAAAGCATCTGCAGGTTCGCATATGCCCAATAAAGATACTCCCCGAAGTTACTAAACTTCTTGGAATTATCTGTCTTGTTGTTTTTATCGTTACTATTTGGCATGCATATCTCCCTTCGTTGTTTTCTTTACAATTAAGATTACTGTCCGTTAAAGTGGAATGTCATTATTAATAGTAGTTTCTTTATCTTTACTTTGCAAAAATACTTATTTTCTATTGCTAATAAAAATTTTGGTACAATAAAATCACAACCCCAGAACAATAATGGCATAATATTAAACTCAGCCTACTTACGTCTTCAAAAGTAGAACGTTAAACCTTCTAAAATGAAATGATGACATTTATAGTTATTTATCTGAGAGTTCAGTTATTAACGAAATTTTTGAACATTATTGCAACAGACATGAGATAACACATTGATACTCAACGAATATTAGTTTTAAAGAAGTAAATTAGGTTGCAAACGTTTTCAATGGGCATTTTCTAATGGAACAGATTATACTATGTCGCAAATGCTATACACAGACAAAAATGCAGAAGAAAGAATAGTCATGGCATACAGGGACGATCCACGATGGGTGTTCTACCAGTCTGGCAAGTTGCTGCCTTCTGAAGATGAGACCAATTACAGCCGTCGCTTTATAAAGAAAAGGCTTAATTTCGACATACAAAAACAATGTCTCAGAAGAATGGGCATCAGTTTGTCAAACACTGATGAAAATGTCACCTTCTGCAAGACATTAAAGCATGTGGCTTGGGGAAAAGACGATAGGTTCGATGATGAGTTCTTGGGTTGATCATTTTGCCGACAACTTGCTTTGACCACCCCGTAGAGCGGCCAAAGCAAGATGTCGCTTACTTACCCTTCTCGGCCTCTATCTGCTTATAAGCTGGCTCGCCAGCTATGGGCCAACACTCTGATGGATGGTGTTGCTTGCGCATTTCGCTGTCAAACCACTTCACCATCTTGGGATATTTGGCGGCCAAATTCACCTTTTCCTCGGGGTCTTCCTTTATGTTGTATAGCTCAAGTGGTTGGTTCGGCTTCACTGTTACGGCCTTCCAGTCTCCCTTTCGGGCCGCTCTCTGCTTGCCGGGGAACTCCCAGTAGAGCAGTCTGTTGTCGGTATCGAGCCGCTTTCCGTAGAAAAGAGGCAGTATATTCATTCCATCTATGTCCTTGGGCAAACTCTTCTCGCTTCCGGTAAGCCAAGCCAGAGTTGGCATTAAGTCTGGAAAGTAGACTATATTGTTAAGTTTCTGAACGGGAACCTTACCCGGTTGGTTTACGATCATTGGCACACGGATGCCTCCTTCGTAGAGTTGGCCCTTGTGTCCGTGCAATCCGGCGTCGCAATTCAGCTCCCTCACTGGTGCCTGAACAGCCGCGCCATTGTCTGAAGCAAAGATAATGAGAGTCCGTTCCGTAAGTCCCAGCTCGCGCAGTGCCCCAAGCAACCGTCCGATGTTATAGTCCATGTGGGTTATAAGCGAGGCATAGCGGCGCGCTTTGTCCGTCATCTGCCCGTTGTCATCGTACCACGACGTATCGTCCATATGGTATGGCTCGTGCGGAGCATCGAAAGCAAGGTACAAGAAGAACGGATGGTCCTTTTCGCGGGTTATGAATCCTATGGCATCGTTGGTGGAAATCTCCGTGTTATGCAGCACATGTGCATCGTGCTGGTTTTCAGATATGTTCACCAACTCATCGCCGTGGAAGCGATAATCAGGGTAATAATAATATGTTCCATTACTTTTCGGTGTCGAAATGGTCCACCCATAGAACTCGTCAAAGCCTCTATGGTTAGGCGATGCCCCCGGGTCGTAGCCGTCGAGATGCCACTTATTGACCAAGCAAGTGCGATAACCGGCCGTGCGAAGCACTGTGGCTATAGTGGTATCGGTAGGCAATAGGTTGGCCCTGCGGTTGTAAATGGTGTCTCCATCCGGCGTAATCTTAATGCCGCGGAGCCCTCCCACGGGACACTGGTTATCCCTTATGCGCGTCTTTCCTGTGTTCTTGCCCGTCATAAGCGAACAACGGGAAGGCGAAGATATACCACTGCCCGCATAGCACTGGTCGAATCGGGTGCCTGTAGCAGCCAATCGGTCTATGTTTGGCGTCTCTATGAACTTATTTCCATAGCAATGCAAGTCGCCGTAACCCATGTCATCGGCAAGTATAAAGATAATGTTAGGGCGGTCGGGTGTGGCCTTAGGAGTGGCTTTCTGAGCCATTGCAGGAATAGCTGAAGTAAGGGCCAGCCCGCAAAATAACAGTTTATCGTCCATGTTTTATAATAGTTTGTTTGACAAAACAAAAGTAAGTATTTTCTCTGTTTCAATCAAACTATTTAAAGTTCAAATATGAAAGTAATCAGCATACTTATCAAAGTTAAGGGGTATTTTCTCAAAAATTAATAGCTTTATTGCTCGTATTAATATAATTTTGCACTCACATAACCAACCTTATTATTAGACCTAAAGTTTATAAAACATGAAGAAAAGCCTTAAAAGAAGCATGGTTTTGCTTTGCATGACCGCTATGGCTTCACTTTCATTTGCCCAAAACACCATTACGGGACAAGTGAAAGATGAGAATGGCGAGCCCGTTATCGGCGCAAGTGTTATGGTTGATGGAAAGACAGCAGCCATTACAGACCTTGACGGTAACTTCAAAATCTCAGCCAAACCATCCGATGTTGTAGACGTAAGTTACGTCGGTTACAAGAGCGGAAGTGTGAAAGTGGGTAACCAAACCAACTTAAGCATCTCTCTCCAGCCCGACAACAAGACCCTCGATGACGTGGTAGTTATCGGTTATGGTTCCGTAAAGAAGAGTAATCTTACTTCTGCCGTGGCCAAAATGAGCGGAGAATCCATCAAGGACCGTCCGTTAGCCCGTGCTGAGCAGGCCCTACAAGGCCAGCTTGCCGGTGTTCAGACCCGTATAACCAACGGTGAGCCTGGTGCCGACATGCAGATCCGTGTGCGTGGTGCCGCATCTGTCAACGCAAGTTCCGACCCTCTCTACGTGGTCGATGGTGTGCCAATGACCACCATTAGCTCGCTGAACCCAGCCGATATCGAGAGCATGGAAGTCCTGAAGGATGATGCTTCGGCCGCCATCTATGGTAGCCGTGGTTCTAACGGTGTTGTTATCGTTACCACAAAACGTGGCAAGAACGGCAAGCCTACTATCACTTTCAACGCCACTGTTGGTTTCCAGCGTCCAGAAAAGGAGCTCGACATCATGACAGCACGTGAGTGGATGAAGTTCAAAATGCGCTGGAATGATGCCAACTACCTGCAATACTGCAAGCAACACGGCATAAACGGCGCCAGCATCAAGGATGATAGTGCCACTCGTTTGGCCAATGTGGGCATCAAAGCTGGTACTTCCCAATCCGGACTATATATCAACGACGACCGTTGGTTCCAGTATCTCGACGCCGAAACACAGGCAGCACACACCTATGACTCAAATGTAGGTCAACTGGCACTGCTCGATTGGCAGGACAAAATGTTCCGTAGCGCTTCCATTCGCGACTATAATGTAGGCATACAGGGTGGCACCGACAACCTGAACTACTTGGTTTCGGGTGGCTATATGAAGCAAGACGGTCTTATTGTCAATACAGACTATCAGCGAATCAATTTCCGCGCCAAAGTGGAAAGCAAGATCAACAAGTACTTTACTGTAGGATTGAACCTTGCTCCTACCTATATCGTATCCAACAACACTGGTACTGCAAACGGAAAGGATTCAGAAATCCACCACTTACTGGCTATGACACCTGTCGCTGAACCAGATGCAGGCTACTATACTAACTCAGAAGGCCACAATAAGTACTTCTGGGGCGGTGGTTCTGCAAGCCCTCTGGCCATGATGGAAGGCATAATGAACCGCAATCGTGATATGAGGCTCGTTGGAAATGGCTTCATTCGCATCACTCCTTTAGACGGATTGAAAGTTGAACTCTCAGCTGCCGCAACTTATTTCGACCGCGACAATAGCTACTATATGACTTCAGGAGCTCAGAGTACATGGGCTGAGGGCGAGGGTGTTCACTCCCGTGGCCGTCACCAGACGCAGCGTCAATGGACCACTTTGCTGCAAGCTTTGGTCAATTACGACAAGCAATTCGGCAAGCATGGTGTAAGCCTCATGTACGGTATGTCGACAGAGCAAAGCAATATCGGTGCTTCCACCGACCAATATTTCCGTAACAACTTCCCGAACGATGCTGTTCGCAAATCATTCGATGGATCTCTGCTCACTGTATATACCAATACAGTTACAGAACTGACACCAAGCAGAATGGAGTCTTTCTTCGGTCGTGCTTCATATGATTACGATGGACGTTACATGTTATCAGCTTCTCTGCGTACCGATGGTGGCTCTGTATTCGGCTCAGACCACAAATGGGGTACCTTCCCTGCAGTAAGCGCAGGCTGGATGATCAGCAATGAGAAGTTCTGGAAGAACTCGCCTATGGCTTCTTGGTGGGATACCTTAAAGCTCCGTGCAAGCTATGGTGTTACCGGTAACAACCAAATCGACGCCACTGCTGCCTATAGCACGCTCACTAGTGCAGTATACGCTGGCATGAGCGGATACTATGCCAACACTATTGCCAATAAAGATCTGAGCTGGGAGAAGACACATTCAACCGACTTAGCACTCGACTTTGGATTCCTTCACAACAGGTTGCAGTTCTCTGTTGACTGGTATACAAAGACAACAAAGGACCTTCTGTATGAGGTACCAGTTGTTGGAGCTTCAGGTTTCACAACAGCGTGGGACAATCTTGGCGATATCAAGAACTGGGGTCTTGAGTTTGAGGCCACTTCTCACAACTTTGTTGGAGCATTCAAGTGGAGCACAAGCTTCAATATTGCATATAACCACAACGAAGTGAAGAGCCTTGGCTCCGACGATACACCTATTTACTCAGGCTGGAACGGCGTAGGAGACAACGGTAACACATCTAACGTGCTCATGGTGGGCCACCCTGCCAACGCATTCTATATGCTTCACGCTATCGGTGTTTGGAAAAACCAAGCTGAAATCGATGCCTACGCACAGCAAGTGGGTGTAAGCAGACTTACATTCAATGGTGGAACAACCATCAAGCCAGGTGACATCCGCTACGAAGACGTGAATGGCGATGGTGACTTCTCATACAAAAATGACCGTGTATTCCTAGGTCAGCCAACCCCAAAGGTTACCTTTGGTCTTACAAATACATTCCAATGGAAGGGATTTGACGCTTCTATCCTTATCACAGGTCAGTTCGGTGGCCAGATTTACGGTGCTTTCGGACGTGCAATCGACCGTCCTTCAATGGGCGCTCTGGGCAATGTGATGGACTGCTGGACCAATGCCTGGTGGTCAGAAGATGAGCCCGGCGACGGCAAAACACCTTATATCCTGAGTACAACTACTGGTGGTACTTGCGACTCTCGCTGGCTTTGGAGCTCAGACTACGTAAGTTTGAAGAACGTAACTGTAGGTTACACAGTGCCTTTGAAGTCTAAATTCATCTCCAACCTGCGTTTCTTCGTATCACTGGAGAACCTTTACCGCTACGATCACTACTATAACGGATTCTCACCTGAAGCTGCCAACACAGCAAAGAGCGGAGTTCCCGGTGGCACTACAGCCCTTGGACTTGACTACGGTGGCTATCCAACAGCCAAATCGTACAACTTCGGTATTAACTTAACGTTCTAACTCAATCAGCAAACAACAATATGAAACTTAAAAATATATTCTTTTTGAGTGCCGTTGCACTGTTTGGCTTCGCATCTTGCGGTGATGATTACCTTGAGACACCGCCCCGCGACCAGCTCTCACCTGATGGTTTTTATTCCACTCCATCACAGTGCAACCAAGGAGTTCTAGGCATCTATGCCGACCTTCGCTATGTTTCCGATTACGAATATTGGTACATGTCGGAGGTAAGATCGGACAACATGTGGGTGGAACCACGGCCAGATGGCGAGCGTTCCTATTCTGAGATAGGCGCCTGGAGGGCTACTGCATCCGAGATTACATTCGAACAAACTTGGAATACATGGTATAAGCTTATTTATGACGCCAACACCTTGATTCAGAAGATTGACGCTTGCACTGGATTTACAAGCGATGCTATCAAGAATCAGTTCCTTGGCGAAGCTCATTTCCTGCGTGGCTGGGCCTACTTTGAACTGGCCCGACTCTTCGGTAACGTGCCAATGATCACCACCCCTATGTCTTCTAATGAGGCAAATTCAGTGGGTCAGTCAGACGCTAAGACCGTTATTGAAACCGTAACAATACCAGACCTGGAGTTCGCTGTAAACAATCTGCCAGAGAAAGGACACCTTGTTAACGCTCTTGGTGCATCGGTAACAGGCCGTGCCGATAAGAGTGCAGCCCAAGGCATGCTTGCCAGGGTTTACATGCAGCTGGCAGGATTCCCATTTAATGAAGCCGGCGCAATGCAGTCTGCCAAGACTTATCTGACACAATTGCTGGCAAAGAAGAACGATTACTGGGCTCCGACCATCGACGACTGGCGTTCTCAGTGGCTGCCAAGCAACAACAACAAGTACTCCGTATTCGCAATACAGTATCGAGCAGGCGGTTCGGGTAACCCAGCCATATTCGACATGAGCCCGGCTCTGCCACCTTCATACACCAATATCCGTATATTCGGCAACTCTATCTGGCCTAACAAGGCTCTGATGTATGAATTTGAGCGCGTTCAGGGTACAGGTCATAAGGACCTTCGCGGCGAAGGCTATTCCTACATCCTTGGCTACGATGGTGAGAATGCAACTTATCCTACATACTCACGTTTGTATGAAGACGTTACAGTTGACGGTGTTACTACATCACAACAGACCAATGCCATCAACTACAAGTACTTCCCATCAAAGCGTAAATGCCAGGAATTCGGCGTAGATCAGACCGTAGAGAGCACACTTAAGGACTACTACGACTGGCCAGTTAACTACCCAGTGATTCGCATTGAGGACATGATGCTGCTCTATGCCGAAGTTCTCGTGAGCGAAGGCAATATTTCTGAGGCCATGGCACAAGTGAATCAGATTCGCAATCGCGCCGGTGTTGACCTCAGACCTACCAACTGCACGGCCGAGGAAGCAACCAAATACATCCGCCTTGAGCGTCAACTTGAGCTCTTCGGTGAGGGCGTTCGCTGGTTCGATGAGGTGCGTTATGGCACTTGGAAGCAGGATATCATAAACAAGTTCAACAGCTACAACAACCCAGCAGGTACTGATGTGTCGTCTGTTGTTGACGGACGTTATCTCTATCCTATTCCTTCCAACCAGATGAGTATCAAACCTGGTCTCTACAATCAGAACCAAGGATGGAACTAAAATAGAAGTAACAAAGCCTTAAATGGGCTTAACCAAAATTTAACTCTCCTGCTTTCGGCTAACGAGGCAGGAGAGTTTTTGTTTAATTTCTGCAAGAAAGGAATTGCCAAAAGGCATAATGGTTAGCCGGATAAAGCACAAATGGCAAGCCGAAGCACGAGAATGGATCGCAAAACAAGCATAACCGGCTCGCCCTTGCAATCTTTAAAAAGACTCGAAAAACTTGTTTTCAGCCTTAAAATATTGTATTTTTGCACCACCTAACATAACCGTTTATGCTTGCATTTTCCTATTTTGAATCCAACACTAAGGTACAAGCAAACGGGCACAAAAACCATAGCATTCAGAACATCATCGCCCGTAATCCTGTTACGGAACTTCTGTAATATGATTACGGCACTCCCGTAACGACGTTACGGGGCTTTCGTAACGCGATTACGAGAGTGCCGTAATGAGTTTACAAGGCCGCCGTAACAAAATTACGGCAATTCCATACTCATGCCGTGGCCCAAAAAGCGCATTGCAGCGGGCGGTACTGCAGTCGGCGATACCACAAAAAAATATCCCCCACACTGCAAAAAGCAATGTGGGGGATTGTATTTTTCTGATTCAGTTAATTACTTAGGCTGCTTGCCAAGGTAGGCAAGAATACCACCGTCTACATAAAGAATCTGACCGTTGACAAAGTCGCTTGCATCAGAGGCAAGGAACACAGCAGGTCCCATTAGGTCCTCAGGCGTGCCCCAACGGCCGGCAGGAGTCTTGCTCACAATAAAGCTATCGAACGGATGACGGCTACCATCCGGCTGGCGTTCACGCAGCGGTGCTGTCTGCGGAGTAGCGATATAGCCCGGGCCTATGCCGTTGCACTGAATGTTGTATTCACCAAATTCAGAGCAGATGTTGCGGGTAAGCATCTTCAATCCACCCTTAGCGGCAGCATAAGCCGAGACTGTTTCGCGGCCCAACTCGCTCATCATAGAACAAACATTAATTATTTTGCCATGGCCTTTCTTTTTCATTCCAGGTATAACCGCCTTGCTCACGATGAACGGAGCATTGAGATCGATGTCAACCACCTGCCTGAAGTCAGCCACGCTCATCTCCTCCATTGGGATGCGCTTGATGATTCCGGCATTGTTTACCAATATATCTATCGTACCAAGTTCCTTCTCCACGCTTGCCACAAGAGCCTTAACCTGCTCCTCATCGGTTACATCGGCAATGTAGCCCTTGGCATCTATGCCCTTGGCCTTATAGTCAGCAAGAGCCTGATCCATGTGTTTCTGACTGCGACAGTTGAATGCTATCTTGGCGCCGGCATTGGCAAAAGCCTCTGCTATGGCGAAACCGATGCCATAAGCGGCACCTGTTACAAGGGCAACCTTGCCCTCAAGTGAGAAATTCTTTGAAAAGGTATCCATCTTTTTTGTGTGTTTTGATGTATTATTTTAAGTCTGTTATATCGAAGAAGTCCTGATCTCCGTAGTCCAGATTCTCACCACCCATACCCCAAATGAAAGTATAGTTGTGAGTGCCTGCACCGGCATGGATGCTCCATTCAGGCGAGAGTACAGCCTGATTGTTGTGAACGAAGATGTCGCGGGTTTCATTTGGCTGTCCCATTAGGTGGCAAACGGCCTGTCCATCGGGCACTTCAAAATAGAAATAGGCCTCCATGCGGCGGCTGTGTATATGGGCCGGCATGGTGTTCCAAACGCTTCCGGTTTGCAGTTCGGTCATACCCATCTGCAATTGGCATGTTGGCAGCACCTGATTTACGATCATCTTGTTTATGTTACGCTCATTCGACATTTCGAGAGAACCCAAATGGGCCACGATTGCGTTCTCTTTTGTAATCTTGCGGTTAGGATATTCGCAATGGGCAGTAGTGCTATTGAAGTAGAAAAGAGCCGGCTGATCGGGATTCTTGCTGCTGAACACTACATCGCGCTCACCTCTACCTATATACAAAGCCTCCTTGTAGCCGAGGATATAGGTCTCGTCGCCAACGGTGACAACACCTTCACCAAGGCCCACATTGAATACTCCCACCTCGCGACGCGTGGTGAAATGAGTAGCCTTAAGAGGGTCAATGGCTTCCAGTATCAACTTTTCATTGACTGGCATCGCACCTCCCACAACCATACGGTCATACATTGAGTATACCATATTGACCTCATCGGGAACGAATAGGGTTTCTATCAAAAAGTCTTTTCTTATGCGCGCAGTGTCATAATGGCGTGCATCTTCCGGGTTAGCCGCATAGCGGAGTTCGTAATTAGTCTTCATTGTCTTTGTAAACTTTTTCGCAAAGATAACAAAAATATACGTTTGGACGCCTGTTTAAACTATTAAAAAAGTGTAATAGCATAAACACAGCAATTCCCATCGGCCTCTTTCAGAAGTCCGAACACCTGCAAATGGAGCCTCAATCTTGCTTTTCCTGCCCCTGCTTTTGGTCTCTATATTCCGACGGAGTTAGCCCAACTTCGCGCTTGAAGCACTTGCTGAAGTAGCGAGAATCAGAGAATCCCACCTTGCCTGCTATCTCTGAGAACGTGAATTGTGAATTTACTATGAGGTACTTTGCCCGCTCCAATCTAACGTGAATAAGGAAACGGTTAGGCGTTAGGCCTACCAAGCTCTTCATCTTGTCATTAAACACCGTGCGGCCAAGGCAGACAGCGCTGGCCAAGTCGTCCACTTTCAAGTCACTGTCACTTATGTTTTCTTCTATGAACTTGGTAAGTTTCTCTATCATCACCTTATCACTGTCCACGATTTGTGGCATCTCCACGTCGGTCATAGCAGGTACCTTGTCTATCTTTCCCAGCAATGACTGCTGCATAAGCCGGCGCCTTGAGAGTATGTTCTCTACCCTAACCTTGAGATATTTGGCCGAGAATGGCTTCGTAATATAGTCGTCTACGCCCTCGCGCAAGCCTTCAAGCCTGTCGCTCATTGATGCTTTTGCCGAGAGAATGATAACCGGAATGTGACTCGTATTTGGGTCTTGCTTCAGTTTATGCACCATTGTCATGCCATCCATAATGGGCATCATCACGTCGGTTATTATGAAATCTGGAGCTTCTGTTGATGCTTTCTCAAGCCCCTCCTGCCCGTTTCGGGCTGTCACCACTTGATAAGTTGACGACAATATCGACTTAAGGAAACTGCGAAGGTCGTCGTTGTCCTCCACCACAAGCAACTTAGTGTCTTGCTGTGGCTCCGATTCCTCGACCTCGCTGAAGTTAGAGAACACCGGCGCATTGTTGTCATCAACCAAATAATTGTCAGCTTTGTCGTAGTTGAGTAGTCTGTTTACGAGGTCAAGCATCTTGCGGGCATTGCGCTGAACCATCTCAAGCATCTTGCGTTCTGTATCGCCCAGCGTGGCTGTACGCAGCACTTCGGTTACCGGAGAACCTATAAGGGCCAGCGGAGTGCGCAGCTGATGGCCTATCTCTGAATAGAAATCGTTGCGCAGTTTGGTCATTTTGCGGTCCAGTTGCAGTTGTTTGCGACCGTTCCAGTAGCTCAACAGCCCCCAGCCTACAATGAGAATGAGCACCAACAGCAACAGTTTGGCCCACACTGTCTCAGCAAACACGGGCTCAACGTGTATGGTAATAGTGCGCTCATTGTCCTGCCAGATGTCGTTGTTGTCGGTACTCTTCACTCTGAACGTAAAGGTTCCGGCCGGCAAGTTGTTGTAAGATGCGCTGTTTCCATAGGGAGTGTAGTTCCATCCCTTGTCCACGCCTTCCAGCATATAGGCATAATGAATGTTGGAATGGTCGTCATAGTCGAGCGCTGCAAACGATATCGTGAGCGAACGCTTGTCTGAGGGAACGTCGAGCCTGTTTGCATTGAGCAGCATTCTCGGCCTGTCATCACCCTGGAACATTACGTTTGTAAACACTATTGAACTTTTATCGCTGTTGCGTGAGAATGCTTTTATGTTTGCAACGGCCAGTCCGCCAAGCGCACCAAGATATAGTTTGCCAGTCGAAGCATCATAAACCGATGCGCATTCAGTCAGGACAAGACGCTGACCGGGCTCATTTGTTGTAAACACACCTATCTGATGGCCGTTTTTTGATATCCGGTCTATGCTCTGTTCGCGTACTACCCACAGGTGACCGGCATTGTCATCGATAATGGAAAGCATTACTCCTTCCGACACATTTACGCCCGTCGACTTTGTAAGCTTCAGATTATCAGCAAGCAAATTGCGTGATATTATCTTCTGCAATCCCCCGCTTCGCGACGCCACATACACGGTACCATCTGCTTCTGGCAGCACACACATCACATCGCTCGACAGCAACGAGGTGGTGTCGCCTTCAATTCTTGTGGTCCGATAGAATCGTTTTATCGTCTTGGAAGAGCCATCAAAGGTTATGATACCATCGGTTGTGGATGCCAATATCACCCCTTTCTTGGTGCGGCTTATGCGCCTCATCTTGTTGAAACCACGCTTAGGATAATTCAACAGGCCATTAGAGTTGTTGGCAAAAAACCACCCCGACTTGCCTTTAGTGGCAATATTAAGGCCTCCCCCATATGTAGCAACAAGCATGCGGCCATCTGACAACTGCATGAAATCATACACATTACCATTGTTAAGCGTACCACCTCTGCCGTCTTCCGTGGGACTTATACGGCTTATACGGCCATTTTCGTATATCAGAATTCCGTCACCACGCGTTCCTATCCATATTCTCTCCTTGTCGTCGCAATAGAGTGAGCGTATGTTTCCAGCAAGACGCTCTGGCATAGCAGTGAATTTACCGTCTGGTCCAAGGAAAACAGGTTTCGAACCGCGCTTATCCATCACAGCCACCTTGCCCATATCGTTGCCAATCCAAATGCGTCCTCGCTTGTCAAGGGCCAAAGCCCTCACCTCTTGGTTATCTTCCAAATGGGTGAATTGGAAGCGATAAGGCTTGAAGGTCAGCAGCAACAGGGTGTGTCCATCTACAAGCCACATGCAGTTATCGCCCTTCTTGAAGCAGCGATGTATCTCTCCCAAGGTGAAGAAAGGTGCCTCTTGCGACGACAATTTGTAGGGAACAATCTCCCCAAGAGCCTCATCATAATAGCCGAAAGCCTGATTCTTTGGAGCAAGCCAAATGTTATGGTTATTATCTTCAAAGAAAATATCGTTCTCACTCAGTGTAGGCATAAACTGATTATCGCGTCTTTCGGTCACAAGTCGTACGCTCTTGCCATCTACAAGCACCAACTTGCCATTGTCGCAAAAGCCCCAAACGCGACCGCGACTGTCGGTATATACCACTTCTATGTTCAATTCTGAGCCCACACCGGTAATATTTTCTGCCTTCAGAGTTTTACAATTGAGTTTGAAAATGCCTTCATTCGTACCCAAGAGCAAATAGCCTTTGGCTGTCTCCACTACGCTATTGACATCCAGTCCGCCTATACTGAAGGGCAAAACCTTTTCTGTCTTGTCCTGATATAGACCCAAAGACTTAGTCTTGTTGTTGTAAAGCAAAGTTTGAGTGGCTGTTCCGAACACCTTATTATATTGGTAACGCTTCGACTTACCGTTGTCATCGCTATACCTTATAAGTGAGTTCGGGAAAATAATCCATTCGTTTTGACGGCTATCCGTAGTTATATGCTTAACCTCTGCGTTGCTTCCAAGAGCTGCTACAGCCACAAGGCGTGCGTCTTTCTTATTGGCAATACTGTTCTTAACCTTGTATACAAACTGTCTTTTCCCTTGTTTGAGCATTATCCACATATATCCCTTTGCGCCCTTGTAGTGCTTTCCAAGGTCGAGAGGGGGCACTTTGCCGTCGAAAATTATGTCAAGAATGTCAGTATATACGCAACTGTGGGTGTCGTATCGGTATATTCGCTGGTAAACTGTGTTGCACCAAAGGTTGTTATCCGAGTCAAAGTCAACCCGGAGCATGCGGTTTGCCCGGAAAATATCAAAGCCTTTGCTGCTTCCATACAGACTATGAAAGCTGTAACCATCATAGAAACTAAGGCCGTTTACAGAGGCAAGCCATATAAGACCATTCTGATCTTCCTCCACTTCTGACACAACACTGGTGCTCAGTCCGTCCTTCAGGCCGAACGTATGAACAGTACATGACGGCTGGGCCATGCCACTTGATTCACTTAACAATAACAACAGAAGTGCGGATAAGAAGTAACCGTAAAACTTCATAGGCAGGATTCAGGCTTGATCTGTCTGCAAATATAATAAAAAATTCCGTAAGAACGCCCTGAAAACTATTTTTTTAGATTTTTAAACAAACAAAGCCACGAGTAGTTGCGCTATTATTACCCTAACAAACATTCCCAACGGATATACTGTGGCGTAACTTACGCTTGGCGTTTCGCCCTTTATTGTGTCGTTGGCATAGTCGAGAGCCATCGGGTTAGCCATAGAACCGCACATTATACCCGTTATTGTACCAAAGTCGAACTTCTTGAGCTTGAGCGCGATATAGCCTACAATGGTCACCGGAACCACCGTAAGCACGAAACCTATGCCCACCCACAGCAGCCCCTCAGGCCTGACAACGGTGGCAAAAAAGTCTTTTCCGGCATCGAGACCCAGGCATGCCAGATATAGGGCAAGACCAAGTTTGCGAAGCATAAGCGAAGCCGAGCGCGTGGTATAGCTTATGAAATGC
Organism: uncultured Prevotella sp.; assembly: GCA_964623995.1. Classification (GTDB taxonomy): domain Bacteria; phylum Bacteroidota; class Bacteroidia; order Bacteroidales; family Bacteroidaceae; genus Prevotella. Next base: position 15,495 of record CAZUWO010000004.1, on the reverse strand, counting down.
AACCGCGGACCGAGGGCTCCTACCAGTATTCCCATTATAATAGGACCACCGGCTATACCCAACCGTATCGGACTATCCATTCCCGGAAGGCTGATAGGTATGGTTCCAAGGGCCAAACCAAGTACCATGCCGAGGAAAATTGCCCCAAGATTGGGCTCATTCAGCGTCTTAACAGAGTTGCCAAGGAAGTTTTCAGCCCCGTCTATGTCCTTAGGACGCCCCACAAGCACAAGTCTGTCGCCGTATTGCAGGCGCAAATCGTCAGTGGCAAGCAGCTTAACGTCGCCTCGAAACACACGACTGACGTTCACTCTATAGCTTGCGCGCAGGTGGAGTTGGCCCAAGCGGTGACCGTTAAGCACGGTCTTGGTCAGCACTATCACCCTACTTTCCACGTCATTGTCTATATGATCCCAGTCAATCTCCTCCTTATTCCAGTCCTTAGCTATGTGTTTGCCAAACAGAAGCTCCATGGCGCTGGCCGATTCCTTATTGGTTACCACCAGCAGATTATCGTTTTTAAAGAGGTAAGTATCCGCTTTCGGCAGTATAACCTGCCCATCTCGCCATATTCTACTTATAATAAACTTGGTCTGAGCCTCAGTGGCTATATCACTGATGCGCTTACCGTTGAGGGCCGGATTAACTATTTCGTACTGCCCTATGTAAGTATGGTCGTCCTCATCTGGCCTGTTCACCTCCAAATTTTCGGGCTTAACGAAGAACTTACGCAAGAAAATAATGGCCACTATCACGCCAAGCACACCCAGAGGATAGGTAACAGCAGTGGCAAGAGCAGCCCTCTGACCGCCCAAACCTAAGTGAGCAAGGGCCGATTGGGCCGCA
>CAZUWO010000004.1:10929-14639 GCA_964623995.1 uncultured Prevotella sp. | reverse complement strand
CGCTAAGTACGCCAACCATGTCGCCCATAGGAATGTTAAGAGCATACGAAAGGGCCACAGCCATGGCCGTTCCCAGCAATATTATGGCCAGAGACCACAAGTTTAGCGGCATACCCTCATGGCGAAGTGAGCCGAAAAAGTTAGGTCCCACGTGCAGACCGAGGGTATAGACAAAAAGCACAAGACCGAAAGTCTCGCAATAATCAAGCATTTTGTCGTTGACACTGAATCCCAAATGGCCCACGAAAATGCCGAAAAAGAAAACAAAAGCGATACCGAGCGAAATGCCTCCAACCTTCAATTTGCCCAAGGCCAATCCGCAAGCACATATCAAAGCTATAACCACCACAGCCTGCATTGCGCTCTGTAGTGTGAACAGAGAGTCTATCCAATCCATCTTTTCTTGCTATATTACGCTCAGATAACGTTCCAACGGTATGCCGCGGTTCTTGTCTTCGTTGTCCTTATTAAGGTCTATTAGGCGGTAAACTCCGTCCATTGCCTTGCGGGTGCTTTGCTTTAAGGGCTCGCCACCAAGTAGATGCCCAACAAGAATGGCCGAGAATATGTCGCCGGTTCCGGGGAAATGGACCGGAATTTCGGTATAAGGCAGAAAGAAATACTCCCCCGTGGTGTGATTGTAGCCGGCCACCGACGTCTGCCCATCAATGTCAATAGAAGTGATAAGTGCCGACTTTGAGCCTATGGAGTGCAGCTTGTCCAGCATCAGTGCGGCCTCATCGCGGTCAACGCCCTGCGGTTTATACCGGCTGTTAGTAAGATAGCAGGCCTCAGTATAATTAGGATAGCACAGGTCGGCCACAGCTATCATCTCGCGCATCACGTCGAGAAGCTCGCCGGCAGCCATGCCATTGTAGAACTGTCCCTCATCTCCCATAATCGGATCAACGAACACCAGCGTGCCCATAGCAGCCTGTTCCTTGCAGAAAGCCGATATTATGTTGGCCTGACGCTTGGAAGGAATGAAGCCGGTAGCTATGGCATCAAACTTGAAACCCAGCTCATGCCACACGGGAAGTGCCTGCTTTATGTAATCGGTTGTTTCCATAAAGCCGTACTTTCCATACTCAAACGCGTTAGATATCAGCGTTGTCGGCAGATTGTATGTGGGCACTCCCATATAGGACAGTATGGGTAGCATGGCTGTTGTTGCCACTTTGCTATAGCCCACCATGTCGGCTATGATGAGAATCTGCTTCTTGTCCATCAGTATTTCAATACTATTGTTATTCGGGTGCAAAGGTACATAAAAACAATAATACTGTAAAGAAATATTTGTTCAATCGCCCGAATATCGCTAACTTTGCGCATAAATAGCAAAATACCTGCCATGTCAAACAAGAAAGTCTTTGTGTCGGGCTGCTACGATTTGCTCCACAGCGGCCACGTTGAGTTCTTTAAGCAAGCCGCTCGCTATGGTGACCTCTATGTAGGGATAGGCTCCGACACCACGATTCAGCACTATAAGCACCACAAAACCGTATATTCTGAACAGGAAAGGCTGTTCATGGTGAAGAGCATACGCTACGTAAAGGATGCCTTTATCAACGATGGCGACGGGGTGATGGACTTCGTTGGCACCGTGGAGAGGCTGCATCCCGACCGCTTTGTGGTTAACAGCGATGGCTCAACCGAGGAGAAACGGAAGTTCTGCGAGCAGCATGGAATAGAATATATCGTACTTGACCGCACGCCGGAGCCCGGACTTCAGGCCCGCTCTTCTACGGAACTGAAGAAGTCACGCAGCCTTTTGCCAACGCGGCTCGACCTTGCCGGCACTTGGATTGACCAGCCATACGTGAGCTGTATGGCACCGGGCTGGGCCATAACCATAAGCCTTGAGCCAACGTTTGAGATACGTGAGCGGTGCGGACTTAGCACTTCAACGCGCAATGTAATAAAAAGCATCTGGCCATACCAGCTGCCCAACATGGACCCGGAAATGCTTGCGCGGCTTGTTTTCTGCTTTGAGAACAATCCGGAGCGCGACGACGGCATAATAAGCGGAGCCCAAGACGCCATAGGTATTTGCGTGCCAGGGCTCTGTCGCCACTACTACGACCAGCACTTCTGGCCTGAAAAGATAGAAACTTGCTATAAGGAGGACATACTGCAGTGGCTTGAGCACCACCTGTGTCTTGTGCCAATGGAGCCCCGTACATCCGGTTACTCAGTCGTTAAGGGCAAGAACATAACAAAAGAGAAGGTGGAAGACCTGGCCAAAGCTGCCGACGACTGCTGGAAAGCTATAATACAGAAAGACTATGAGGGCTTTGCCATAGCCTACAGGAGCTCGTTCAGCGCACAGACAGCTATGTTTCCGGCCATGCTAAACGACAAAGTTAATGGCCACATTAACAAATGGAGCCAGGCCAAAGGCGTGAGAGCATGGAAGATGCCGGGTGCTGGCGGAGGCGGGTATCTGGCCCTTGTGGTCGACGATGCGCCAGCTTTCTGCAGCGAACATGCTGAAGCCATAGCGCTGACCATACGCCGTCCGGGCATGTAACCCGTATTACGAATAAACCAACCTTTATTTATTTCATAACCAAAACATGGGTGCGACTTTTCTGAGCCGCACCCTTTTATTTGCCATACAAGAATAAGCGGTAACTGAAGCGGAAGCCATGTAAACGCGGTTCCAAAGCCATAATTTGACTACATAACTGCCGTAAACTCATTACGAAAGCTTCGTAATCGCATTACGGAACTTCTGTAACACGATTACGGGGCTTCCGTAATCACGTTACGGGGCTTTCGTAATCAGATTACAGAAGTGCCGTAACAGCTTTACGAAACAAAAGCCTCCGACAAAAAGGATTTTATTTAACAACAAAGTTACAATATTCTGCGGCCGAAATCAAGTTTTAAGCGTTATTTTTTAGCATGCAACAGTTTGGTAAAGAATCATAACAGTCTAAACATTAAACTGTTAGAGTACCGCTATACAAGAAAAAGGGCAAGTCAGCTCACGCTGACCTGCCCTCAATTCAGGTTTAGTTGAAGAACGAAAGTTATCTTCTTCTGAGATAGAACGGAGCACTACCGGCCTTGTAGCGAGGCGCTCCGGCCTTCAGGTTGCTGCGCCATTTGCTTGCACCCACGCCAAGCTTGTAGATGTTTGAATTGGTTACAGCAGGCGTATTCTTAAAATAGAGTCCGTCAAGGTTATCCACTTGGTGATCCAAATGGTTCGCCGTGGTCTGGATCATGTGGGGAGGATTGGGCGAAACCATCAAGTCGGTGGCCGAAATGTTATCAACATGCAAATCCAACTCTTCTTGAGGACTGAGGAAAATACTACTTCCGAAGAACTTGCCTATGGAATTTTTCTTAGCCGAGAAGGCACCACTGGTAAACACTGACGTACCCGTGAGGTTGTTGTTTGTGCACCAGTTGTTGGCCACATCGAAAGTTGCGATGCCGGAACCATCGCCACCTTGAATTTCTCTTATATCACAGCCGGCACAATTCAGCTTTCTTAGCACGTCGTTAGGGTCGGCCGTAACGGTGATATAATTGTTTTTGATGGCCAAAGAAGAACCTCCGGGCATGAAACGCAAGTTAACCAGCGGATTGGTACCAATGGTTTGGAAGTTGATAAACGTATTGTTCTCAATCCGGATGTTCCAGCGCACCGACGCGTCCCATACAACATTGCGGTTGGCATCAGTAATGAGCGAACCCAT
>CAZUWO010000004.1:0-10888 GCA_964623995.1 uncultured Prevotella sp. | reverse complement strand
AGTGTTGTTCTCTATCACAACGTCCTCCAGAATGTTGCTCTTTGGCTTGTTCTTACCGTGGTCGGCATAGATGTACTGATAGCCGCCACCGTTCTGAGCAAAGTATCCGCAGTTGTAGAAGTCGCAGTTGCGCAGGCGGATATGGTGTATATTGAAGTCGTTACTGCCTTGTATGCGGAAGAAGCCACGCACAAGTCCGTTGAACGTACATCCATCCCACTCGAGCAATGTTACGTTAATGCCCATGCCGTTGCTGTACATATTCATGAAGTAGTTACCGTTAGCCAGGAAGTTTGAGCCATCTTGCGTATGGCCATAGTTCTTGGCCTGAGGCACGTCTACATCGAGATTAAGGAAGCGAACGGAGTCAACGTCGATAGGAATGGTAGCATTCTCGCCAGCTTGGGGCGTACGTCCGAGCATGAAGTTATTGGTATTGACCGTATTTCCGGTGTAATTAAGTCCTCCAAGGTACAGTTTGGCCTTGCCTTTGCCCGCAGCGAGGTCTTCTGGGTTAGTGGCCAGGGTGAGTCCTTTGTATATCGACACATTGCTTCCGGTATAGTATGCCTTTCCACCTTCAAGATAGAACACCTGGTTTTCGGCCAAATCGTTGCCCGAACAGTATGCATTCAGTATGGCGTCAAGCTTCATAGCGTTGTACTGTGATATATCATACACGTTCTGTTCGTCGGTGCCCAGTCCGGTGGTATCAGTGGCATTAGGCTTGTGAGCTATAAGAATGGGAGGTCCCGGAGTACCTTTCATGCGCTTGAGCAGGGAGTTGTAGCATGCATCTACACTTACAGGAATGTCAGCATCCCAAACGTCCACGTTGTAAACGCAGTTCTCTGAGAGTCCTTCCACGTCGATATAGCCACGCTCCCAGTCAGCATCGGTAAGCTGATAGCGCTTATACTTGTCGGGCACAACGGCATCCGGTGTCGAGTTACTTGGTGTTATGGTCATATAATCCACCTTGAACCTGTCGCCCAAAATGGTGAAGTGCTCACGGAATCCCATCAGTTGCTCTTCCTTATAACCCGAAGTTGAGCGGTTCAAGTTTACACGGAAGGTCGTCTTTGTTATGTCACTGACCTGTATTATGCTTGGAACATCATAGCGAGGGCTAGTTTCCAGTCCCAAATACTCGGCCCACTGGCGTAGTGTTCCGTGTCCATACCATCCGGAATTGAGCGGGTCATTAAGGTCGAGCGAGTGCAAAGTCTGTATGGCAAAGAAATAATTGGTGGAGTAATTCAGGTCTTTTATCACGCAGTCGGTAACCTCTGCACCCACGATAACGGTGTCACAAACTATTAGACCCAGTGAATCGGCCGAGTTCCATGCCGTTTCTCCACCTGAGACATCTTGCCTTTGGGCCACCTTTATACGGTAACCGGCAGCTCCTTCCACCGCATACCAGTATAGGTGGGCGTCATTTAGGTCTACAATGGCACAGTTATATGGGTCAGAATCACCCTTGCCGGTGTTGTTGTCGCAGCGGAACATGGTGCGAAACAACCTGCCGTTGGCCAGCCCACCGCCGTTATCGTCGTCATCTGAACAAGAAACGAGCGCCAATCCTACGGCCATCAGGCTGAAAAGATATAATAATGATTTCTTCATTGCTTTAAGAATGTTTTTTGATTAATAGCCATAGTGCTGCTGATACTTGTTGCCCGAGCGGCTGATAGCCTCATTGGGGAACGGGAACAGATAGCGTACCACTGGCAGATTGTCGGTATTATAGCTCAGCGGATCAATCTTTTCGGCCTGTCCGTTGCGCACTAACAGAATGTCGCCATTGGCCGCTCCGCGTATGTAACCATAAAGAGAGTAGAGCACTTGGTTTGTGGCCACGCCATTGTTGGCGTCCCACCAGCCATAGAAGTCGGATTCCTGCCAGTCCAAAGACGCGCTTGAGCTCGTGAGACCGGTTATGTCGCGCTGTGTGATGGCTGTGTAAGGAAGCGACTGAGTGGCAAACCAGTACACCGGACTTATCTGGGGCTTATGGTCGGCCTTATAGGCATTGAACATGAATATTATTGGAAGTGATGTATTGGTAAACAACTTTCCGTCGGCCGGATTGTTGATATAGCACCAATAAACCGTGTAAGGCAGAATCTCAGACCACTTTATTCCGTCGGCCTCCTCTACCTTATCCATGTAGGCTGAAGTGCTTTCGCCGTTCTCTGCCACTGCAAGATAACGCAGATAGGTATTGAACAACACCTTATTATAAAGGTTGTTGCGCACCAAGTCCTTCCATCTCATGTTCTCGCCGGCAAACTCCCACTTGCGCTCATTAAGCACAGCAGTGAGGAAATCTTCCTTACTCGAGGCGGCACTTGCCACATATGCGTCAACCTTATCACCCCTATCCTCAGGTGCAAAGGCACGGTTGCGCACCTGGCGGAGGGCATTCTGAGCATCGGCAGTGGGACCATTGAGCTCATTTTCGGCCTCAGCAAACATCAAAAGCACATCAGCGTAGCGCAGATAGGCGAAGTTAATGCCGGTATTACCGGTTGAAGTGGAACCCATTCCGGTTTTATTCCATAGCTTTGCCCACTTGTTGTTGTGCACAGAGTAGTCCACACGCATGGTGGGAGAACCGGTTGAAGCATAATAGAACAGTCCGTTCACGAAGTCGCGGCGCAGGTCCTTCTCGTCGAAAGTATAGCGATAGAAAGCTTCTGTACGCACTCCGCCGTTCTCTTCACCATAAACATGTGGTGTAGCACCATCGGTAGAAACGGCCTGTGGACCCTGATAGTAGCCCCATTGTCCGGTAGACCCCTGTGCGAAAGGTATCTCAAAGATTGGGTCATCATTGCTCGTTACGGTGAAGTTGCACTCATCTATAAATACGTCCTTGTAGGATTTGTTGAGTGCATGGGTTCTTGATACTATGACAGAGTCAGCATAGTCGCGTGCAATCTGATAGAACTGGCGATAGTTTGCCGGACGTTCCATCTTGCCATAGGTGTCGCCGTCGGGGCGCAGAGAATAACCACCGGCCTGCAAAGCCATACGGGCTATCATGGCCCAGCATGCCTCTTTTGACACACGTTCAACGCCATCGCTGAGCGATGTTACCGATTTCATGAGCGGAGCAGCGGTCTTCAAGTCCTCGATTACACGGGTATAGATGGTATCACGGCCTACTACTGCGGGGAAGAAGTCATTGGTTTGATAGGTCGGCTCAAAGGTAAAAGGCACGTCTCCATAATAACAGAGGAGCTCGTAGATAGCCATTGCCCTTATAACCTTGGCCTCTCCAATCATCTGAGTTACGTTATCAAAGTCTTCTGAAGCCGGATCGTAGGCTTCTCCATGCTCTGCGTTATAGACAAAGTTATTGGCTGTCTCAATCGTTGCATAAAGCTGGTTCCACAATTTCTCTGCACTCCCGGCGTCGGTAGTCATGTCAAAGCGCCTCGGAGCATCAGATTGAGGCTGCTCATTTGAGTTAGCTGCGAAGTCAACGTCGCTGTTCAGCATGTACTCATTATAGAGCCGGCGGCCGAAAGTATTGTCATCAAGGATAGAAGCATACACTCCGTTGAGTGCCTTGTTCATCTCTGAGACTGTGCCATATACAAATTCGTTCTCGTATCCCGATGGAGCTTCAACGTCAAGGTAGTCGTTGCAGCCAGCCAGAAGGCCTATGGATGCGATGCCCAGAATTATATTTCTTAATTTCATTGTTGTTATTTCTGTTATTAATTTAGAATGTAACGTTCACTCCAACTGAGAATGCGCGGTTGCGAGGATAGCGGTTGTAGTCCATGGAAGGAGTGAGACCAGACTGCACATCCACCTCCGGATCGTAGCCGGAGTAGTCGGTTATGATGAAGAGGTTGCTGGCAGAGCCGTACAAGCGCAGCTTGCTGATGCCCCAACGCTGGGTGATACTCTTGGGCAGAGTATAGCCAATGGTAAGGTCATTGCATCTAAGGAACGAGCCATCCTCTACAAAGCAGGATATCATCTGATTGGTTCTGAGGTCAGCTGGATTCCAATTCGTGGCCTTGGAGTTCATGGCAAGGTAAGTCTCTACAGTGTTATCCATGTAATGATTCATGTACATGCACTCCGAAGTAGCAGGGTCAACATAGCGCCAACGGTTACCAGCGAACTTGCTATATACGTTAAAGAAGTCGTATTGGTTCTTGGTTGAGCTTGAGAGAGCAAAGGCTGTGGCGTTGTAAACGTCGAAACCGACCATGTAAGTAAAGTTCATCGTAAAGTCGAAGTCCTTGTATTGTCCGCTCAAACCAAAGCCACCCTGGTATTTTGGATTAGTGTTTCCTATCACGGTCTTATCCGCACTGGTGATGCGACCATCGCCATTGAGGTCCTTTAGTTTAATTTTTCCAGGCAGAGTCGGGTCGCCCGACTGGCTCGAAGCAAGCACAGACTGGTCTATTATGACCGTAGACGGACGATAAGAGCCATCGGAAGGCTGCAGCTTGGCATCAGGATCTTTCGATCCATCATTCCATGGTATGGCCTTATAGTTCTGAACCGGGTCAAAATAGAACTCATCAGGCGAGTAGAGCCCGTCGTAAACGTAACCGTAGAAGAGTCCGAGCTCACCACCAACCTCGAGCTTATAGTCAGCCTCATCAGCCGATTTCCAACGGTTAGTTGTATTGAAGAGTACGCCGTCGGTAGAGTTCAGCTTCTTGATAGTCATCTTATTGTGACCAAAAGTCAGGTTTGCGCTAAGCACATAGTCCTTTCCTCGGAGTATGTCGCCACTGACAGTGAGCTCAAAACCATTGTTGGTTACCTTACCTATGTTCTGCATTTGGGTATTGAAACCGGTAACAGAAGGTATAGTTGACTTATAGAGCAAGTCGCGGGTGGTATTGAAATAAAGCTCAGGAGTAATGGTAAGCCTACGGTCGAAGAGTGATATGTCGAACGCAAAGTTGCGGGTTACGGTTGTCTCCCACTTAACTTTCTGGTTAGGATACTTTTCCGGATTGGCATAGAAGAGCTTTCCATTCTGGGTTGTTTCGCCAAAACCAGGACCTCCTGTGTTGCTTGTGGTGTAGAGATAGCGCCACATGTCGTCGTCGATATTATTGTTACCGGCAAGTCCGTAAGCCACACGGAACTTCAATTGGTCTATCCACTTGACGTCCTTAAGGAACTTCTCACGCTTCAAATCCCAAGCTCCGGCAGCTGAAGGGAAATATCCCCACTGATGACCTGGGGCAAACTTGGTGCTGCCATCGGCGCGGAAGGTGAACGATAGAAGATATTTGTGGTCGTAGTTGTAGGCCACCTGCCCGAAGAAAGAGGCCATACGGTTGGGCGTTGACAGTTCTGACGTGGAGATATATGGCGTGCCAAGGCTCATGTTGTCCCAAGCTTTTTGAGCATATATGTCAGTGTCGAAGAGGTGGTTGGTCTGGTCCTTAGTGCGGATCTGCCTGTTATAGATTTCCTGACCGAGCAAGAACGAGAAGTTATGGAAGTCTGACAAAGTCATGGCGTATGAAGCAGTGTTGGTCCATGTGTACGACTCCATGGTCTGCTCGCGGCTTGTTGCCACCGGCATACCTTGGTTAATGGACTTCTGTCCCTCTGTGGTTAGGGGACCGAAGAACTCATAACGGTCGCTGAAACGTATCTCATAGTTGCCTTCAGAACGCAGGGTGAGGCCCTGAATTGGGGTCCACTGCAGCGCAAACTGATTGTTAAGCGTATAAGAATGGCGCTTCTGCTGGTTGGTTTCTATATCAGCTTTGGGGTTGGTATAGGTGAAATTGGCCTCTTCTATTGGGTCTGCCATGTAAGAAGGCCACGTTCCATACTCACGCAAACCATTGGTTGGACGATACCTAAGCACATCTATTATACCTCCGGTGCCTATATGGTCGCCGCCGGCACCTATGTCACGGCGATAAACCATACGTGGATTGTAAGTCAGTTGCAGGTTCTTCGTGAGCTGAGCCACGAGCTTTACGTTCATGTTAGTACGGCGAACGCCCGACCCCATGATAATACCGTTGTCCTCACTTTGTGTAAGAGAGGCGTTGAAGCGTAGCTTTTCGTTGCCGCCACCTACGGTAACGTTGGCCGAATAGTTGGTAGGCGTCTCGCCCATAACCTCGTCTTGCCAGTCGTGAGTGGGCAAACGGTTGTAGATTTCAATATCGTATGGACTGCCAAAGTTGCCTCTAAACGACTTGGCCCAGCTGGAACGGGTGCCACTTGAGGCTGCGCGGTCGAACTGATAGTCGGCAAACTGCTTTGTGTCCATAAGGTCAAGGGTCTTAGAAATGTGTGCCCATGAGAGGCGGCCGTTGAAGTTTACCTTTATCTTTCCGGCCTGAGCGCTCTTTGTTGTTACGATAACAACGCCGTTTGCACCCTTTGCGCCATAGATAGCAGTAAGGGAAGCGTCCTTTAGAACATCGATACTGGCGATGTCTGTCGACGGAATGTCGTTGATATTGTCCTGCTGGAAGCCGTCAACAATAAAGAGAGGATCGTTTGACTGGGTAACAGACGTTGCGCCACGAACGCGGATATTGATGTCGGCACCAGGCTGACCGTCGACCGTTGTTACCTGCACACCGGCTATCTTGCCCTGCAAAGCCTCGGCCGCAGAAGCCACAGGCACTGCCGAAAGCTGTGCTCCGGAGACTGAACCCACAGAACCCGTGAGGTCTCGGCGGGCCTTACTGGTGTAGCCAAGTACGACAACCTCTTCCAGTTCGTCAGCATTCTCCTTTAAAACCACGGTCTGATTCTGCCCCACTTGTATGTCCATACCTTGCATACCAACATAAGAGATGGAAGCAGTCTTGCCCTTTTGTAGATTAAGAGTGAACTTTCCGTCAAGGTCTGTTACCGTACCATTCTTCGGATTGCCCTTTTCCACAACGGTGGCACCGATAATCGGCTCGCTCTGAGAATCGAGAATGGTTCCCGATACCGTGCCTTGGGCAAAGAGAGAAGCAGGCAAAAGCATACAAACCGCAATCAGACTAGTTCTGAACGATTTTAGAATTGCATCTTTCATTTAGCTTACTGTTTTGTTAATATTAAGTAGTTTGGTTTATAATCTTAGTCGCAGTTCAGTGTGGTTTTGCGTTAATAGAATGTGGGCAAAGGTAAAGCAAATTTCCAAAGGGTTAAAATTTATTCTCAGAAACTTTAATTTTTGAGCAAGAAACGTTGTTTTTTGCACCTTAGTTGAAATATTTTACACACTTTTATATATTGTTTGAAGATTATATCAAGCAAATACTGCAACTTTTTGGTACTGCCATCAAGAATACGTAACTTTGCCAAGAGAGTATTAACCAGCAAGAAAAGCAAAACAATCTATTATGAAAGAGAAGGTAATATCAGCGGCAATAATTGCCGCAGGAATAGTGATTCTGGGCTTGTGCATGAAAAGCGGAATGGACAACTTTACGGAAAAGGACCGCAAAGTTACAGTGAAGGGACTGGCAGAGCAGGAAGTCAAGGCCGACAAAGTTACGTGGCCGATAGTTTCTAAAGAGCTTGGCGACGACCTGCCTCAGCTCTATGACCGCATCGCTGCTAAGCAATCGACCATTAAAAAGTTCTTACTGAAGAACGGAATAAAGGATAACGAAATAAGTATAAATGCCCCCAAGGTGATCGATCTTAGTGCAGAGCAGTACTCTACGGGCAATCACGCCTACCGATACAACATAACCCTGGTGATAACTGTAACGTCGGGCAACGTTGATCTTGTGCGTAGCATAATTGCAAGGCAGGGCGAACTGCTCAAGCAAGGAGTGGCAGTGGTGAGCAACGACTATGATAACCAAATCAGCTATGAACTTGTCAGCTTCAAAAAGATGAAGCCCAAGATGATGACAGAGGCCATAGCTAACGCCGAAAAGACTGCAGAGCAGTTTGCAGAGAACAGCCATTCAAAGCTAAACAAGATTGTAAGTGCCGACCAAGGGCAATTCTCTATAGACGACCGCGACAGCAATACACCTTATATTAAAAAGGTTCGCGTGGTGACTACGGTTACTTATTCGCTTAAAGACTGAACCAAGACCCTCCGGAACCGGCTGGAAAAGACGGCAAGGGCTGCATGAGCCAGCGGTGAAAAATATGATTCCACACGGGCCGGAATATATAAAGAAAAAGCGTAAGAACTACAAACTAAATGTGCCAACACACCTATCTGAACATAGTATTGAGGCGTAAGCTTGTTACGGCACTTCCGTAATGTCGTTACGGCACTTTCGTAATGCCATTACGGCACTTTCGTAACGACATTACGGGGCTTTCGTAACGACATTACGAGAGCTCCGTAACAAAGTTACCACTAAAACATAATGAAACCACGGCTGCAGAATGGCAAAACAGCCATACAACCATAGCCACACAGGCTCATAGCAAAGAGGCCCCGCACACCCAATACAGCACGGCAGAAACAGCCAAACAGAGTTGCCGTCTTGCACTTTAACGGCAATAAACTTATGGCAAAACCGGATCGGCAATAATTGAATTATTGCTCACGAAGCTTGCTGAGCTCGCGCAGCTTTTGCTTGCGCGGAAGCGAGAAAGTGTTGTCGTTGGCATCAACATAATCAAAAAGAAGGAAGGCCTTGTTAAGCAACATGAGGCGCATAGGGCCGCTCATTGTCTGCCCTTCAGCATCAAGAAGATAGGCTATCATTTGCAATTTTTCTATCCTTTGCTCAGGTTTGTACTCACGGTTGGCATAATCGAGCAGTTCGTCAAAGGTCATGTTGCGCAGCAGACTGTAGTCACCAACGTACTGTCGGTAAAGGTCCTCGAGCTCACGTTGGCGCTGTTGCGTGTCGTTTTCTTTCTCCAGAAAGCGGCTTATGGCGGCCATGAACTCCTCTATGATGCGTATGAAGTAATCGCGCTGTAACATAAAGTTTTATAGAAATTATGGTATTGTGAATAAATTACGCCTGTTCCCTGTTTTGAAATCACTGTTCCAGACTTACGATTCATCGTTACAGTACTCCCAAAGCCGACGATAGAACGGATGGCGGGTTAGCGTTTCGTGGTCGCCAAGTATTATAAGCTTCATGCGGGCACGGGTTATAGCCACGTTCATGCGCCGCAAATCGCCAAGAAATCCTATCTGCCCCTCAGCATTGGAGCGCACGAGCGAGATTACGATAACGTCGCGTTCCTGTCCTTGAAATCCGTCAACGGTGTTTACACTTATCAGTTTTCTGAAGGGCTTAAAGAACTCCCGCCGGCTGATGAGACGTCTAAGATACTGCACTTGGGCCCTATAGGGCGATATTACGCCCACATCTATCTCGTCGTCGAGTATGCGTTGCTTGCCTATTTTCTCAAAATAGTCTTGCAGTATGGCCAAGGTCAGCTCGGCTTCATGGCGGTTTATGCGGCCAAAACTCTCGCCAACAAACTGCTCTCCATAGCTATCAGGGCTTACTTCGGTTTCTGTGGGCACGCCATGGCTGTCGCGCCACTCTATAGGATTGTCGTAATCCAAAATGCCACGATACCTTATCTGAGGCGCACTCTGTACCTGTCCGTGATAGAACCACTCGCTTGAGAAGTGCATTATCTTCTCATTCATGCGGTATTGCACCCTTAACAGCGTAACAACTTCAGGCTTATTCTTCACTATTCGCTCCATGAGCGTGGTACCAAGTCCGGCTCTTAGGGCGGCAATGCTCTTAACAGTGGGTGGCAATTGGCAGTGATCGCCGGCCAGTATAACCCTCGACACACGGCGAATGGGAATCCAGCAAGCGGCCTCCATGGCCTGAGCAGCCTCGTCTATGAAGAGAGTGGTGAACCGCATGCCCTCAAGCAGACGGCTGGCAGAGCCAGTTAGCGTGGAGGCAACAACACGAGCTTGACTGAATATGTCGTTATTGATTCGCAATTCCAGCTCTGTGGCGCGGCCTTTAAGCCGGTCCAGCTTCTGATGGTAGCCCTCTGAGCGGCGCTTTCCTGAGCGAAGCTGACGTATAGCCTTGCGTATGGCCCACAACTGAGGGTAGTCGGGATGAGCCTCGAACCGTCTTTCGTAGGTGAAGCTTAGCATCTTGTCGTTCACTCTTGTGGGATTGCCAAGCCGAAGCACGTTTATGCCACGGTCGGTGAGCCGCTCGCTTATCCAGTCTACAGCCATATTGCTCTGCGCACACACCAAAACCTGGCTCTCACGCATCAGTGTTTCATTGATAGCCTCAACAAGTGTGGTGGTCTTCCCTGTGCCTGGAGGGCCGTGAACCACCATTACGTCCTTGGCACGGAGCACCTCATTGACGGCCTTTTCTTGTGTCTCGTTGATCCAAGGAAAGCTAATAGGGTCGAAAGTGAACTTCTGTGCGGGCGCATTGGAGTAGAACAGGTCGCGCAAATAGGCCAAACGGTTGCCCTTTGCCTTGATAGTGCGGTCGAGAGCATCCATCATCAGGCGGTAACTTGTTTCATCGAATGAAAGCTGAAGGCCTATTTGGTCGGGCGATCGCTGCAGGTCTACCACCACAGAGGCATCAGGCAAGGCCACGACCATACGGTCACCATCTACGTATGACACTGTGGCGGTAAAGGAAAAATAGCGCAAATTCTGCTGCGAACGGCTGCCTTCGGCATTCATACTGAAGAAAAGTACAGGCTTGCCGAACTCGAAATTGTGCTCAATGTCGGTGTCTTGGGTGCGGAACACCTCAACAACTTGCTGGTTGAGGCTGTTGTAATAGCTCCTGCCTATGCGCAACGGGTACCAGGCATCGCCACGTTTAACCTTACGAATGATGCCTACGGCCTCGGTTTGCTTGCGGAATGCTTCCTTCTCTGCAAAGTATTCCATGCGCAAAAGCTCTTTTTGGCGCATCAAAGACTGTAT
>CAZUWO010000003.1:40437-67641 GCA_964623995.1 uncultured Prevotella sp. | reverse complement strand
CCCACACACCAATGGCAATTAGAGGCAGAGATAGAATCTGACCCATATCTATTGGGAGGAAGTTCTCGAAGGCTTCTTGCACCTCTTTGGTGTACTCTATGAAGAAACGGAAAGTGAAAATCAGTGTAAGGCAGAGCCCGAAGTAGAACCCTGTGCCTACACTCTTTGGTCCACGGTGCAGATAAATGGCCAGAATTATAATGAAAAAGCAGAGGTATGCCGTTGCCTCATATAACTGACCGGGGTGGCGTGGGTACTGATCGACGTTGGCAAAGATAAATGCCCAAGGCACGTCTGTAACCCTTCCGATTATCTCTGAGTTCATAAGATTGCCCAGTCTTATAAATGTGGCCGTGATTCCGGAGCATATTCCCATGTTGTCAAGTACGGTCCAAGCCGGCACTTTGTAACGTCTGACGTAGAGCCACAGGCCTATCAGCATGCCCAGCACGCCGCCATGGGAGGCCAGTCCCTGATAACCGATGAAGTGCCATGAACCAGAAGGCATGTGGCGTATGGGCAGAAACATCTCTATTATATGGTCCCAGGAACTGAGAAAGTAGTTGGGCTCGTAGAACAAACAATGGCCGAGGCGGCCGCCTATGAGCACTCCCACGAACACATATAGGAACAGCGGGTCAAACTTATTGGCGGGAATTTGCTGCTTTTTGTAGAGCCACTGCATGAGAAGAAAGCCCAACAGCAAGCCCACAAGCCAGCACATGGAGTACCATCTTACTCCAAAAGAGGCCAGATGGAACATTACCTCGTCTGGTTTCCAATATATGTAGAGCAGATTCATGGCTTAATCAGACTTAAACATTAAAGCGGAAGTGCATTATATCGCCATCTTGCACCACGTAGTCCTTGCCTTCTATGTGTAGCAAACCGGCGTCGCGGACGGCAGCTTCCGACTTGTATTTGATGTAATCGTCATACTTTATGACCTCAGCACGTATGAAACCCTTCTCAAAATCGGAGTGTATCACGCCGGCGCATTGCGGTGCTTTCCATCCCTTATGGAATGTCCAAGCCTTCACTTCCAGTTCTCCGGCGGTGATAAACGTCTGCAAGTTGAGCAGGTGATAGGCTTTTTCTATGAGTCTGTTTACTCCAGGCTCGTCCATTCCCAGTTCATCGAGAAACATCTTCTTGTCCTCATAAGTGTCAAGAGATGCGATATCCTCTTCGGTTTTTGCCGCTATCACCATGGCTTCGGCACCCTCTTCGGCTGCTATTTTCTCTATTTGGCTACTGTATTTATTGCCGCTTTTGGCACTTGCCTCATCCACATTGCACACGTAGAGCACGGGTTTTGTGGTGAGCAAGAACAAGTCGTGGGCCGCCTTGCGCTCCTCTTTTGAGTCGAAAGTTACGGTTCGGGCATTCTTTCCCTGGCTCAGCACCTCTTTGTAAGCCTCAAGAACGGTGGTCATAACTTGGGCATCCTTGTTGCCCTGCACTGCCATCTTCTTCTGTTTGTCCAATTGCGAATCGATAGTCTCAAGGTCTTTGAGCTGCAATTCGGTGTCTATTATCTCCTTGTCTTCAACCGGATTGACGGGCGCACCACCTTCTCTAACCACGTTATCATCGTCAAAGCAACGTATTACGTGGATTATGGCGTCGCACTCACGAATGTTTCCGAGGAACTTGTTGCCAAGACCTTCGCCCTTTGATGCGCCCTTTACGAGACCGGCTATGTCGACTATCTCGCAGGTGGCAGGCACAATGCGCCCCGGATGCACTATCTCGGCCAGGCGGTTGAGCCGCTCATCGGGCACGGTAATAACTCCAAGGTTGGGTTCTATCGTACAAAAGGGGAAATTGGCTGCCTGAGCTTTGGCGCTCGAAAGGCAGTTAAACAATGTAGACTTGCCCACATTCGGCAAGCCAACTATACCACACTTTAATGCCATTTCAGTATATTTGTTTCTTTATTCAGACTGCAAAGGTACTTCAAAATTCAGACATGGCCAATTGTTGGGGGACAAATCATGCTCTACTATTTGTTGAGCAGCTTATCATAGATGGCAAGAATCTGGGCTGCAACGTCGGCATTCTCGAATTTCTTTATGTACTGCTGGCTTGCTGCCACGCGTTTATCGCGCTCGCTTATAACCTTTTCTATGGCGCCGGCCATGGCCCTTGCGTCGTCAGGGTCAACGTAAATGCAGCTTGGACCGCCCGCTTCCTCAAGGCAAGAGCCCGTACATGCCACCACGGGGAGCCCCCTTTGTATGGCCTCAATTATGGGAATGCCAAATCCTTCGTAACGTGAGGGGTAGACAAAGCATTCTGACATTTGGTAGATTGCGGGCAAATCGTCGTCTGGTACGTTGTGAAGAATGTGCAAACGGTCAAATAATCCCTGCCTGGCAGCGTACTCCAGCAGCTGGTCTGTATATGGAGTGCGACGGCCTACGATTACAAGCGAGAGTTCACTGGGCAGATATTTCAGCGATTTAAGGGCAAGCATGGCATTCTTTCGCTCCTCTATGGAGCCCACGTTGAGTATATATCGCTCAGGCAAGGAGTAGCTTGCGTGAACGTCTATCAGCTTATCTTCGGCCACATGGGCTGCAAACCGCTTGGCGCAGCTCTGATAAACCACGTCGATTCTGTCCTCCGGATAGTTGCTTAGCTCCAGTATGTCGCGCTTGGTGCACTCACTTATGGCTATCAGACGGTCGGCTTCGCGCAGAGTACGCAAGAATTTGCGCTTGTAGAGCCACACATCGGCGCGGTTATACCATTCGGGATGGCGCATGAAAATAAGGTCGTGGATGGTGGCAACACCCAGTATTCCGCTGTCGGAAAGTCCTTTAGGCAACTCTCCACTCAGTCCGTGGTAGAGTCTGATTCCGTCCTTTTGCAAGTCTTTCACTATGCCATGGGCCCGCCACATGTCGCGTTGCAGACGGAAATGGAGGTGGGCCGGATAGGCGAAACTAACATTTGGGCGCGGCTCTATCTGTTGTCTGAGGTCGGCGCGGCCCTGGTCCGGTGCGTAGAGAATGAATTTATAGTCGGTTTTTGTGGCAGTAAGCGCGTTGACAAGTGTGCGTCCGTAGCTGCCGAGACCGGTGCCATTGGCTACTATTCGCTTAGCGTCGAAACCAATTTTTGTGTCGGTGTCTGAGTCCATTTTTTGTGTAATTATGATGAAAAGATAAGAAAAAAATGCTATCTTTGTGCCCATGAACGCAGAAAAGACAAATGAAAGCAAGATTTCTGTTGTTATAAACACCTACAACGCATCTAAGTTTTTGGCCGAAGTTCTTGATTCTGTCAAAGGCTTTGATGAGGTTGTCGTGTGCGATATGGAGTCTGTCGACGACACCGTAGCTATAGCCCGTGAGCATGGTTGCCGTGTGGTCACGTTTCCGAAGAATGGCTATGTGTGTGCCGAACCGGCCCGTACGTTTGCCATTCAGAGCGCCAAGAGCAAGTGGGTGCTAGTGGTTGATGCCGACGAACTGGTGACCCCGGAGCTCAGGAGTTATCTTTACAAGAGGATAAATGAGCCCGACTGTCCGGCGGGATTATACATTCCGCGGCGCAACCGCACAATGAACAGACTTGATAAGGGCCGCTTGAAGGACTTCCAGTTGCGCTTTTTCATTCGCAAAGGAACGGTTTGGCCACCCTATGTGCATACTTTTCCAACCGTAAATGGGCGGGTTGAGAAGCTCGATGATGACCCTAAGGCTGTGCTTATACATTTGGACGAGGGCTGGTTGAGCGGAAGGATGGAGAAAACCAACCGCTATACTGACGGCGAATTGGAAAAACGGGCAGGTAAACACTATGGAGTAGGCTCGCTGTTGTGGCGCCCTGTGTGGCGGTTTTTCAAGTCTTATGTCATGGATGGAGGCTTCCGCAACGGCGTTCCTGGCTATGTTAACAGCGTAATAGCAGGCTTCTATCAGTTTCTTCTCGTAGCTAAGTTCATGGAACGAGACATCCGCGACAAACAGAAGTCAGAGCAAACGAAAGACTGAGAACGGACTTTTTGTGAGCGAAGCGGGCAATAAGCTTGGCTTTGAGCGGAACAATGTAAGCCTAAGTGGCTGTGTTGTGCAGTTGTTGTCCGGTTTTGCGTGCCAGTTGCAAGCTTGTCTGAATTCACTTTGCAGTGGCATTTTCAGCCAGTAGCTTTGTTTACAGATACTTCCGGCAATAAAAATGCAGTAAAAATTTGGCAGATTTGAGCTTTTTTATTAATTTTGCAGCCGTTCAGAGGAATGAGGGGCTTTGATAAGTCCCTCATTTTTGTTACATAACTGATACGTAATGATAGACAAAAACGTAGTAAGCAACATCGTAGAACAATGGCTTGCAGACAAGGAATACTTCCTTGTGGATGTGAGCGTGAGCCCGGACGACAAGGTAGTGGTTGAGATAGACCATGCCGATGGTGTCTGGATTAACGACTGTGAGGACCTTAGCCGCTTTATAGAAGCTCACTTGAGCCGCGACGAAGAGGACTATGAGCTCGAGGTTGGGTCGGCAGGACTCGGCCAACCCTTTAAGGTTCCACAGCAATACAAAATAAACATCGGCAACGATGTGGAAGTAATGGACGGCGAAGGCCACAAGTTCAAGGGCGTTTTAAAGAGCGTCGACGGCCGTAACTTTATCGTAACGGTCAATGAACGAGTAAAGGTGGAAGGAAAGAAACGCCCCGTTAAAATGGATGTTGACCATGAATTCAGCATGGACAACGTGAAATATACCAAGTATATAATAAGTTTCAAGTAAGATAATCATGCCAACAATTAAGAAAGAAGAGGAACGTCCCAACATGATCGAGACATTCAAGGAGTTTAAAGACACCAAGAATATCGACCGTGCCACACTTGTTAGTGTGCTCGAAGAGAGCTTCCGCAACGTGATAGCAAAAATATTTGGCAGCGATGAGAACTTCGATGTGATAGTAAACCCCGATAAGGGTGACTTCGAAATATATCGCAACCGCGTCGTTGTCAACGATGGAGAGGTGAAAGACGAGAACAAAGAGATAAGTCTTTCGCAGGCTCGCAAGATAGAATCTGACTATGAAGTGGGCGAAGATGTGTCTGAACCGGTAGATTTTGCTAAGTTTGGCCGTCGCACCATACTCACTTTGCGTCAGACTTTGGCTTCGAAGGTGCTCGAATTGGAACATGACCAGCTCTACAACAAGTACCGTGACAGAATAGGACATATTATTTCGGCTGAAGTCTATCAGACTTGGAAGCGTGAAGTGCTGTGCGTTGACGACGAGAACAATGAGCTTCGGTTGCCCAAAAGCGAGCAAATACCGGGCGATGTCTATCGTAAGGGTGAAACAATACGTGCGGTGATCGATCGCGTGGACAACGAGAACAATAACCCGAAGATAATCCTTTCGCGTACTTCTCCGGTATTCTTGGAGCGTCTTCTCGAACAGGAAGTGCCAGAAATACAGGACGGTCTCATCGCAATAAAGAAGGTTGCGCGCATGCCTGGCGAAAGAGCTAAGGTGGCAGTGGAAAGCTATGACGACCGTATAGACCCGGTTGGAGCCTGTGTGGGTGTGAAAGGAAGCCGCGTTCATGGCATAGTGCGTGAACTGAATGGCGAGAACATTGACGTGATAACATGGACAGCTAACAACAAACTGTTCATTCAGCGTGCCTTGAGTCCTGCTACTGTAAACAGCATCGACATAGATGAGGAGAACCACAAGGCTTCAGTTTATCTCCTTCCTGAGGAAGTGAGCAAGGCTATAGGCCGTGGCGGTACCAATATTAAGCTGGCCAGTATGCTTACTGGATATACTATTGACGTGTTCCGTGAGATAGATGACAACGGCGGAGAGGAAGATATCTACCTTGATGAGTTCTCTGACGAGATTGATCAGTGGGTTATAGATGCTCTGAAAGGCATTGGCTTCGAGACCGCTAAGGAAGTTTTGAACGCTCCGCGTGAGCTCCTTGTGGAGAAAGCTGACCTTGAAGAGGAAACGGTTGATAATGTAATAAAGGTGCTTAAAGCAGAATTTGAGAGATAAAAGGTCTCGGACAATAATCAGAAAAAGCAGTATTGACAATACAATAAAACATTTGACATATATAGATAAAGTTAATGAGCATCAGATTAAATAAAGCAATCCGTGAGTTGAACATAGGACTTCAGACGGCAGTGGAGTTCCTTGAAAAGAAGAAAGGTGAACTTGGTGAGGTGAAGGGTGACCCAAACTTCAAGCTGAGCGAAAGCCAGTATCATGCCCTTGTTGTGGAATTCAAGAAGGACAAGGACGTGAAGGATAAGGCCGCAACCCTGTTCCAGCCCAAGCCTAAGCCCAAACAGCCGGAACCTAAGCGTCCTGTTGAGGAGACTCCAAGACAAAAATACAAGCCATTGGGTAAGATAGACCTCAATAGTTTGGGCAAGAAGTCGGGTGCAAAAGAATCTGGTGCCCAACCGAATAAAGCAGAAGAAAAGCCAAAAAGCAAGGTTGATGCCGTGCAGCCTGCTAAGGTGGAACAGCCAAAAGTGGCAGAACAGGCTCCAAAAACTGAGACTAAACCAGTGGAGAAAAAGCCTGTGGTTGAGACTCCGAAGGTAGAACCGCAGCCTAAGCCAGTGATAGAGACAAAGACTGAGGTTAAGCCCGATAAGGAGAAGCCTGCAGCTAAGCCAGCTAAACCTGTAGAACAGAAGCCGGTTGCGGCAAAACAGCCAGAGGCAAAGGTTGTAGATAAGAAACCAGAGATTAAACCTGTTGAGTCTGCTCCTGTACAGAATGAATCAAAGCCTCAAGTGAAACCGACGCAAGAGCCAAAGCCTGCTGAGGTTGCTCAGCCCGTAAAGCCTTCAGAAGAAATCTTTATGACTAAGAATGAGCGTAAGATTCTGAATGCTCCTAAGGTGAATGTGCTGGGCAAAATAGATTTAAGTCAGATAAATCAGACTACTCGTCCAAAGAAGAAATCAAAGGAAGAGCGTCGTCGTGAGCGTGAGAGTAAGAACTCACAGCAGCAAGGCGGCGAGCGCCGGAAGCGTCAACGCATCAACAAAGAGCGTGTTGACATAACCGCTGCTACACAACAACAGCAGCAACAGCAGTCTTCGGGCAAGAACAAGAAGAAACGCAACCGCCGTGGCAACCAAAAACCATTGGAGGTGAATGAAGTTGATGTTGCAAAGCAGGTAAAGGAAACTTTGGCCAGACTGACAAGTAAACAGTCATTTAACAAGAAAGGCGCCAAATACCGTAAGGAAAAGCGTGATGCAGTGCAGGAAAAACTCTCGCAGGAGGCCAAAGCTGAGCGCAAAGAGAGTAAGGTGTTGAAGTTGACGGAGTTCGTTACAGTTTCTGAATTGGCTTCAATGATGAACGTTGGCGTTAATCAGGTCATCGGCACCCTTATGAGTATCGGCATCATGGCATCAATAAATCAGCGTCTTGATGCTGAAACGATTAATATGGTGGCCGAGGAGTTTGGCTTCAAAACAGAATATGTTTCTGCCGATGTTAGTGAGGCTGTACAAGAAGATGAAGATGATGAGGCCGATCTTGTACCTCGTGCACCTATCGTTACGGTGATGGGACATGTTGATCATGGTAAGACTTCACTGCTCGACCATATACGCAACACCAATGTTATTGCAGGTGAAGCTGGCGGTATTACCCAACATATCGGTGCTTATAGTGTTACGTTGAAGAATGGGCGTAAGGTTACGTTCCTTGATACGCCGGGTCACGAGGCATTTACTGCCATGCGAGCCCGTGGAGCACAGGTTACTGATATTGCAATTATAATCATTGCGGCCGACGACTCTGTGATGCCTACCACCAAAGAAGCTATAGCCCATGCTCAAGCTGCTGGTGTTCCAATGGTGTTTGCCATAAACAAGATTGATAAGCCGGGGGCTAATCCGGATAAAATACGTGAGGACTTGGCTAATATGAACCTGCTTGTAGAAGAGTGGGGTGGTAAATATCAGTGTCAGGAAATTAGTGCAAAGAAGGGAACTGGCGTTGATGAGCTTATGGATAAGGTGCTTTTGGAGGCAGATATGCTCGACCTTAAGGCTAATCCAAACCGTAAAGCTACCGGTACAGTGATAGAATCGAGCCTTGATAAGGGCCGTGGGTATATTTCGACTGTGCTTGTTTCCAACGGAACGTTAAAGGTTGGCGACATAATATTGGCTGGAACATGCTATGGAAGAGTTAAGGCTATGTTCAATGAGCGTAATCAGCGTATTGAGAAAGCTGGACCTTCAGACCCTGCTATAGTACTTGGACTCAACGGAGCACCTACTGCAGGTGACCAATTCCATGTACTTGATACTGAGCAGGAAGCACGTGAGATTGCCAATAAGCGCGAGCAATTGCAGCGAGAGCAGGGACTCCGTACCCAGACACGACTGACATTGTCTGACATTAGTCATCGTATTGCTCGTGGAGAGTTCCATGAACTTAACATTATAGTAAAAGGTGACACTGATGGCTCGGTTGAGGCACTGTCTGATTCGTTCCTTAAGCTCAGCACAGAAAAGGTACAAGTAAACGTCATTAGTAAGGCTGTTGGCCAGATAAGTGAAAATGATGTGATGCTTGCTTCGGCTTCAGATGCCATTATTGTTGGCTTCCAAGTGCGCCCATCTGCTGATGCTCGCAAGCTGGCTGACCGTGAAGGCGTTGAGATTAATACTTATAGCATAATCTATGATGCTATTGACGATGTTAAGGATGCTATGGTTGGCATGCTTGATAAGGTAAAGAAGGAAATCGTTACCGGTGAAGTTGAGGTGAAGCAGGTGTTCAAAATATCCAAGGTTGGAACGGTAGCTGGAGGTTTAGTTACTGAAGGCAAGGTTCACAACAAGGACAAGGCCCGTGTGGTGCGTGATGGAATAGTAATCCATACTGCTCCGATTAGTGCTCTGAAGCGTTATAAAGACGATGCCAAAGAAGTGGCCACAGGCTTGGAATGCGGTATTTCGCTTGTCAACTACAACGATATTCAGGTAGGTGATGTAATAGAAACATTCACTGAAATAGAGGTGGAACAGAAGCTTTAAAACCTCTATACCAACGCAAATACGGCCACATTTGTTACCCAGAGTGCTTCTGGCATGCAATTTGTGGCCGTTTATTATGATGATATTATAAACTCGAAATGGCTCAAAACAATAATAATGAATTTGTGCGTGAGGTGGCAGAGAAGAAGTATGAGTATGGATTTACCACCAATGTGCATACCGACATAATACCAAAGGGACTGAATGAAGATGTTGTCAGGCTTATATCACAAAAGAAAGGTGAACCTGACTGGTTGCTCGATTTCCGTCTTAAGGCCTACAAGTACTGGCTTACGCTGCCAGTTCCTACGTGGGGTCATGTTCATGTGCCTCATATCGACTTTCAAGCCATATCGTATTATGCTGATCCTTTGGCCAAAAAGCCTAAAAACAAGGATATAGATCCAGAGTTGGAAAAGACTTTCGACAAGCTGGGGATACCCCTTGAAGAGCGTCTTGCACTAAGTGGGACAGCTGTTGATGCCGTTATGGACTCTGTTTCTGTGAAGACGACGTTCAAGAAGCATCTTGCAGAGAAAGGCATAATATTCTGTTCGATAGGTGAGGCTGTCAGAAACTATCCAGAATTGGTTAGAAAATATTTGGGAAGTGTGGTGCCTTATCAGGATAATTTCTCTGCCGCTCTAAACTCTGCTGTGTTTTCTGACGGTTCGTTTGTTTATATTCCGAAAGGCGTTCGTTGTCCTATGGAACTCAGCTCTTACTTTCGTATCAATGCCAGGAATACAGGACAGTTCGAGCGAACGCTTATAGTGGCCGATGATGACAGTTACGTGAGCTATTTGGAAGGCTGCACCGCACCTATGTATGATGAGAATCAGCTCCACGCTGCTGTCGTAGAGATAGTTGTTATGAACAATGCTGAGGTGAAATACTCCACAGTTCAGAACTGGTATCCTGGTGATGAGCATGGTAAAGGAGGTGTATTGAACCTCGTAACCAAACGTGGCGATTGCCGGGGAGTAAACTCCAAGCTCTCTTGGACACAAGTAGAGACGGGCTCTGCTATTACTTGGAAGTATCCTTCATGTGTACTTCGAGGCGACAATTCTCAGGCTGAGTTCTACAGTGTGGCCGTAACTAACAATTATCAGGAGGCAGATACTGGAACAAAAATGATACATATGGGTAAGAATACCAAGTCTACCATTATCTCAAAAGGTATTTCTGCAGGCCATTCTCAGAATTCTTATCGTGGACTTGTGCGTGCAACAGCCAATGCTGATAATGCCCGCAATTACAGTTCTTGCGATTCTTTGCTGTTGGGAAGCAACTGTGGAGCCCACACATTTCCTTATCTTGACGTTCATAACGATACTGCCGTGGTGGAACATGAGGCTACCACGTCCAAAATATCTGAGGAACAACTCTTCTATTGCAACCAAAGAGGTATTCCAACCGAGGAGGCTGTGGGCTTGATAGTAAATGGTTATGCAAAGGACGTACTCAATAAGTTACCAATGGAGTTTGCTGTTGAGGCTCAGAAACTGCTCAGTGTTTCGCTTGAAGGAACGGTAGGATAGTGCTTTAAAGACTGATTTTATGCTGATCTGTCAAGCTTTTCAATTCAGCCAATTTTCGTGTTGAGCCATTTGGGGTACTAAATTCACCATCTCTTTTTGCTGCATATGATGAGCAAATTGAACAAGAAGGAATAGCAAGCGGAGATTATTCGTCTGGTCAGGCTATTGTTGATGGTTTCTGCGACATTGCAGTTGATTTGTTAAATGGAATATTTTCAAAGTAATAACAAATAAAATATATGTTAGAGGTTAAGAACCTGCACGCAACCATAGCAGGCAAAGAAATACTTAAAGGAATCAACCTTACGGTTGAGGATGGCGAAATTCATGCCATTATGGGGCCTAACGGCTCAGGCAAATCTACTCTGTCGGCTGTGCTGACAGGTAATCCTCTCTATACCGTAACAGAAGGTGAAGCTTGGTTTAATGGTAAGAATTTACTCAAAATGAAGCCAGAAGACCGTGCATGTGAGGGATTATTCCTCAGTTTTCAGTATCCTGTTGAGATACCGGGGGTGAGCATGTCTAACTTCATGAGGGCAGCAGTTAATTCCAAACGCAAGTATAATGGCTTGGAACCGCTCAATGCTTCCGAATATATGAAGTTAGCTCGGGAGAAGCGTAAGCTTGTTCAGCTCGATGCAAAGCTTGCCCATCGCAGTGTGAATGAAGGCTTTTCGGGTGGTGAGAAGAAACGTAATGAGATATTCCAGATGGCTATGCTCGAACCGAAATTGTCCATTTTGGACGAGACAGATTCTGGTCTTGATGTTGATGCAATGCGCATTGTGGCCGACGGAGTTAACAAAATGCATACCCTAAAGACTTCGGCTATCATCATAACTCACTATGAACGTCTGCTCGATATGATAAAACCGAACGTAGTTCATGTGCTTTACAATGGCCGAATTGTTATGACTGGGGGACCGGAACTGTCCAAAGAGATAGAGGCAAAGGGCTACGAGTGGATAAAGGAAGAAGTTGACGGAAAGAATAATTCTGCAAAATGACATCAGAAAAGCAATATATTGACCTCTACAAAGAGCATTCCGGGCTGATAAAAGAGCATTCGGCCAGTGTGATGAATGCTGTACGCGATCAAGCATTTAATGATTTTAAGAGTCTTGGCTTTCCTTCGCGTAAAGTGGAGAGGTATAAATACACCGATATGGCCAAGCTTTTTGCGCCTGACTATGGACTTAACCTGAATAGGTTCGATATACCTGTCGATCCTTACGAGGCATTCCGATGCGACGTACCCAACCTCAGTACTTCACTCTATTTCGTTATCAACGACCAGTTCTATTCCAAGATGCTCCCCAAAGTGCAACTACCTGAGGGCGTTGTCATTGGTTCACTGGCTCAACTGGCCGTAGAAAGGCCTGAATTAGTAGAGCCTTATTATGGTAGAATAGCATCTACAGGCTCTGATGCTGTTACAGCACTTAACACTATGCTGGCCCAAGACGGCCTAATGGTGTATGTTCCTGCCAATGTTAAGTTGGATCGGTCCATTCAGATTATCAATATTCTCCGCTCAGATGTCGACCTTATGGTCAATCGTCGTGTGCTTATAGTGCTTGATAACGGTGCCGAAGCCAAGTTCTTGTTCTGCGATCATGCAGCCGACGACCGTAATTTCCTAGGCACTCAGGTCATAGAAGCCTTTGTTGGTGACGGGGCGAGTCTTGAACTCAATTGCCTTGAGGAAACCCATGCAAAGAATGTGCGTGTTAGTAACGTATATATTGAGCTGCAACGTGATAGCCATGTTAATCATAATGTTATAACTCTGCACAATGGAATAACCCGAAATCAGCTCGATCTTGTATTCCGTGGCGAAGGAGGTGAATGCTATTGCAATGGTTGTGTTATAGCTGACAAGCATCAGCATGTGGACAATAACACTTTGATAGACCATCAAGTAGGCCATTGTACGAGCAACGAACTCTACAAATATGTGTTGGGGGATTCGGCCGTAGGAGCTTTTGCTGGGCGCATTCTTGTTCGTCATGGTGCCGAAAAGACCAAGTCACAAGAGACCAACCAGAATCTATGTGCCACCCATCAGGCCCGTATGTTCTCTCAGCCAATGCTCGAAATCTATGCCGATGACGTGCAATGCAATCACGGAAGTACCGTGGGGCAACTCAATGATGAAGCTATTTTCTATATGAGACAACGTGGCATCAGCCTCGAAGAGGCAAAATTACTGCTCGAACAGGCCTTTGTTAATGAGGTAATCGACAAGATGGAACTTGCCCCACTGCGCGATCGGCTGCATCATCTTGTGGAAATGCGATTCCGTGGACAGCTGAACAAGTGTGAGGGATGTAGCCTTTGCAGGTAAACGGGATTTGCTCCATATAAAATAATGTATAGTTCTGGTGAAACGAGATATTAGAATTGGATATTAAAAAATCAACAATAGTGTACGATATAAATAAGATAAGAGCCGATTTCCCGATACTTGAACGTAAGGTTTACGACCGTCCGCTCGTCTATCTCGACAATGCGGCTACCACACAGAAGCCGCTTTGCGTGCTTGATGCCATGCGAAATGAGTATCTTAATGTCAATGCCAACGTTCACAGAGGTGTACATTGGCTCTCGCAGCAGGCCACTGAGCTTCATGAAGCAGCCCGAGAAACTGTCCGTAATTTTATCAATGCCCGCTCCACCTCTGAGATAGTATTTACCAGAGGTACCACTGAGGGCCTCAATCTTGTAGCTTCTTCCTATGTGGAAGACTTCATGCAGGACGGCGATGAAGTCATAGTATCTGTCATGGAGCATCATAGCAACATAGTGCCTTGGCAGTTGCAGGAACGGCGAAAAGGCATAAAGCTGCGGGTTATACCTATGACGGACGACGGAAAGCTCCAACTTGATGAGTACGAGAAGCTGTTCAACGACCGCACACGTATGGTAAGTGTTGCCGAAGTCAGTAATGTATTGGGCACTATCAACCCCATTAAGGAGATGGTTCGCATAGCTCATGAGCATGGAGTACCTGTTATGGTTGACGGAGCGCAGAGTGTTCCCCATATGAAGGTGGACGTACAGGATCTTGATTGCGACTTCTTCGTCTTCAGCGGTCATAAGGTCTATGGTCCCACAGGAATAGGGATACTCTACGGGAAAGAAGATTGGCTCGACAAATTGCCGCCATATCAAGGTGGTGGTGAAATGATAGAGCATGTAAGTTTCAGTCACACTACGTTTGAAAAGCCACCATTGAAGTTTGAGGCGGGTACACCGGATTTCATTGCTTCCAATGGTTTGGCCAAGGCTCTCGACTATGTTTCGGCCATCGGAATGGATAATATACAGGCTCATGAGCAAGATCTTACATCATATGCCATGCGTCGTCTCGGTGAGATAGATGGTATGCACATCTATGGACCTGATGCCAACGGACTTCACGATGCCGTGGTGAGCTTCAATGTCGGCAACATTCACCACATGGATATGGGCACTCTGCTCGACCGTCTTGGCATAGCCGTGCGCACGGGGCATCACTGCGCTCAACCACTTATGGACCGTTTGGGGGTGCTTGGCACCGTACGTGCTTCGTTTGCGCTCTACAATACGCGTGAGGAAGTTGACGCTTTGGTGGATGGTATCAAGCGTGTGAGCCGTATGTTCTGAGTCTTTACGGCTCACTTCCGGCTTAAACTGTGCTTGCAACCCCATACCGAGCAACCGAACCAGACTACTGACAGCAACTGTATTATGGCCGGACAAGCCCACATTGATACTACTGCGAGGAGAGAAAATTGGGCATTTAGCAGCATTACCACTTGTCTCATGCTTATTTGTCGGCCAATAATCTGACTGTAATACTGGCGGAGCCATTCCGCTGGAGCTTTCAAGCTGTCTTTCAAACTGGTTAAAGTCTCGGCCATGTCTATTTCGTTCGCCTGTGGTGCATCAATGCAAATGTTGTTCTTCATGATTGTAATTATTTATTGTTTACGTCGGCAAAAGTACTTTCATGTACTGCAATAATAGTTCAATCGCTCTAAAATATATGTTATAAAACTGTAATATTAACAGCTAATTAACTTAAAACTCAGATTTGTTATGCTGGAAGGCGTTTATCACAAGGGGCTTATAGAAGCTGGATGCGACGAGGCTGGCCGTGGCTGTTTGGCGGGTAGCGTTTATGCTGCGGCTGTTATCTTTCCCGAAAATTATAGCAACAGCGAGCTTAACGATTCAAAAAAGCTTACTGCCCATAAGCGTTATGCCCTACGTGAGGTGATAGAGCGCGATGCCACGGCATGGGCTTTGGGCATTGTTACGGCTCAAGAGATAGACCAACTGAACATACTTAATGCAAGTATCTTGGCAATGCACCGTGCCCTCGATGGCCTTAAGGTGCGTTCTGAAGCTGTAATCGTTGACGGAAACCGCTTTAAGCCTTACCACGATCTGCCCTATACAACTATAATAAAGGGCGATGGCAAGCGGCTTTCCATAGCAGCGGCCAGCATTCTGGCCAAAACCTACCGCGATGACTACATGCTTGGGCTCTCAAAAGAATACCCCCAATATGGCTGGCAGCAAAATAAGGGCTATCCAACCCGCCAACATCGTGAGGCAATAAGACTATATGGCATAACTCAATATCATCGTCGGAGCTTCAATCTTACGCCTCCGGTGCAACTGGAAATCGACTTTAAAGACTGAAATCAACATGCTTTCACTAAAACACGACCGCCTCTTCCGTCTTATTCGTATGCTTACGGGCAACAAAGGCTATACCGTGGCCGAAATGACCAAAGAACTTGGGGTGTCGCAACGTAGCATTTACTACTATCTTACTTATCTGAAAGACAACGGATTCATAGTCTTTCGCAGTGGCGATACATACAGGATAGACCGCCATTCGCCTTTCATCATTGAGCTTACACGCTACAATCAGTTCAGCGATGAGGACCTGCGTACCATTCATAGTGTGCTGATGATGGTGGGCGACAAGAGCCAGACCGCTACCGAACTGCTCTTAAAGCTTGAGCGTACTTGCAATTTTGATGCGCTGAACAGTACTCCGGCGCTCAAGAGGCTGAGCAACAATACTACCAAATTGGCTAAAGCCATTCGCGAAGAGCAGGTAGTGAGACTCGTAAACTATTCTTCGCCCCACAGCAGTACCGTCAAGGATCGTTATGTTGAGCCTTATATGCTGCTCAATTCCAATCAAGACGTGCGCTGCTTTGACCTTGGAAGCAACATGAACAAGACGTTTAAGGTGGCCAGAGCCGATAATATTGAGATTATGGACATGCATTGGCTTCATGCGGATGAGCATACTCAGATGTTCACTGACTTGTTTATGTTCAGTGGTCCCGACCATCAGAGCGTCAAATTGCGGCTCGACCGGCTGGCCTACAACCTCTTTTGTGAGGAGTATCCGTTGGGAAGGAAATGCATTACGCCCGATGGAGAAGACCATTGGATACTTGAGCTCGAGGTGTGCGACTTTCGTGGAGTGGGCCGTTTTGTTCTTGGGCTTTACGAACACATTGATGTGCTGACCAATAGTGATTTCATCAAATATGTGGTTAGGGCGGTAGACAACATGGCTGGAAAGACTAACAAGATTAAAAGCAATATTTCTGACATAGGTTAACCACTGCCTTTGCTTTCAAAAACCTATGCTTTACGGGTTTTAAACCAGTTGTTTAGATGCCAGAAACTGCTTCTTTTTTCAAGGCCAACCGCTGGTTTGGCTTTTTGGTAGGGGCCATATGCCGTGGCTGTAGACCAAAATATGTGATGCCAATTGAGCTTGTTGGCGAAAAAACGGATTAAAGTTTTGTGTAATAACTAAATTAATGTATCTTTGCAAAAAAGCAAAAAACCAATGAAATTCTGGCTCCGCATAAAGTCGATTTTATCTTTATTCGCCCGTCCTATAGCTGCTAACCGTGGCTTTTTCCTGTTCATGTATGTGCTCGGCATGGCCTGTGCGTGGCTTGAAATACCTGCTGGCAGCAAGCAAGGCATATATGACAACCAGTGGCTTGAGCTGTTTCTCGACCTCTATATCGTATCAGCACTGCTGGCTTTGATACCTGTCAAAGTGCGCAGGTGGGTTAGGGGCGTGCTCTATGTGGTGGCTTATGCCGCCAGTATTGCCGATGTTTTCTGCTTTGTTCGCTTCGATACCACCCTCAATCCGTCAATGTTGCTGCTCGCAGGTGAGACAGACGGGCGCGAAGCCTATGAGTTCTTGGAGAGTTATCTTACGCCCGACCTCATCATTTCGCCTGTAGGGGTAGTGCTGTTGATACTCCTTGTCCACATTCTCTCAACGTGGATTCCCTATCTTTTCACCCATTTTGGCCGCCGCCTGCGCCTCTTCTATGGCGGGGCCCATCAGGTTATGCGTGCGGTATCGCCGGTTCTGGGTCTCTGTTGCTTGGCTTTGCTCGTCTGGTCGGCCATAAGCTCGTGGCATAACAAGCGTGAGATGGTGCAGATGTACTCCATGAGCACCATCGGACAGGTGGAACATGAGCTCACAACCACCGATTGCGCAGTTATGTACACCCCTATCTATCGCTTGGCTTTTAGCATTTTCAGCAACGAATTGGCCTCAAAGCAGGTTGATAAGTTGATAGAAGCCAAGGATAAAGCCAAGGTTGACAGCTGCTCTTACCGCACCCCCACCATAGTATTGATAATAGGCGAGAGCTATGGGCGTCATCACAGTCAGCTCTATGGCTACTTTATGCCCACCACACCCCGCCAATTGCAGCTGCGTAGGAGCCGTAGGCTCATCCAGTTCTCTGATGTTGTGTCGCCGTGGAACCTTACCAGCTTTGTGTTTAAAAACGTATTTTCGATGCATGTGGTAGGTCAGAAGGGTGAATGGTGCGACTATCCGCTCTTCCCCGAGCTCTTCCGCAAGGCTGGTTACCGCACTGCTTTCATCACAAATCAGTTCCTGCCCAAAGCGAAAGAGGCTGTCTATGACTTTAGCGGTGGCTTTTTCCTTAACCATCCTGAACTCTCTGAAGCCATGTTCGACGTGCGCAACACGTCTCTTCACCCACTTGACGAGGGGCTTTTGAATGACTACGATGCCATGATAAAGGAAGGAAAGATAAAAATTGGCCCCACTGCCGATGGCAAAACCATGAACCACAACCTCGTGATATTCCACCTTATAGGTCAGCATGTGAGCTATTATCAGCGCTACGATCACCGCCAACGCCACTTCACTGAGGCCGATTACCGTGAGCAAAGACCCGAATTGACCAAGAAACAGCGCATGATACTGGCCGACTATGACAATGCTTGCCTCTACAATGATTCTATTGTGAATCAGATAGTAAGGCGTTTCCGCAATCAGAATGCGGTAATCGTTTACATGCCCGACCATGGAGAAGAGTGCTATGAGGGCCGTAGGGGCTTCATCTGTCGCCAGCACAGCGCCAAGATTGACTATCCTCTGGCCCACTATGAGTTTGAGATTCCATTCTGGGTTTACTGCACTCAGAAGTTCATCAAGGCAAATCCCGACCTTTACAACCGTATTCGCAACTCGCGAAACCGCCGCTTCATGACCGACGCTTTGCCCCATATGTTGCTCGATATGGCCGGTATCAGTGCTCCCGACTATCATCCTGAGTACGACGTGTTGAGTGATAGATACAACGAAATGCGCCCCCGACTGCTGAAAAACACCACCGACTACGACTCGCTGAAACCGAAACAACATGCTGACACGCACTGAATGTAACCTACTTCGTGGCATTGCCATAATCGGTATTGTGCTCCACAACTACTGCCATTGGCTGTCAGTGGCTGTCCAAGAGAATGAATATCAGTTCTTCTTGCAGAACGTTAGCGGTATCAATCATGCTATTTTCAGTCCTGATAGCTTGCTGCCGGTGCATCTGCTTTCATTCTTTGGTCATTACGGGGTGCCGGTTTTTCTCTTTCTTAGCGCCTATGGACTAACGCTTAAGTATGAGCGCAGCGTTCCGGACTATAGCTCTCAGCCCTCAATATGGCAGTTTGTGCGTTACCATTTCCTAAAACTCTTCCGCATGATGATAGTGGGCTATGTGGCTTTCACCATGGTAGACTACGTCACCCCGGCTCCATACCACTACACTTTTGACAACATCGTGGGCCAGTTGCTCATGGTGAGCAACGTGTTTTCGCAACCCGATCACGCAATTTGGCCGGGACCATACTGGTTTTTCGGCCTCATGTTGCAGCTCTACATTATATACAGGCTACTGCTATATCGCCGCAGCTGGGTGATAACGGCTTTGCTCATGGCTGTTTTCACCGGTTTGCAACTGTTGATGCAACCCGACGGCGACGCCATAAACTCGTATCGCTACAATTTTATGGGTGGCATGCTGCCATTTGGGGCGGGAATTCTCTATGCCAGATACTGGAAACGGCAAGCTGGTTTGGCTACCGAGGCCACTGTTTTCCTTGTCTCCACGCTGCTTGTATATCTTACAAGCCTAAGCTTTGTTACTTGGGCGCTGACACCAATCTTCGTATGTGCAGCCTCGATATCGCTTGTACGGACTGTCAATATTGCCTCAATGCTCAACTTGCCATTGCTCAGTTGGCTGTCAAAGGGTGTTGTCTGGTGTCTCAATTTCGTAGGTGGCATATCGGCAGCGCTGTTTGTTTGCCACCCCATCACGCGTAAAATCTTCATCCCTATCAGCCGTCAGGGCGATGTCTATGCCGGACTTCTGCTCTACATAGTGTCGAGTTTGTGTGTGGCATGGCTCTTTTCGCAATTTCTTAAGCGCATTCCCAAGCCCAAATTGTAAAGACCATGAAAATCAAGGATATAGAGTTGGCCAACATAAGTCGGTTCCGTGGCGAGCTGATGGGTATAGCAATGATATTCATTATCTTGTTTCATGTGGGCCTGCCACGGTCTGATTGGTTCTTCGGGCTGCGCCGATTGGGCAACATAGGCGTTGATATGTTTCTTTTCTTGAGCGGTGTTGGGCTGTGGTTTTCATGGGTAAAGCGTAGCCAAACAGGCCAGTCCTTGGGGCGGCGCTACCGTGGTTTCATGCGCAAACGTATGTGGCGCATCTATCCTGCATGGATTATCATGGCCTCGCTCTACTACATTCCCGATTACCTTTGTCCGCAACTGGTTGGCCATGGCGGTCATAGCACGTCGCTGATAGACCTTATTGGCGACATAACCATAAACTGGGACTTCTGGCTTCATGATGAATTAACCTTCTGGTACATTCCAGCCACGATGATGCTCTACATTTTTGCGCCCCTCTATATGGAGCTAATCCATCGCCATCCCATATACAGGTGGTTGCCGGTGGCCATGATAACGTGGTGCATACTTGTGGCTTACGTAACGCCTATCCACCATGCCGTGGGCCACTTGGAGATATTTTGGAGCCGGGTACCTATATTTTTTATCGGCATTAATATGGGTGAGATGGTGAGAAAGAAACAAACTGTTGACGGACAGGGCATCTGGCTCATTCTGATACTGTTTCTAATGTCGTTTCTTTCAAGCCTCTTCCTTGAGCAGGAGCGCCACGGCGAGTTTCCGCTATTTCTGGAACGCATGCTCTATATCCCACTTACGGTAACCACTATACTGCTGCTCAACCGCGTGCTCAGGCGCACTCCGCAACTTATAAAGGGCATGTTGAGCTTTGTGGGTGCCCTCTCTCTCGAGGCCTATCTAATACATTCCCACTTTGTTCTCGACTATTTGGAGAAACTCAGTTGGCCATATTGGCCCACGGCGCTGGTAACGGTGGCTATTACTCTGCCTTTGGCCTGGCTGCTGATGAAGCTTGTTACCGCCCTGCAGCCTAAGAAATAGAAGGCTGATAGAGGCAAAACATAAGAGAAGCATCGGCCTTTCCGAATGGACAGACGCATGGAAAAGAATGTGAAAAACTTGATTCGGGCTTGAAAATGTTATAATTTTGTCATCGTAAAGGGAGGCATCGGCCGTACGATGCCTTAGAAGGAAATTTGCTCTTAAAACTTAACAAACAGCCATATTACTTTCGTAACGACGTTACAGAACTTCCGTAATCGGATTACGAGGCTTACGTAACGTCGTTACGAAACTTCTGTAATCCGATTACGAAGGCCCCGTAACGGCATTACGAGATACTCGTAACAGCTTTACGGCTGTTTTATGGTTATTTGGCATCAGATAACATGAAAATTGAATGAGGCCCTATGCCATCATGGTATAGGGCCTCATTGTTGCTGTTTGTCAATATTTACTCATAGCTTGTAAGTGCTTTGCCTTCGTCGGTAAGGAAGTCTTGCAGCTCGTATGGATAGAACTCGCAGCGCAAAATGCCCACAGCGTGGGCCGCAATCTCTGAGTCCTGATACACGAACACCACCTTTCCGTTGCTGATATAAGCCGGACATTCTGGCATTGGGGCCGGATGGGCCTCGTCGTAGTCGGTCATTTCCTTAGGCAATTTGCCGGTAATGAGCTTGCGTAGGGCCTCTGTGTCGTTTACGAGTTTTGCCTTTCGCCCTGTACTCAAGTTGAAAGTGGCTCCCCGTTCAATGCTTGTTCCGTGGGCTCCGCCCGAATACAGGTAGGCCGAAGTGGTGACAGTAACATAGCGTGGCGTCTCTTCGCAGCGCGTAAACTGCAGGTCCACAGAGCAAGAGCGGTCTGTCAGCTGGTTGTCTTGGTTGTATGCGTAGATGTTATTGGTAAGTTCTGCCTCAAAACGGTTTATAGTCTGCTCGCAATTGCCGTTGCTTGCATTGCCGGAGGGCTTTGCCGAGTTGTTTGTCGACTCAATGAAACAGGCGTTGGCTGCGGCCAGTTGCTCGCTTAGGTAGCGGTCTATGCTGCGCGCCAGAGGGGTACTGCCATCGGCAGGATAGTCGATATAGAGGCGTATCCTGTTGGCTTTGTCGGTGAAGTTCTTGTGCTTCCACACCGTCTCGCTTGTTTCCACATCTTTAATATATGTGGATTTCACGTCTATTTGCGCTTTCTTCCACTTGCGGTCAATGCTCATCAGGTATATAGGTTGTGTGCTATAGCTGCGGGTTATGCCCTCGTGAACCTCGTAATTCAGCATTAACCGGTTCTTGTCTTGGCTTTTCAGCTTTACGTTGCTTATGGTTGTGGCCTTGTTTGTAACAGGAAGAACAATGGCTACCACTGCTTGCTTCTTGAAGTTAAGCTTGGTTGGCTGTCCGTTCTTGCCCATGTAGGCGGCCGCACCAAACTGACGGTCAAACTCTTTCTGTGTTGT
The DNA here is from genome assembly GCA_964623995.1 of uncultured Prevotella sp. Lineage (GTDB taxonomy): Bacteria > Bacteroidota > Bacteroidia > Bacteroidales > Bacteroidaceae > Prevotella. The sequence goes on along the minus strand of CAZUWO010000003.1, from coordinate 45,758 downwards.
TATGAGAGGACTTTGCGGCATCGGAGCGTCGTTTTTGTGGAAGTAGTTGCGCACTTCGGCAAATCTCACGTCGTTTTCGGACTCTTTGGCGTTTGCGAAACCAACTGTCAGCATGGCAATAGCAGCCAAAACTATTAATCTTAAAGTTTTCATCTTTTTCTCGAAATTAAGTTGTAACTGGGTGCAAAGGTACATCTTAAATGGCTGACAGTAATAGGAAAATCCCTAAAACATTGCGGGTTTTGCCTTACGAATCAGTGGTTTGGTGAGTGCAACCCATAGGTTTAGAACGCCTGAATCAATGGTTCCTGAATGTAATATTACCTGAATTTGCTTACAGTTTTGTAAAATCAGACCGTAAAAATATAGAAATTGTTATTTTGTTAGATTTTTAAGAAAAAGTTTAGACATATTGATTGTGATTTGTTTTGATATATGTAAATTTGCCATAAAATTGAGGAGAAAACAAGATTATTGTTTGTTTAAAACAGTATTTTATATGGAAAATGGTTTGTATAGTTTCAAAAATGAGCATGATGCCTGTGGTGTTGGCATGGTGGTTAATATCCATGGCAACAAGAGTCATAAGCTTGTAGATGATGCTCTCCGTATATTGGAGAACCTAAGGCACCGTGGAGCTGAGGGCGCAGACGGGAAAACAGGCGACGGAGCTGGCATTATGCTTCAGATTCCGCATGAGTTTATTTTGCTGCAAGGCATTCCCGTGCCCGAAAAAGGTAAGTATGGCACCGGATTAGTATTCCTTCCGAAGGACGAAAAGCGCCAACAGGAGATTCTTTCCATAATGATTGAGGAGATAGAGCGTGAAGGACTGACGCTGATGCACCTGCGAACGGTGCCCACTAACCCCGATTGCCTGGGCGAAGCAGCACTTGCGACTGAGCCGTCGATAAAACAACTGTTCATAACAGGAGTAACCGACGACCGGGTATCTACCTTTGAGCGCACATTATATATAATAAGGAAGAAGATAGAGAGGCGAGTGAGCGATAAGGACTTTTATATTTGCTCACTGTCTAGCAAGAATATCGTATACAAAGGCATGCTTTCCAGCCTTCAGTTGCGCCAGTATTATCCCGACTTGACCAATAATTACTTCACCAGTGGACTGGCTTTGGTTCACAGTCGCTTCTCAACCAATACCTTCCCTACGTGGAGCCTGGCTCAGCCATTCCGCCTTTTGGCTCACAATGGTGAGATAAATACAATCAGAGGCAACCGTTCGTGGATGAAAGCCCGCGAAAGTGTGCTCTCAAGTGAGGCCCTTGGCAACGTAAAGGAGATTTCACCGATAGTGCAACCGGGTATGAGTGACTCTGCAAGTCTCGACAATGTGCTTGAATTCTTTGTTATGAGCGGGCTCTCTTTGCCCCATGCCATGGCCGTGTTGGTACCCGAAAGCTTCAACGACAAGAATCCTATAAGCGAGGATTTAAAGGCTTTCTACGAGTATCACTCCATACTTATGGAGCCATGGGATGGTCCGGCAGCACTTCTTTTCAGTGATGGCCGCTATGCGGGAGGCATGCTTGACCGCAACGGATTGCGTCCAGCACGCTACACTATAACCAAAAACGACACCATGGTGGTGGCCTCTGAGGTGGGCGTAATGGACTTTGACCCGTCAGAAATTGCCGAAAAAGGACGCTTGCAGCCAGGTAAGATACTGCTCATAGATACTCAAGAGGGCAAGATATACTATGATGGAGAAATTAAAGACCGTCTTGCCAAGGCCCACCCTTACCGTGAATGGCTAAACACCAACCGTATTCAACTTGAGAAAGTCCACTCGGGGCGCAAGGTTGAGAACAGTGTTGATAACCTGACCCGTAAGGAAATAGAGTTCGGTTTTGGAAGAGAAGACATAGATGGCACCCTTATTCCTATGGCAACAAAGGGGCAGGAGCCTACCGCATCGATGGGTAATGACACTCCGCTGGCCGTGCTCAGCGACAGGCCGCAGAGTCTTTTCAACTACTTCAGGCAGCAATTTGCGCAAGTAACCAACCCTGCAATCGACTCCATACGCGAATCTCTCGTGATGAGTCTTACAGAATATGTTGGCCGTGTTGGCTCCGGAATCCTCAATCCAGATGAGAGCAACTGCAAAATGGTACGTCTGCCACATCCGATACTTACCAATACTCAGCTTGACATACTGTGCAACATACGCTATAAGGGCTTCAACACGATAAAGTTGCCAATGCTTTGGGAACCAAAGAGTAAGGATATTAATGCCGATCATAGTGATGAGCTGAAACGGGCTATTGACGAACTTTGTCATAAAGCAGCCGAAAGCGTTGATCAAGGCTACAATTACATAATATTGAGTGATCGCGACGTAGACGAAAACCATGTGGCAATACCCTCTCTGCTTGCTGTAAGTGCGGTTCATCATTACCTGATAGACGAGGGAAAGCGCGTGCAAACGGCCCTTATTGTGGAGAGTGGGGAGATTCGCGAAGTAATGCATGCTGCCCTGTTGTTGGGCTATGGCGCCTCTGCTTTTTGTCCTTACCTCACCTATGCTGTGCTTGACGACTTGGTGAGAACTCACAAAATACAGGAAGACTACGCAACAGCCGAGGCCAATTACATTAAAGCAGTAAACAAAGGCTTGTTTAAGATAATGGCAAAGATGGGCATTTCAACCATTCGTTCTTATCGTGGAGCACAGATTTTTGAGGCTATTGGGCTCAGTGAATCACTGTTGCAACGATATTTTGGCACAGAAACAAGCACTATTGGGGGCATAGGACTGGAGACGATAGCCAGAGATGCCATGCGATTCCATGATGAAGCATTCGACAAAACTGTGAAAGTGGAGTTTCTTCCTGCTCTTGGCCAGTTCCATTATCGTAAAGACGGAATACAGCATGCGTGGAATCCGGAGACGATAGCAACACTACAACTTGCCACACGCAAGGGAGACTATCAACTGTACAAGAAGTTCTCGCACCTTGTAGATGACAAACAGCGGCCTATATTCATTCGTGATTTCTTCGATTTCAAGCGCAATCCAATCGACATAAGCAAGGTTGAGCCGGTGGAAAATATAGTGAAGCACTTTGTAACGGGAGCTATGTCGTTCGGAGCTTTGTCTAAAGAGGCTCATGAAGCGCTTGCCCTGGCCATGAATTCGCTTGGAACCCGCTCCAATACAGGCGAGGGCGGCGAGGATGAGGAGCGTTTTCACGGCCACGTGGATGGCATTTCGCTTTCTAGTAAGACTAAACAGGTGGCTTCAGGGCGTTTTGGCGTAACCACGGAGTATCTTGTCAATGCCGAGGAAATACAGATAAAAGTGGCTCAAGGCGCAAAACCAGGTGAGGGTGGTCAACTTCCGGGATTCAAAGTTGATAAGGTCATAGCCAAAACCCGCCACTCTATTCCTGGCATATCGCTTATTTCGCCACCGCCTCATCATGATATTTATTCAATAGAAGACCTGAAGCAGCTCATCTTTGACCTTAAAAATGTGAATCCAAGGGCTGCAATCAGCGTTAAGCTTGTGGCAGAAAGCGGTGTAGGAACGATAGCTGCGGGTGTGGCTAAGGCTAAGGCCGACCTCATAGTGATAAGTGGTGCTGAGGGCGGAACTGGTGCGAGCCCTGTGTCGAGTATGCGTTTTGCCGGTATATCACCTGAAATAGGCATTAGTGAAACACAGCAAACGCTGGTAAAAAATGGCCTTCGCTCACTTGTAAGGTTGCAAGTTGATGGTCAGATTAAGACTGGTCGTGACGTCATAGCTATGGCTTTGCTCGGCGCAGAGGAGTTCGGCTTTGGCACTGCACCACTGATAACGCTCGGTTGTGTGATGATGCGCAAGTGCAGTCAGAATACTTGTCCGATGGGTGTAGCGACTCAAGACGAGCGCTTACGTGCTCATTTCCGTGGCGATTATCATTATGTGGTGAACTATTTCCGTTTCCTTGCTCAGGAAGTGCGTGAGTATCTGGCCGAAATGGGATATACAAAGCTCGACGATATTGTTGGCCACACGGATCTGATAGTGCCTCGTAAGTTGGCTGAAGGTGTGAAATTGCCCGATGCTTTAACCCGTAAGCTGTCATCGCTTGATTTTGGCCACTTGCTTCACCAGGAGCATGGCGACAGCAGTTTCTATTGTACCAAAGTGCAAGAGCACGACTATGAAGGCGTGTTAGACGAGCAAATGATTCACTCATCGGTGGATGTAATCGAGACAGGTGGCGAAATAGACCTTGACTATAGTATCCATAATACCGATAGAGCTGTAGGAGCAATGCTTAGTGGCTACATAGAATGCAAGCGGGCAGACTTGCTTGAACAAGGCAAAGAGCCAGGAGAATATCCAAATATCAACGTGAAGTTCAAAGGATCGGCCGGTCAGAGCTTCGGGGCTTTTCTTGATAAAGGTATAGAATTTAAGCTTGAAGGTGAGACTAATGACTATTTTGCAAAGGGATTGTCGGGTGGTAGAATATCGATACTGCCACCAATACGTTCTAATTTTGCAGCAGAAGATAATATTATAGCCGGTAACACAGGATTATATGGAGCTACAAGCGGGGAACTTTATATAAACGGAATGGTGGGTGAACGCTTTGCTGTGCGCAATTCTGGTGCCATTGCTGTGGTAGAGGGTGCAGGCGACCATTGCTGTGAGTACATGACAGGTGGTCGAGTGGTAGTTCTTGGCCCCACAGGGCGCAACTTTGCTGCTGGAATGAGTGGGGGAGTGGCCTATGTTTGGGACCGTAATCACAACTTCGACTACTTCTGCAATATGGATATGGTGGAGATAAACCTTGTAGAAGAGAATTCTTACCGCAAGGAACTGCATGAGTTGATACGTCAACACTACCTCTATACGGGCTCAAAACTGGCCCGAACAATGCTTGATGACTGGAATCGCTATGTGGAGGATTTCATACAGGTGGTGCCAATAGAGTATAAACGGGTGCTTCAAGAGGAGCAAGTGCGTAAACTACAGCAGAAAATTGCCGACATGCAGCGTGACTATTGAGAGATTGATGGATGATGACTGTGGGGTGTTGAGAAATCTAAGTACTACTGATTTTTTTATAATCAAAGTCAGCAACAAAGTAAATTCTATAAGTGTCATCCATCATTAAAATAACTCATCACTTAGCATTCATAACTTCAAAATTAATAATTCAACACTCAACATTTATATTTTAACATTAACAATATGGGTGATCCAAGAGCTTTTCTGACTATACCAAGAAAAGAGGCCGGTTATAGGCCTATACACGATAGAATACATGACTTTGGTGAAGTGGAGCAAACTCTTA
>CAZUWO010000003.1:0-40427 GCA_964623995.1 uncultured Prevotella sp. | reverse complement strand
AGGTTACATGAAAGCCTTTGTATGGACTGTGGTGTTCCATTCTGCCATTGGGCTTGTCCGCTTGGAAACAATCCGCCCGAGTGGAATGACGCCCTGTGGAAAAATGACTGGCTGCTGGCCTATCAATTACTTACGTCTACCAATGATTTCCCTGAATTCACCGGCCGCATTTGTCCGGCACTGTGCGAAAAGGCTTGTGTGCTCAACCTTATGGAGCATGAACCTACAACAAATCGTGAGGATGAAGCCGCAATAATAGAGCATGCTTTTCAGGAAAATTTTGTTAAGCCAGTGGTTCCGGAGCGCAACGACCACAGAGTAATTATTGTTGGGGCGGGGCCTGCCGGTCTTGTTGCTGCCAATAGACTTAATCATGCCGGTTACAAAGTTAAGGTTATAGACGCACGTGAGAATGCTGGAGGACTGCTTCGCTATGGTATTCCAAACTTTAAGCTGAACAAAGCTATCATAGATCGTCGTCTGAACATGATGCGTGAAGAGGGAATAGATTTCGAATTTAATAAGAATGTGGCTCCCGAGCAGTGGAAAGAGTTGCGCTCAAACTATGATGCTGTGGTGGTGGCTACAGGAACTCCTATTGCTCGTGACCTAAAAGTGCCGGGGAGAGAGTTAAAAGGGGTTCACTTTGCATTGGAAATGCTTTCTCAACAGAACAGAATACTTGCAGGAATGGAGTTTCCTAAAGATGAACTTGTTACGGCAAAAGGCAAGGATGTGCTTGTGATAGGTGGCGGAGATACCGGCAGTGACTGTATAGGTACTGCTCACCGTCAGGGCTGTAGGAGTGTGACACAAATAGAAATAATGCCTAAGCCACCTGTTGGCCCTGATGATCCAAATAATCCATGGCCAAACTGGCCGCGTACTTTGAAAACAACTTCTAGCCATGAAGAAGGATGTATACGCCGTTGGAATATAAATACGCTTGAATTCATAGGTAAAAACGGTCGGCTAACAGGCGTAAAGGTGCAACCAATAGATTGGAAGCCAAATCCAGATGGTGGTCGCCCTATAATGATAGAAGCTGGCAAGCCCGAGATAATTAAGGCTGAACTTGTGCTACTTGCTATGGGATTCCTTCGTCCGCAGCTGCCCGAGGTTCCCGAAGGAGTGTTTATAGCCGGCGATGCTAAGAGTGGAGCAAGCCTTGTTGTTAGAGCTATGGCTAGCGGAAGAGACACAGCTGAGTCTGTAGATGCTTACATAAAAAGTCAACAGTAAAATACCATTTTCCAATGATTACTGTTAAAGGCCCTCACCGTTCCGTGATGGAATGATGAGGGCCAATCCTTTTTACTATTCTTAGTTCTATTACTGACTTTGATACGGATAATGAAAATAAGAAACAAACCTTTAATTGGCTATGCTTCCAATCTTATGGTGCGCTGTTATTACAGTATTATTTCATCACAATTTTCATTCCATTCAGAATATAGATACCCTTTGACAAGTTCTTCTTGGCGCTTTGTTCGGTGGCATTTCGTAGCATCAACCGTCCGTCAATACTGTAAACGTTGTCTTTTACTAATGGCTGTTCTGTTCCATTTACGGTGATGCCGTCTATCGAAGTAATCTCACCACTTATCCCCGTTTCGGCTTCTTGCTGGCCAGACAGCAACTTGCCTCCTTCGAGTTGCTTAACAGTTATGTGGGCTACGAGACTATTGGCATAGTTTTCTATGTTGCAATATCCGTTGGCGGCAATAGTTGTGGCATCAGCCTTTTGTGGGTCGGTGCCGTTAGCAGTCTCCCACTCGTCAGGCATTCCATCTCCATCTGTATCGGTTGGAATGGCTGCTTGGGCCAAATAAGGCCATGCTGTCCAGTTGTCGTCAGTATTGGTTGGCTTCAGGTCGTCTTGCGTGTTGATGAATCCATAGCTTAGTCCATTACCCGTGTAAGTGGCCTTACTGTTGCGAGTGTCGCTTATCATTATGCTGTCAAGCGCATCGCGGTGCAGGCTTGCACCTGCCAGACTGAGTACCTTTTCATAAGCTTCATAGGCTGTCTCTGTTGTTGTGGGTAGGAAACTTAGCGGTAGCCTCATGCGTATAGTATCTTTTGTGGCCTGAGTGTAAGTGTAGTCCACTTTACTGTTGTCCACTTGATTGTATATTCCGTAAGTCCAGTTATCCTTGGTCACATCGTTGTAGACATTATTCACATTACCTCTGACGTAGAAGTCACCCCATACATGCCACATCTTATCCCAAGTATTGGCCTCCGAGGTACCGTGATTGGTATACTCTGTGGTTCTTATCCCTATTCCGGCTATCCGCTTTTGTATTTGGATGCTTCTGCTGAATGTAGCTGGTCCCGGCTTATAGTAGTTATTTACTATATTCACATTCATTCCCTCGCCACCATAGCAGCCGTTGCCGGCCCAGTTGTAGAACACATTGTTGCGTAGGTCAAGTCGTTCATCGGTTTGGGTTCCTGGTCTAGGGCCTAATCTTGGCACACGGCTTGTGTGATGGGCAAGAAGGTTATGGTGGTAGCTGCAGCCTGAGCCTCCCCAGTTTCCGCCGTATCCGTGGGATCCTTTAGAGTGCCCTGAGTTTACAAGACTCTGCGAGCCTATAGTCCACTGGACTGTGATATTTTTGCCCCCATATACCGATATACATTCATCTATGCTCCACGATACAGAGCAGTGGTCCACTATTATGTTATTTTTGTCCATAGCTCCTAGTCCGTCGCCCTCATGGTTAGCCACATACTTGTTTCCCAGTCGGAAGCGCATGTAGCGTATTATTACGTTATTGCAGCTTATCTGGAATGGGTAGTCGGCTATGCAGATACCATCGCCAGGTGCAGTTTGTCCGAGTATTGTAACATTGTCGCGGTTCATTTTCAGTTGTGAGGTTAGATGAATGGTACCAGAAACGTCAAAAACAATGATACGTTTGCCACTTTGCAGACAGGCCCAACGGAAAGTGCCTTGTTGAGTTCCGTCCTCAAGGGTGGTTACGTGGAGTATTTTACCGCCGCGTCCTCCTGTAGTGTACATGCCGAATCCCTCAGCTCCTGGGAATGCCGGCAGTTCGTTTGTCTGAGCCATCAGGCTTGTCTGAACGAACAAGAGCATCAGGCAAAAGAATTTAGTAGATTTCATTTTCTAAGTCTTTAAATTTGTTCTTGCTTTGCAAAATTAGACATTATTATATTTTGCACCAAGGCTGTCAGGTGTAAAAAATGGTGGAAGTTTGTGTCAATTTTACATAAAACAGTATTTTAAATACATTATGGCATATTTTGCACTATTTCTGTTTGTTTTTCCACCTCTGTTATTTTTGAAACTAATACTTTTGTAACTGAAAAGAAGAGAGGTTATTTTTGTATAGTTGCCTCGTGTTAAATAAATGTGAGTATTATTTTAGGTTTTTACAATTAAGCTGATTCTGATAGGCTGATTTTATTCTATCAGCAACTGGCAACTAAGATTTCCGAACTTTTGCCTGTGAAGGCAAGGGCTCGGAACCTCTTTTTATATATCTTCTTGCTGTTTCGTTTTCTTGCCTCTATATTTTTTAATGGTTTTATATTTTCAATATTGATTTGTGGTTCTTTTATTATTGATCATAGCTCATGAACATGGTTGTTTCATTTTTTGAAAAACTACTAATCGGAATAATTTTATAGATTATAATTTGGCGAATGTTATTGGTAAAAAACAACAAAATTGATGGAAAAACTGCTAGGAAGCTGCCCCCAGATGATATATGTATATATTTCCGCTAAATCTGTTTGATTTTCCACCAGTGTTGCTTTAGGAATCTATACTTTTGTAAGTGTTTTAGAGAGGGTTATATTGTATAGTTGCCTCGTGTTAAATAAATGTGAGTATTATTTTAGGTTTTTACAATTAAGCTGATTCTGATAAGCTGATTTATTGCTATCAGCAACTGGCAACTAAAATCATTCCGAATTTTTGCCTGTGAAGGTGAAAGTTCGGAACCTCTTTTATTTGTAACAGTCTATTACTAAACTCGAAATTAGTTCAGATTTTTTCTATTTTCAAAGTTTGATCGCAATAGCCTATTACTGCAGGACGGTGGGTAATGAAGATTATGGTTTTCTGCTTATCATTGAGAATATTGCTGAGTAGCTGTTGTTCTGTGGTAGGGTCGAGGGCCGATGTGGCCTCGTCAAAGAGCATTATGGCTCGGTTGCGTAGGAGGGCCCTGGCAATACTAATGCGTTGCGCTTGTCCTTCTGAAAGTCCTCCGCCTTGTTCTGAACATAGGGTGGAGAGTCCTTCTGGAAGTTCGCTTACAAAGTCAGCGCATGCCATGTGGAGTGCCAGCTGCATCTCTTCGTCTGTGGCGTTTAATTTTCCAAGTCGAAGATTGTCTCGTATTGTACCACTAAGCAGGGTGTTGCCCTGTGGTACATAGACAAAGTTGGTCCTGGTAAGTGGAGACAGTTTAAACTCTTGACTTTTATTGTAGATATGTATGCTACCCTCTTGTGGCTGGAGTAGGGCCAATAGCAGTCTTATAAGTGTGGTTTTCCCCGCTCCAGTTTCGCCGAGAATGGCTGTGCACGTGCCAGGTTTGAAGTCGAAACAAAGACGGTTCAGCACATTTCCGTCGGCTTTATCATAAGCATAGCTCACGTTATCAAGCCTAATACCACAGGGCGGTTCAATCTCTATGGGAGTGCCCTGTTCCTCAAGAGGGTTCTCTTCAAGTTCCATTAATCTTTCGGCCGCTGTCAGCACGCTTACGAAGGCCGGTACCAGCTTGGTGAGTGAGCGTGCAGGGCTTTGTATCCTGTTCACCAGTTGCAAGAAGGCCGTCATGCCGCCGAAAGTGAGAGTTCCCGCATGCATTCGCATTGCAGCCCAAAGAAATGCTATCAGATAACCTAGGGCAAAGCCAAAATTGAGTATAAGATTGCTGAATACGGAAAATATGGTGCGTTTAACTACATTCTGCCGAAGTTCTTTCTGTGTATTTTCCAGTCTGTTGACGGCCGTGGAGTCACCTTCGAGGGTTTTGATTAGCATTCGGTTCTGTATAGTTTCCTGTAGCACGCTTTGCACTTTTGAGTCGGAGTCACGTACTTCGCGCGTGAGCTTGCGCATCTGTCTTACATATATTTTGCTTACAAGGACGAAAAGCGGAATCATAAACGTAATGATGAAGGCCAGGCGCCAGTCCATGGATGCAAGGTAGAAGAAAGCTCCTGTGAACATGGCTATGACCGAGAGAGTACTTGGGATAGTCTGTGTGAGGAAGCTGATTACTGTGCTGACGTCGAATTCAAGCCGGTTGAGTACGTCGCCCGAGTGAAGTTTTTCCTTCCCATGCCATTCTGACTTTAATATTCTGTCGAGCATGCGCTGCTGCATGCGATTCTGCGCTTTTATGCCAAGTAGATTCTGTACCCAAATACCACTAATATTGAGAGCAAAGTCGGCCAGTACAAGTAGTCCCATAAGCCCCACTGCTGCTATCAAACTTCCTTCTTTGGCGTGAGCAGCCATGTCTATGGCATTTTGCACTGCCCATACCGAGCTAAGTGATACTATCACACGAAATAGTCCTATGAGTGCATTTAGGGTGGCTTGTAGTCTGTTGCCACGCCACACCAACCATAGCCATCGGCATATTTGACCGATTGTGTAGTGGGTTTCAGGCATTTTCAGCCATGATTTAACTTGGCTAATCATTACTTGTTCTATCTTGCATCAGCTCCCCAAAGTAGTTTATCGCGTAGAGTGCGGAAGTATCTTTTGTCCACTCCTTTCACTAGTCTTACACAGAATGGCGCTTTCTTTATTCTTATGATAGTTCCATCATCTAGCTTTTGACTGCGTCCGTCTATGGCAATAAGGAAGTTGTGGCTTCGACTCTCTACTTTCAGTGTTATTTCTACGCTGTCAGATACAACTATGGGGCGTACATTGAGAGAGTGTGGAGCTACGGGAGTGAGACAGATTACATTGGTTTGTGGAGCTATTACCGGTCCACCGTTTGACAGAGAGTAAGCTGTGGAGCCAGTAGGAGTGGCCACAACGAGTCCATCAGCCTGATAGTTGAGCAAGAATTGTCCATTTAGGCTTGTCGAAATCTTTATCATAGCCGCTTCATCGCGTTTGAGTAGGGCCACTTCATTGAGAGCAAATGGTGTCCCTTCGAGCTTTCTGTTATCGGCCTGAGCTTCTATTACCGACCGTTCCACGAAACGGTATTCATCGTGGTATATATTTTCAATGAAAGTAGGAGCTTCTTCTGCCATCACGTCAGCAAGAAATCCGAGTCTGCCAAGATTGATTCCTATTATTGGTATATGACGGAATCCCGCATGACTTACGGCTCTCAGCATGGTTCCGTCGCCCCCCATAGATACTATGAAGTCGGCTTTGAATCGTCCATAGTCTATAGGTTCTATGCCGTCGGTATCAATTCCTACATTTCTTATGTAACTTAAGAATTCCGAATCCATTGACATCTTGGCTCCATGACGTCTCATGGTGGCCAGTACATTTGCGATTGTCTGGTTGTGGCCCGACTGGTAAATGTTGCCATAGATGGCGAAGTATAGCTGTTTTTCGGTCATGTTGTATGCTATTTAGTAATCTTTATGGTCTGTTTTGACCGAAATAGATTTAAATTCCTTATATTTGCATCTGCAAAGATAGTTTAATTAAATGATAAACACAAAATATTATGCCAAAAGTATATGAATTTCTTGCTAACGGATTTGAGGAAATAGAGGCGTTAGCACCTGTAGACATACTGCGTAGGGGTGGTGTGGACATAAGGACCGTAAGTGTTACAGATTCAGAATTTGTTGAATCGTCTCATGGTATTACGGTTAAGGCCGACTTGAAGTTTGAGGATGCTGATCTCATCGATGCAGACATGCTGTTACTTCCTGGTGGAATGCCTGGAGCCACCAATCTCAATGCTCATGATGGAGTGCGCAAGGCTCTGCTCATTCAAGATTCAAAAGGAGGAAAAATTGGCGCCATTTGTGCCGCTCCTATGGTTCTCGGATCTTTAGGGCTGCTGCGTGGGCGTCAAGCTACTTGCTCACCTGGCTTTGAAAAATATATGGAAGGGGCACAGTATACGGCAGAGCTGTTCACTGTGGACGACAATATCATAACTGGTGAAGGACCTGCTGCCACATTCCCTTATGCCTACAAGATACTCTCTATGTTTGTGGGCAATCAGGCTGTTAAGATTTTGGAGCAAAAAATGCAGTACGAACATTTAATGATGGAGAGGTAATGGACTGGATACTGATAGTAGCTGGTGGTCATGGGGTGCGTATGGGCAGCGAAGTTCCAAAGCAATTCATTCCTATAGGTGACAGGCCTGTGCTCATGCGCACTATCAATGCTTTCCGCTCTTGTGGTATTCCACTCGGTATGGTGCTTGTATTACCACGTGAACAGCGGGAATATTGGCTAAATCTCTGTGCTCGTTATGGTTTCGAATCGCCAAAGTTGATAGCAGATGGCGGTGTATCAAGGTTTTATTCAGTGCGCAATGGCTTGGCGCTTATACCGGAATCAGAGACAGGGGTGGTGGGGGTTCATGACGGAGTACGCCCATTTGTCTCGGCAGAAATCATTTGTAAATGTTATGCTGAAGCCCATTACTCTGGTGCAGCAATACCAGTTACACCTGTTGTAGAGACACTTCGACGGCGCTCAGACAATATCACAGTCGATCGTAATGACTTTTGTCTGGTGCAGACTCCGCAGTGCTTCTCACTTGAGTTGCTGCGTCGGGCTTACTGTCAGCCATATAACGAAGGCTTCACAGATGATGCCAGTGTGGCCGAAGCTGCTGGAATGAAGATAAGTCTTGTAGAAGGTAGTCGACAAAACATAAAGATAACCACACCTTTCGATCTTGCTGTTGGTGAGGTTTTAGCAAAAAATATATCAGTCTGTAATGCTTAATTTGCTCAATCAGGATATAATGTATCTTCCTGGCGTAGGTCCGAGGCGTAAGGAACTGCTGGCGAAAGAGATAAACGTGCGGACCTTCGGCGATCTTTTAGAGTATTATCCTTACAAATATGTTGATCGGAGCAAAATTTACATTATCAGTGAAATTACGACTGACATGCCTTTTGTGCAGCTAAGGGGCAGAATTTTGAGTTATGAGGAATTTGATATGGGCCCAAGACGTAAGCGATTGGTGGCCCATTTCAGTGATGGACACGGCGTTTGCGACCTTGTCTGGTTTAACGGCACCAAATATGTAATCCGGAATAATCCTGTTGGTAAGGAAATAATTGTTTTTGGTAAGCCAGGAATATTTAACAACCGTTATCAGATAGTGCATCCTGATATTGACGATGCTTCCACTTTAGAGCTCAACAAAATGGGGCTGCAGCCTTACTATATGACTACTGAGCGGATGAAGAAAAATGGGCTGACGTCTCGCTCTATAGAGTTGCTTACCAAAAATTTGCTTGCTAAACTTTTAAAGCCATTTGAGGAGACGTTGCCAAGCTTCATTGTGAGTCGATTGCATTTAGTGAGTCGCGACTTTGCACTGCGCAAAATTCACTATCCACTCAGTGTTGCTGAGATGAATCATGCCAGAGAAAGACTTAAGTTTGAAGAGCTTTTTTACGTGCAGCTTAACATCCTACGCTATACTTCAGATCGCCGCCATAAGTATTACGGATATGTTTTCAACAGCATTGGTGACTATTTTAATGCTTTCTATCATAATCTCAAGTTTGAACTTACTGGAGCTCAGAAGCGGGTTATGCATGAGATACGTGATGATATGCGCTCGGGCAGCCAAATGAATCGTTTGCTTCAGGGCGATGTGGGATCGGGCAAGACGCTCGTAGCACTGATGTCGATGCTTATAGCCGTAGACAATGGTTATCAAGCTTGCATAATGGCTCCCACAGAAATACTTGCAGAACAACATCTTGAAACCATAAAGGAGTTTCTTGATGGCTTGAATCTGAGGGTGGAGTTGCTTACAGGAATAGTGAAAGGCAAACATCGTAAGGCTGTGCTTGACGGTTTGGCCTGTGGTAACGTAAACATTCTTGTGGGTACTCATGCTGTGATAGAGGATAATGTGAATTTTGCTAATCTCGGACTTGCGGTGATAGACGAACAGCATCGCTTTGGTGTGGCTCAACGGGCTAAACTTTGGGGTAAGAATAAGCAGCCCCCTCACATCCTTGTAATGACTGCTACACCAATACCACGTACTCTTGCTATGACACTATATGGCGATCTTGATGTGAGCGTAATAGATGAATTACCACCTGGGCGCAAACCTGTAGTGACCATACATAAGTTCGACAACCAGATGACAAGTCTCTATGACGGTATACGCAAGCAGGTTAATCTAGGGCGGCAAATTTATATTGTGTTTCCACTTATAAAAGAAAGCGAGAAGAGTGATCTTAAAAACCTTGAAGATGGCTATGAGACACTGTGCGAGGTGTTCCCAGAATTCAGTCTTAGCAAGGTGCATGGTAAGATGAAAGATGCAGAGAAAGAGGCCGAAATGCGGCGCTTTGTAAGTGGCGAAACACAGATACTTGTGGCAACAACTGTAATAGAAGTAGGAGTAAACGTGCCGAATGCGTCCGTAATGGTAATACTCGATGCTCAAAGGTTTGGTCTTTCACAGCTTCACCAGTTGCGTGGGCGTGTAGGTCGCGGTGCAGATCAGAGCTATTGCATACTTGTTACTAATTATAAACTTAGTGCAGAATCACAGAAACGCATTAATATAATGTGTGAAACTAACGATGGTTTTCGTATTGCAGAGGCAGATTTGAAACTTCGTGGACCAGGCGATTTGGAAGGGACACAGCAGAGTGGCATCGCCTTTGATCTGAAAATAGCTAACATAGCCCGTGATGGGCAAATAGTGCAAATGGCCCGCGATGAAGCTCAAAAAGTGATAGAGGATGATCCTGATTGTAAATTACCGCAATATTCTATGCTTTGGGATAGGCTGCAACAGCTAAGAAAGACTAACATCAACTGGTCCGCTATATCCTGATAGCTTAATTTTAGTGTGGAAAATTGCTTAAAAAGCATGGGAAGGTAATTGAAAATATTATTTTTATGGCTTTTTTAGTGTTAAATCATGCATAAAAGTTGTTAAGTCTGTAACAACTTTGAAATGATTTTATTAACTTTGTTGCGTCTTTTGATTTAATCCTGTTGAATTCCAATCCTTTTTAGCAGGAAAGCGTTGAAGAAATATTACCCGTTCTCGACGCCTTTGACCTTTAAAATTAAGAAATGAGTTTGAAAAAAACATTTTATTCCCTATCTATAGCTGTGGCGTTTTGTAGCTTTTCAGCATCTGCTACCGCACAAGACCTGTTGGCAAGACAGGCGCCAGTAGATAGAAGCATGAAGGCTATTGATACTATTGCTGTGCGAGTCCTTACTCTGCGTGAGGATCTTGAGAACCCTTCAGGTGATTTATACGAGAATTGGGACAACCGCTACGCCCACAAGGCGAGTCCGTTACCTGAGTCTTATAGAATAGATTTGCGCGGTTTCTGCATGCCTACGCCAAGTCGTGTTATTACAAGCAATTTTGGCCGTCGATGGGGACGTATGCATAAAGGCCTTGATATTAAAGTCTATATCGGTGATACTATTCGTGCAGCATTCTCTGGTCGCGTGCGTATTGTCCGTTATGAGGCTGGTGGATATGGAAAATATATCGTTATACGCCATAATAATGGGTTGGAGACAATCTATGGTCACTTGTCCAAGCAACTCGTAACAGAAAATCAGACGGTGAGGGCTGGTGAAGTAATAGGATTGGGTGGCAATACTGGTAGAAGTACTGGTTCACATTTGCACTTCGAAACGCGACTTTGTGGCGTGGCCCTCAATCCTGCGCTGATGTTCGATTTCCGTAATCAGGACGTTACAGGCGACTTCTATGTGTTTAATCGTAATTCTTATAATTCTGACAATAATAGTGCTTTCGCTTCAAACAGTCGTTCCGATGTAAGTGGAGGAAATGAACAAGTTACTGAAAATAGGTCTAATGGTGACATGACTTACGATAAAGTGGCGAGTGGAGAAACTCTTGAGGAATTTGCAAAGAAGCATGGTGTTAGTGTAGAGGTTATTTGTAGACTTAATCGCATGAAGGCTACGTCACGTTTGCACGCTGGTCAAATTCTAAGAGTTTCTTGATTTTATCGCAGATATACACATTATTATATTATGCCCCATTTGGATATAAGCCAAAATGGGGCTTTTAGTTTCAATCAGTTTTGAATCATGGATAACAAAATGCAAAAACCGATCATTATTGCTGGTCCGTGTGTTATAGAGAGCTGGAACTGTCTTGCTGAAGTAGCCTCAGAATTGGTCAGGCTCAACAATCTTCTTGGTCTGAGCATCATATTTAAGGCGTCGTTCGACAAGGCTAATCGTACATCACTCAACTCTTATCGCGGTCCGGGGCTTGAGCGGGGATTGAAGATGCTTGCAGACGTGAAGTCGAAATATGGTCTTCGCATCTTGACGGATATTCATGAAGCATGGCAGGCAGAGCCAGTGGCTGCTGTAGCTGATGTAATCCAAATACCGGCTTTTCTATGTAGACAAACTGATTTGCTTGTAGCGGCGGCTCGAACGGGTAAGACGATTAATATAAAGAAGGCTCAATTCCTCTCGGGAGAAGACATGCGCTATCCTGTGGAGAAGATTAAGCTTTCCGGTAACGACAAGGTTTGGCTCACAGAGCGTGGCAACAGTTTTGGCTACAATAATCTTGTGGTCGATTTTCGCAACATTCCCATTATGAGGCAATTCTCATCTACTGTTATAATGGACTGTACTCACAGCGTGCAGAGACCGGGAGGAGCAGGAGGAAGCACTGGCGGCAACCGAGAATATGTGCCAATGATGGCTCTTGCGGCAAAGGCTTTCGGAGTCAATGGCTATTTCTTTGAGGTTCATCCAGACCCTGATAGCGCTTTGAGTGATGGACCTAACATGGTTCGTCTCAATGATTTTGAGGGTATAGTCAGGTCTCTTCTTTGATACCAATCAGCTTATTATCAACTATAAATGACAAACATTCAACAATTTGCGCGTCAATGTCTCGATATTGAAGCGCAGGCTATAAACAACCTTAAGAATAAGATTGACGATGATTTCGACCGTGCTGTCAATCTTGTATTGAACTGTAAGGGGCGGCTAATAGTAACTGGTGTGGGCAAATCTGGCCATTGCGGGCAGAAGATAGCGGCTACATTAGCCAGCACTGGCACACCTTCGTTTTTTGTAAATCCACTTGACGCTTATCATGGCGACCTCGGAATGTTTACTTCTAGCGACGTAGTGCTTGCCATATCCTATTCTGGAGCCACTGATGAGTTGCTACGTTTTATTCCTATGCTGCAAGAGCGCAACATTCCTATCATAGCTATGACAGGTTGTAAGGACTCACTTTTAGCCCGATATGCGGTGACCAGACTAAATATTGAGGTAGAGCGCGAGGCTGATCCACTCAATTTGGCACCCACAGCCTCAACGACGGCTACATTGGCCATGGGCGATGCGCTGGCTTCGGTGCTTATACGGCTCCGTCATTTCACAGCAAGCGACTTTGCACAGTATCATCCCGGAGGCAGTCTTGGACGTAGATTGCTGGCTAAAGTCAGCGATTTCATGGTTACTGCCAACCTTCCTGTGGTGAGTCCGGACGATATGTTGAGCGATACTATCTATGAGGTGAGTCGTGGAAAGCTAGGGATAGCTGTGGTAATGGACCATGGAAGCATAGCTGGAGTGATAACAGATGGTGATATTCGTCGCGCCACTCAAAACCATAAGCGCAGGTTCTTTGACTTGACAGCGGGTAGTATAATGACTCGTAACCCCAAGACAATTAACCAACAGGCGCGACTTGCCAAGGCTGAAAGCATGATGCGCAAATACTGTATTCACGATCTTGTGGTTGTAGATGACCAAAACAAGCTTGTAGGACTTATAGATTATTTCAGCGTAATGCAATAGCTTTAAGTGGCTTTACCAATGTGTTTTAGTTGCTAAATATATGCTTTTGAACTACTAAAGTATTGGTTTATGATAGACAAAGCTATGGTTTTCAGTTGCTTTTTACTTCATATGTAGCATATGGGACTGTTTTCGGAGATACTAACACATTATTATATGGGTATTGTGTTGGCAGTATGAAGTCCATGAAGTGTAGTTGTGAATCATAAATAATTGTAATTTAGTTAAAAACACCTAATTTAAGCAATGCAGAGTTATGTCTGTAACGGAGTTTAAAATAAAAGCTGTAACTTTGCACTCCGATTACGCGATGAGACTTAGAAGTTGCGTAGCGCTGTAGTGTTAATAGCCTTTTCTTTGGCCGGATAAGGTGGTTAGTGAATCTGCAGAGCATCAGGAATAATGCTGTGGATGGTCTCTTTTAGACTGGAGGCGCCGCGAGGTTCCTGTTATCTTAATGTTATAACATAATTATTTTAGAGTAATCAAAATTTAAAATGGACACTTTAAGTTACAAGACTATTTCCGCCAACAAGGAAACAGCTAAAAAAGAGTGGGTTGTTGTTGATGCAACCGACCAAGTAGTAGGCCGTCTCTGCTCAAAGGTGGCTAAGTTGCTTCGCGGAAAGTACAAACCTAATTTCACCCCGCACGTTGATTGTGGCGATAATGTCATTATTATCAACGCTGCAAAGGTGCGCTTCACCGGCAAGAAAGAGACCGATAAGGTCTACACTCGCTATACCGGTTATCCTGGAGGTCAGCGCTTCAACACTCCGGCCGAGCTTCGCTTGCGCCCCAATGGCATCGACAAGATCGTTCGTCATGCCGTAAAGGGTATGCTGCCAAAGGGTCGTTTGGGTCGTTCTCTGATGGACAACCTCTTCGTTTACGAGGGTTCAGAGCACAATCAGCAGGCACAGAAGCCAAAGTCAATAGACATTAACCAGTATAAATAATCGGAAGCAATGGAAATGATAAATGCAATCGGTCGCCGCAAGAGCGCTGTAGCTCGTGTATATCTTACAGAAGGCACCGGCAAAATTACTATAAATAAAAAAGACATCAACGTGTTCTTCCCGTCTGCAATACTGCAGTATGTTGTTCGCCAGCCGCTACAGCTGCTCGGTGTTGATGGGCAATACGATATTAAGGCCAATCTTAATGGTGGTGGCTTTACTGGTCAGAGCCAAGCTCTTCGCCTTGCCATTGCCCGCGCATTGGTAAAGATTAACGCTGACGATAAGAAGAACCTTAAGGATCACGGATTCCTGACACGCGACAGCCGTGCTGTTGAGCGTAAGAAGCCAGGACAGCCGAAGGCTCGCCGTCACTTCCAGTTCTCTAAGCGTTAAAATTTGGTTGCGGACTCTTGCTGTTGCCTTTTATGGCAGTTATGCTGGCGTTCGCAAACCTTAGGTTTAGTATCCAAACCCGTGCGATTCCCACCTTTGGTGAGACTACCCACGGGCTGGTTCTGGACAAAATAGAATTAAAAGGAAAGTAAACAAATTAATCAAGAAAAGAAATGTCAAGAACAACTTTTGACCAATTGCTTCAGGCAGGATGCCATTTCGGCCACCTGCACCGCAAGTGGAATCCGGCCATGGCTCCTTATATCTTTATGGAGCGCAATGGTATTCACATCATCGACCTCAACAAAACAGTTGCAAAGCTGGATGAGGCAGCCGACGCTCTCAAGGCTATCGCCAAGTCGGGTAAGAAGATTCTCTTTGTTGCTACAAAGAAACAGGCTAAAGAAATAGTTGCCGAGAAGGCTGCAAGCGTTAACATGCCTTATGTAAACGAGCGTTGGGCAGGTGGTACTCTTACCAACTTCCCGACCATTCGCAAGGCCGTTAAGAAGATGGCAAACATCGATAAGATGATGAGCGACGGCACTTTCTCAAATCTGTCAAAGCGTGAGTTGCTTCAGATAAGCCGTCAGCGTGCAAAGCTTGAGAAGAATCTTGGCTCAATAGCCGACCTTACTCGTCTGCCCGCAGCACTGTTTGTCATCGACGTTCTTAAGGAGCACATTGCTGTAAAAGAGGCTAACCGTTTGGGCATTCCTGTGTTTGGTATTGTTGATACCAACTCTGACCCACGTCCAATCGACTATGTTATCCCTGCAAACGATGATGCTAAGGACTCAATTGAGGTAATACTCGACACTGTTTGTGGTGCTATTGCCGAGGGACTTGAGGAGCGCAAGGTAGAGAAAGCTGACGAGAAAGCTGCCGCTGAGCAGAAGGAAGAGGCCCCTGAGAAAGGCGATCGTCGTGCAGCTCGTAAGGCTCGCAAGGCCGAGACTCCAGCAGCAGATGAGCAGACAACTGTTGCTGTTGAGCCGGCAAAGGCTGAAGAGCCCGCTGCAGAAGCAGAAACACCAGCTGAGAATGCTTCTGAGGCTGAGTAAATTAATTGTTTCATCATATTAATAAATTATAAGGAATAACTATTATGGCTGTTTCAATAGCTGATATCCAAAAGCTCCGTAAGATGACCGGTGCAGGTCTTTCAGACTGCAAGAAGGCTCTTACAGAGGCTGATGGCGATATGAACAAGGCAGTGGAGCTTGTACGTGAGCGTGGACTTGCCATTGCTGCAAAGCGCTCAGACCGTGAGACCTCCAACGGTTGCTTGTTGGTTAAGAAGACCGATGACTTCGCTGCCATGGTTGCAGTGAAGTGTGAGACCGACTTCGTTTCGGCTGGTAAGGACTTCATAGCAATGGTTGAGGAAATCCTCGATGCTGCTATTGCCAACAAGTGCAAGAGCCTCGACGAGGTAAAGGCCTTGAAGCTTGCTTCCGGTGAGGATGCTGCCACAACCGTACTCCACCGCTCTGGTATCACCGGAGAGAAGATGGAAATAGATGGTTACAACTATCTTGCGGGTGCAAATATATCTGTTTACGACCACATGAACAAGCACATGCTTGCCACAATGGTGCAACTCAACAAAGATAATGAAGATGCTGCCCATAAAGTAGCTATGCAAGTAGCTGCCATGAAACCAGTTGCTCTCGATGAAGCTAGTGTTCCACAGTCGGTAATCGACGAGGAAAAGCGTGTTGCTACAGAGAAAACAAAAGAGGATCAGGTTAACCGTCAGGTTGATAATGCCCTCAAGAAGGCTGGCATCAATCCAAATCTCGTTGACAGTGATGAGCATATCGAGTCGAATACCGCAAAGGGTTGGCTCACAAAAGAGGATGCAGACAAGGCTCGTGAGATAAAGAAAACCGTTGCAGAGCAGGCTGCAGGCAAGCTCAATCCAGTAATGATTGAGAATATTGTCAAAGGTCGTATGGGCAAATTCTTCAAGGAGAACTGCCTCGTAGACCAGGAGTTCCAGTTCGGTGATGGTGATAAGAAGAGCGTTTCTGAATGGCTCAAGTCTCAGGATAAAGACCTGAAGGTTGTTGCCTATAAACGCTTCTCACTTTCTGCTGATTGATATTAGCGGACAATTCAATAGTAAAAAGTGTTACGGGAAGCCGTTAGATGGCTCTCTGTAACACTTTTTCTTTTAAAAACGCATCATTTGCCAGCTAGGATCTGAATTTATTTTGTCGGTTGCATATTACTAACAGACCCATAAAATGAAGATATTTGTCATCTCATATAATTATCAAGACAATATTAAAGCCTCGGTTCCGTTATCAAAAAGAGACAGTCCTGCTGTTTACATGAAGGCAGAGTCGGCACTTTTGAAGGACAGTAAGCCTTTCTTTGTACCCGATTTTCTCGGCAAGATAGACTTTGAGGCTCATGTGGTGGTTAGGGTTTGCAGACTTGGTAAGTCAATACCGGTTCGTTTTGCCTATCGCTATTACGATGCTTTGACCATTGGTGTGGCCTTTACTGCGCGCCAATTGTTCGAAAAGTCTTTGGCGTTATCGCTTCCTGTCGATATGGCGTTGGGTTTGGATGGGTCAGCCGCCATAGGCAAATGGATCCCATTGGGTGCTGTGGGCAATATTAATAATGTGGATTTCCATCTCGATGTTGATGGTGAGACGACTCAGCAAGGCACTACTGCTGACATGCTGTTCAATGTTGATAGTGTGATAAGTTACATAAGCCAGTTCATGACCTTGAAGATGGGTGACATAATATTTACTGGATGTCCTACTTTACCCACTCCGGCCAGTCCTGACCATCGAATTGAGGGGTGGATAGGCAATGCCAAAGTGCTTGAGATGAACTGCAAATGAATAAGAAAGGAAGTTCCATGAGAATAGTATTCAAGATATTGCTGATGTTACTTTTGTTGCCAATTGCATTACCTTCGCAGTCGGCCAAACGTTTTTTCAATCTCACAGCAAACGATATTGAGATAGATTCGCTATTGCCTGAGTTCAGCTATTCTGTGCCCCTTCCTGGCAATTACGCCGATTCTGTCTACACAGTACGTATCCTTTATCCTGATTATCTCCCATTTTCAGCTTCTGATGTAGCAGCTTATGCTAAGATAACAACCGATCAGCTACCCAAGACTCCTGACATTCTTACTCAGATAGTTCTTGACCGCAAGAAAGCTTCATTGGAGATAGCTTTTAAGCCGATGGCCCTTGTTGACGGAAAAAGCCAATTCATCGTAAGCTTTATGCTTGAGGTAGAGTCTAAACCTGTAAACAGAAATGGTATCAGGCACCTTCAATCTGCTTCAACTATTGCTTATGCCGAACATTCACGTCTTGCCACTGGGCATTGGGTGAAAATACGTGTTCCATCAACAGGGATATATCAACTTTCAAATACTTTTTTGAGTCAATGTGGCTTCTCTAATCCGTCTAAAGTCCACATTTATGGCTACGGAGGAAATCTTCAGAGAGAGCAACTCGTAGCTTCTGATCTTGCGGCCACCGACGATTTGCCAGAAGTACCCACCTGTACAATAGGTGGAAAGCGCTTATTTTACGGGCGCGGACCGGTGAGTTGGTCATCGCCTACCACAAGAGCTCGCACACGAAATCCATATTCTAATTATGGCTATTATTTCCTTGCAGAGAACGATGACAGCTTAGCTGCTCTTGACAGTACAGCTTTCATAAGCCAATATTATCCTTCAAGTGACGATTACCATGACCTTTATGAGGTGGACGGCTTTGCTTGGTTTGCCGGAGGACGTAATCTTTACGACCCGAAAGCTGTGCTTGCGGGCGATTCTTCTGTATATATTCTCTCTCCGTTCAATATTTCTAATCCAGAAAGAGATACGCAAGTGGACTTGACTGTATCTCTTACTGCCGCTGTAGCCTCAAATATAAGCGTAAAACTTAATGGTTCTACACTTGGCACCATGACTCTTTCCAATCCAGATACATATTCCAGAGCAACCCTGGCCACGTCTACATTCACTATTAATAATTACGATCAGCGGCAAGATACGCTTGTACTAAAGGTCGAAAATGGTGGTCCGATGCATCTCGATTACATATCACGCACCTTCCGCCAACCACAGGTGGCACCAAATCTCAGTACATCTAATTTTCCATCGCCGGAATATGTCTATGCCATAACAAACCAAGACCACCATGCTGATGGTCCGGCTGATTTGGTAATGATCATTCCTACGAGTCAGAAACTTCTTAAGCAGGCTCAGCGTCTTGCTGATTACCACACTGCACACGACTCAATGCGGGTGCGTATAGTGCCTGCCGACGAACTCTATAATGAATTTTCAAGTGGTACGTCCGATATTAATGCTTACCGCAGATATATGAAAATGCTATACGATCGTGCCACTACCGATGCTGATATGCCCAAGCATCTGCTACTATTTGGTGACGGATTGTGGGACAATCGTATGCTTACTTCCGACGCACGCAACCTTAACCCCGACGACTATTTGCTGTGTTGGGAGAGTGAAAACTCTCTTAGCGACCTCAGCAGTTACGTTAATGATGGATGGATTGCATTGCTCGACGAGGGCGAGGGCTTGCATCCCGATACCAGGGATAAGGAAGATATTGGTGTGGGACGATTCCCTGTAACCACAGAAGAAGCTGCTAAGACCATGGTAGACAAGACCATTAGCTACATGGAAAACCGGAATGCGGGCAGTTGGCAAAATACTCTCGTGTTCATGGGCGATGATGGAAACAACAACTTACACATGCGAGACGTTAACGAAGCTGCCGAAACAGTTAGTTCGCTCTATCCCAACTATCTGGTTAAAAAGATAATGTGGGATGCTTATAAGCGTGTTTCCAATTCTAATGGCAATGCTTTTCCTGGCGCACAAGCAGCCATAAAGCAGCAGCAATCGCAAGGTGCCTTAATCATGGATTACGCTGGTCATGGTAGCCAAATACAGATTTCACATGAAGCTGTACTTAAGTTGAGCGATTTTGAAGAGTTTACCAACACCAACTATCCACTGTGGATAACGGCCAGTTGTGATATTGTTCCATTCGATGGAACGGCAGAGTCTATTGGCGAGGCGGCACTTCTCAACGACCATGGAGGCGCTATGGCTTTCTATGGCACTGCCAGGACGGTCTATGCTTCAGAGAACAAACTTCTGAATATAGCCTTTTTGCGTCGTGTACTTAGTATGCAGAACGGCAAGCCTATCACTATTGGTGAAGCACAAAGGCTTGCGAAGAACGACATGATAGATATGGCCGGTGGCGACAAGACCACGAACAAGTTGCAATATGTTCTTCTAGGCGACCCGGCTTTGTCACTCAATATGCCAACAATTACAGCAGTGGTCGACTCTATCAACGGAGTAGCCCTCAATAGCGCCATGCCTACGGTTCATGCTGGTCAGATAGTGAGCCTGAGTGGTCACATTGAGCAAGGCGGAGCACTGCTTACCGACTTCGATGGTGTTGTAGGTATTACAGTTCGCGATACTCGCGAGCTCATACAGTGCTTTGGTCAGGACGAAACAGCCGAAACTCCGTTTACATATTATGACCGTCCACACACATTATATAATGGTAAAGACAGCATCCGGCAAGGCAGATTCAGAACTCAGTTTGCTGTTCCGATGGACATAAACTATGCCGAAGGTACCGGTAAAGTAAACATTTATGCCGTCAATAACGATTATACGCTCGAGGCTAATGGCAGTGACGAGCGATTCTACATAAATGGTTCTGACAGTGTAGGCAATGACTCAATCGGCCCGAACATTTACTGTTATCTCAACGATCCTACGTTCCAAGATGGCGGAACGGTCAATTCTACGCCCTATTTTGGTGCCCGTATCAGTGACAGCGATGGTATCAATGCCTCCGGAACCGGTATTGGCCATGATTTGCAGCTCACAATAGATGGTGATATGAATCTCTCTTATAATCTCAACGACAACTTCTCCTATGATTTTGGTTCCTATACCAGTGGAAGCACATGGTATAACCTGCCTGAGCTTAGTGAGGGCGAGCACCAATTGCGGTTCCGGGCGTGGGACATTTTGAATAATTCCACTACTGCCACCTTGCGTTTCAATGTGGTGAGGGGCTTGCAGCCCAAGCTGTTCAGTGTGTCGTGCACCAACAATCCTGCTCGCGACAACACCACATTCATTATCACTCACGACCGTGCCGGGCAGCAAGTAGACGTTATTGTTGACGTGTTCGACATGTCGGGCCGCATACTCTGGAGCCACGAAGCCACGGGAGTGTCCACCTCAAATTCGTATACCGTGAACTGGAATCTGACCACAGAGAACGGCGCCAAGCTGCAAACCGGAGTCTATCTCTATCGTGTCCGTTTGGCATCCGATGGCAGTTCTCATGCAAGCAAGGCCAAGAAACTTGTGGTTATAAGCAATAATTAGCCCCCAAATACCGTTTACTAAGTACCATTCAAGGCAAAATCACTTTTTTGAAACAAGATAATGAGAAATAAACTTAGGATATTCACTCTGCTTATCTTTGCCATTCTGACCCAGTGGGTTAATGCTCAGGACAAGCGAGACATGTTCAATCCAGTCAATACATCGGTAACTTCGCAAACCATAGCACCAGATGCACGCGCCGGTGGTATGGGTGACGTGGGCGCAGCCACCGATCCTGATGTCAATTCGCAATACTGGAACCCTGCAAAATATCCATTTACAATCAGCCGTGCAGGTGTTGCGCTCAACTATACCCCATGGCTTCGCCAGTTGGTAAATGACATAGACCTTGCCTATCTTGCAGGTTACTACCGCATAGGTGACTATTCTGCCGTGAGCGCATCACTGAGATACTTCTCTCTTGGCGAAGTACAGACGAGCTTGGAGGAGAATGCCATGACCATAAATCCGTACGAAATGTCGGTAGATGTGGGCTATTCGCTGATGCTAAGTGAGCACTTTTCGCTCGGCGCAGTGGTGCGTTGGATTTACTCTGACTTGACTTATGACTACACTGACGATACTTCTCCAGGCTCGGCTTTTGCTGCTGACATTGCCGCTTACTATCAAAACTACTTCAATATCGGCTCCCGCGAATGCCAGCTGGGGCTTGGTCTCAATATAAGCAATATAGGTTCGAAGATTACTTTTGGTGGAGATGACAACAGTGAGTTTATTCCCACCAACATGAGGCTGGGCTTCTCGCTCATGGTACCAATAGATGAATACAACAAATTCACCATAGCGGCCGATGCTAACAAGCTCCTTGTGCCCACATATCCTAAGCAGAAGGACGGCGAAAGCACTGAGGATTATCAGCAGCGGGTGCAGAACGACTACTACGATGTGTCGAGTATAGCCGGCATTTTCAAGAGTTTCGGCGATGCACCAAATGGTTTCTCCGAAGAACTTCAGGAAATACAGTGGAGCATTGGTGCCGAATACACCTATAATGACAAGTTTACGCTTCGTGCCGGTTACCACCATGAGAGTGAGAACAAGGGCAACCGCAAGTACTTCACTGTGGGTGCAGGCTTCAAAATGAGCGTGTTCAGCCTCGACGCAGGTTATGTTATAGCCACAGCAAAGACCAATCCTCTCGACCAGACGCTCCGTTTCACGCTCGGTTTCGACATGGACGGCATCAAGGACTTATTCCGCAGGTAGACCATGAATATACGTGTCGGCATGGGGTATGACGTCCACAAGCTTGTAGAGGGACGCCCTCTCTTTCTGGGAGGCATACAAATAAAGCACGATAAGGGCCTTTTGGGCCACAGTGATGCTGATGTGCTAATCCACGCCATATGCGATGCTCTGCTCGGAGCGGCCAATATGCGTGACATTGGCTATCATTTTCCCGACACGGCGGCCGAGACCGACGGCATAGACTCAAAAATTCTGCTGCGCAAGACGGTGCAACTGATAGCCACTAAGGGCTACTCTGTGGGCAATATAGATGCCACCGTGTGTGCTGAACGGCCCAAACTCAATCCACATGTGCCGGCCATGAAGCGCTGTTTGGCTCAAGTTGTGGGCTGCGATGAGGATTCTGTCAGCATAAAAGCTACCACAACAGAGCGCCTTGGCTTTACAGGCCGTGAGGAAGGCATATCGGCCTATGCCGTTTGCCTTATAGAGAAGACTTGAATATTTGGCTTGTCGTTTTGGGCTTTCGCTTAAATAAATACGCGAAAGATTTGTTCTCAGCTTGAAATTTTTGTACATTTGCAGTCACTTAACTTAGCTGCTTCGGTTTATTATTCTGCAGTTAAGTTACTCTGACTGTACACTTGAAATAATACAAGATTGTCGTTTCCCAAATTACTTTTACCTGTAAGTTCGTTACGGAACTTCTGTAATCCGATTACGAAGCTTTCGTAATCCTGTTACGAAAGCTTCGTAACGTCGTTACGGGATTGCCGTAATGTGATTACGAGACTGCCGTAACAATTTTACACGTGTTCTTTTTCAGAATTATGACATTTATACCGTATTTCAGAGTCATACCTATGGACATTGCGACCCCGTTTCTTCAGAAAGCCAATTTGTACTTTCCGATTACGTTTTCTACTTTTATAATCGGCTAATCCACACTCTGTTGCGGCGGGATAAGTACTGTAATGGCTTCAATTGGGTTCTTATTCGTTATATGAAAATTCCTGACGGGGTGGTCTGGCAATACATATCGTAGCCACACATTTGCAAAGCGGGGTTTTGCTCTTAATCATAAAAATTCGTCATGTCAGTAAAAAATGTGGTGAATTGTGGCGAAATGTGGTGGAAAATAAGTAACTTTGAACCCGAATAGATATGTGAGGAACGCAGACAATGCGCTTTTTGGGCAATATAGACGGTAAAATCGACTCGAAGGGACGCGTGTTTCTTCCGTCAGTATTCCGCAAGGTGCTGCAAGCATCGGGCTCTGAGAGTCTTGTGCTTCGCAAAGATGTGTTCCAGCCTTGCCTGGCTTTGTATCCTGTTGGCGTATGGAACGCAACAATGGACGAACTCCGCTCGCGCCTGAGTCGGTGGGATTCGCGCCAGCAAATGATATTTCGGCAGTTCGTTAAGGATGCCGAGGTGGTGGAACTCGACGGCAACGGCCGCTTCCTTATACCCAAACGCTATCTGCAAATGGCCCAACTCTCACAGCAGGCCCGCTTTATAGGCATGGGCGACTATGTGGAAATATGGCCCGATGGCGACCGCCAGTTCATGGAACCCGACGAGTTTGCCGCCGCATTGCAAGATATCATGACCAGCAACACACTATCCGGCAATAACAATCAACCATGACCGAAACCACAAAGGCTCTTTCCTATCACGTGCCGGTGCTGCTTCGCGAGAGCATTGACGGCCTTAACGTGAAACATGGTGGCATCTATGTTGATGTCACCTTTGGTGGTGGTGGCCACAGTAGCGAAATATTGAGCAGACTGAATGGCACTGGCCATCTCTTCAGCTTTGACCAAGACAGTGATGCGGAGGCCAACATCGCGCGGTTGCAAGGAGGCAATGTGCCGGAGAACTTCACGTTTGTACGTTCTAATTTCCGCTATCTGCGCAACTGGATGCGATACTATGGAATTGACCATATAGACGGACTGCTGGCCGATCTTGGTGTGTCGAGCCATCATTTCGACGATGAGAAACGCGGATTCAGTTTCCGTTATGGCGATGCACCGCTCGATATGCGCATGAATCAAAGTGCCCACGAGACGGCAGCCGACATACTTAACACTGCCGATGCAGCAAGAATGGCCGACATACTCTATCTCTACGGCGAACTGCGCAACTCCCGTCAGCTTGCCGCGGCCATAGTAAAGGCTCGCCCTTTGGCCACTTCGGCCGAGCTTGTCGACGCCATCGAGCCCGTAATGGGCAAGTTGCGGGCCAAGAAAGATATGGCCCGGGTGTTCCAAGCATTGCGAATAGAGGTTAATCACGAAATGACGGCCCTGCGCGATATGCTCTCTTCAGCCACGGAACTGTTGAGTCCGGGTGGTCGCCTGAGCGTTATAACATACCATTCGCTCGAGGACCGCATAGTGAAGAACGTGATGCGCACGGGCAATGCCGAGGGAGTTAGAACGCAGGACTTCTATGGTAGGGTGGAGACTCCCTATGTATTGGTCAACAATAAGGTCATAGTGCCCACGGCTGAGGAGCAGGAACTCAATCCGCGCAGCCGTAGTGCTAAACTCAGAATAGCCGAAAAGAAATAAATGGCAGACAAAGACAACAATCCCAAAGAACCCCAAAAGGCAAGCCAAGAGGAAGCCAAGCAGGACGAAGGCCTTACCATCAGGGAGGCAATAGCCCAGACTGCGCGTGAGGATGAGCGTCCTCAGTCGCGCAATCTTACCTTGGGTAAGATTCTGGGAGGTGACTTACTGTCAACCAGAACATTGCGTCACAACATTTGGCTCATTGTAATCATTGTGGTGTTTCTCTTCATCTACACAGCCAATCGCTACAGTTGTCAACGCTATCTCATAGAGATTGACAAACTGAACACGCAGTTGCAGGATGTGAAGTACAAGGCAATGTCAGCCAATAGCCAAATAACTGAAATGTGTCGCGAAAGCAAAGTGATAGAGCAGTTGCGCAACAACAAGGACAGTGTGCTGAAAATGTCGAGCCAACCGCCATATATTATTAATGTGCCACAGGAGAAATAAAAGCAGATGAGCAAGTTTGATGCTAAGAAAGTTATGCCCCGTTACACCGTGATAGCTATTATCATGGCGGTGTGCTCCTTTTTTATCATCGGGAAGGCCCTATACACCATGACCGTTAAGCATGATTACTGGTTGAAAGTGGCCGATAGGGTAAAGAAAAACGACATGCCCATTGAGCCGGTCAGAGGCAATATTCTCAGCTGTGATGGCCAGTTGCTGGCCAGTTCGTTGCCCGAATTCAAGGTCTATATGGACTTTAAGGCCCTTCATGAAGCCGGCAACGACTCTTTGTTTGCGGCCAAGCTCGACTCTATATGCATGGGGCTTCATCAGATTTTCCCCGAAAAAGCAGCGGCACAGTTCAAGACCGACATGCTGAAGGCACAGCGCGATTCGTCGCGCCATTATGCAATCTGGAACAAGCGAATAGACTACAACACCTTCTCTGAGGTGAAAATGCTTCCCGTTTTCCGCTTGCAGAAGTATCAGAGTGGCTTCCACTACGACGATTATAATGCGCGTCAGCGTCCCTATGGCTCATTGGCCTTGCGCACGGTGGGCGACCTCTACGGAGCAAAAGACGTGGCCCGTTGCGGACTTGAGTTATCTTTTGACAAGATTTTGCGTGGAACCCAGGGCGTGAAGCACCGCCGCAAGGTGCTGAATAAGTTCCTTGACATAACCGATAGTCCGGCAATTGACGGTGCCGACATAGTTACCACCATCGATGTAGGCATACAAGACTTGGCTGAAAGGTCAGTGCTCGACGAACTGAAGAAGATAAACGGCGACGTGGGCGTGGCCATAGTGATGGAAGTTAAGACTGGCGACGTGAAGGCTATTGTCAATATGGAGAAGTGTATTGATGGTGAGTACCGCGAGATAAAGAACCATGCTGTGAGCGATTTGCTCGAACCGGGCTCTGTATTCAAGACAGCTTCCATCATGACTATACTTGATGACGGTTTGGTAGATACGTCTTATGTGGTAGAAACCGGCGGTGGTGTGTGGAACATGTATGGCCGCGACATGAAGGACCATAACTGGCGACGTGGCGGATACGGCACTATTACGCTTCCAAGGACTCTCGAGGTTAGTTCAAACATAGGTGTTAGCCGCATAATAGACGACCATTATCACAGTCATCCTGAAAAGTTTGTAGACGGAATCTACCGGTTGGGACTGGCCGACAACCTTAATGTGCCGATAGTTGGAGCCTCTCCGGCCCGCATACGCAAACCTCACAAGAACAAAAGAGGGCAGTATACCAACTGGAGTGCAACAACATTGCCTTGGATGAGTATAGGTTACGAAACCCAGATACCGCCCATTTCAACGCTTACATTCTATAATGCCATAGCCAATGGCGGCAAAATGATGCGTCCAAGGTTTGTTACCAAGATAGTGAAAGACGGTGAAGTGATCAAGGAATTTCCTCCTGAGGTAATGCGGTCGCAGATAGCCAAGCCCCAAACCATAAAGACAATACAAACCATACTGTACCATGTGGTGAGTCAAGGATTGGGTAAGACGGCCGGTTCCAATGCTTTCAAGGTGGCAGGAAAGACCGGTACGGCCCAAATATCGCAGGGAAAGGCTGGTTATAAGGCCGGAATGACCCACTATCTGCTAAGTTTCGCAGGCTTCTTCCCAGCCGACAACCCTCGCTATTCGTGCATAGTGTGTATTCAAAAGGGCGGATTGCCGGCCAGTGGGGGCGGAATGAGCGGCTTGGTATTCCACAATATAGCTGAAGGTATAATGGCACAGGACATCAAACTCAGCGTTACCGATTCACGCGATTCAGCATCGGTGCCCGTTCCTCAAGTGAAACGGGGCAACGTTATTGCTGCCGATTACGTGCTTTCCCATCTCGGTTTCAATATCTATGGAGGCTGGGGCGGCAAGCGAGATGCTCAATCTCCGCTTTGGGGAGTTGTTATTGACAACCGAAACAGCTTGACCATAAAGCGAGAGCCAGTGTATGGACGCGCCTATGTACCCGATGTACATGGTATGGGAGCTCGTGATGCAGTCTATATGCTTGAAAGTCGTGGCATAAAGGTAGTACTGCAAGGTCGCGGCGCTGTGGTAAAACAAGGCTTGGCCCCAGGTAGCTTGATAAAGAAGGGCGCGATATGCCCATTGGTGCTTGAATGAACAATAAATAAACACAATATGAAACTAAGGGATTTGCTCAAGAACGTGAAGCCACTCGAGATCGTTGGCGACACCGACATCGACATTACGGGCGTCAACATAGATTCCCGTCGTATTAGGGAAGGTCATCTCTTCATTGCCCAAAAAGGCACTCAGGTGGACGGCCATAGGTTCATACCCAAGGCTATAGAACAGGGAGCTAAAGCCGTAGTGGTTGAGGATATGCCCGAAAACAAGGTTGACGGTGTTACTTATGTGCGTGTGGCTTCTACCGAAGAGGCTGCAGGTCGTATAGCAACACTGTTCTATGGTGATCCGTCGCATAGGCTCACGCTCGTGGGAGTAACGGGAACCAACGGCAAAACCACCATTGCTACACTCCTTTACGAAATGTTCAGGCGCATGGGGCATAAATGTGGCCTGCTATCTACTGTGTGTAACTATATTGATGGAGAAGCTATCCCGGCCGACCATACTACCCCTGACCCTATAGAATTGAACATGCTGTTGGGCCGTATGGCCGATGAAGGTTGTGAATATGCCT
Organism: uncultured Prevotella sp.; assembly: GCA_964623995.1. Lineage (GTDB taxonomy): Bacteria > Bacteroidota > Bacteroidia > Bacteroidales > Bacteroidaceae > Prevotella. The sequence goes on along the minus strand of CAZUWO010000003.1, from coordinate 12,649 downwards.
TTATGGAATGTTCGAGTCATGCCATTCATCAGCGTCGTATAGCAGGACTGAAATACAAAGTAGCTATATTCACTAATCTTACTCGTGACCATTTGGACTACCATAAGACATTTGAGAATTATCGGAATGCCAAGAAAATGCTCTTTGACGGACTGTCTAAAGACGCGTTTGCCATAACAAATCTTGACGATAAGAACGGTCTCTACATGGTGCAGAACACCAAAGCCACCGTAAAGACATATTCAACGAATCGTGACGCCGACTTCAAGGGCCGCATTATAGAGTGTCACTTTGAAGGAATGTATCTCGATATAGATGGTCATGAGGTAGGAGTGCAATTTATTGGCAAGTTTAATGTGAGCAATTTGCTTGCGGTTTATGGTGCTGCAAGGGTTCTAGGAAAACAGCCCGAAGATATCCTTGTAGTGTTGAGTACGCTCCACAGCGTTAATGGACGTCTCGAACCAATACATTCTCCTTTAGGATACACGGCTGTTGTTGATTATGCACATACGCCGGACGCTCTTGAGAATGTGCTCAATGCTATCCATGAGGTACTCAATGGCAAAGGAAAGGTTATAACTGTATGCGGTGCCGGCGGCCATAGGGATAAGGGTAAGCGCCCATTAATGGCTCAAGAAGCTGCAAAGCAGAGCGATACCGTAATACTGACGAGCGACAATCCACGTGACGAGGAGCCGCAAGCCATTATTGATGATATGCTGGCAGGACTAAATGCGCAACAAAGGAAGAAGACATTAACAATAGTTGACCGTCGCGAAGCTATCCGCACGGCATGTATGATGGCTCATAAAGGCGATGTTGTACTCGTTGCCGGCAAGGGACATGAGACCTATCAGGAGGTGAATGGAGTGAAACACCACTTCGATGACCACGAAGTATTGCGCGAAATATTTGCCAATCAGTAAGCGAAGTTATAGCTTTTGCCATTCAAAACAAAGAATCAAGAATTCATAAAATCAAGATTTCATGCTTTACTATATATTCAGATGGCTCGACCAATTTGGCATAAGTGGTTCCCATATGTGGGGGTACATCTCTTTCCGTGCCTTGCTTGCGCTGATTCTTTCGCTGGTTATTTCAGCATGGTTTGGTGAGAAGTTCATAAAATATCTGAAGAGTAAACAGATAACCGAGACCCAACGTGATGCTAAGATTGACCCGTTCGGAGTGAAAAAAAATAGGTGTGCCGTCGATGGGTGGTGTTATAATAATCGTTGCTATACTTGTGCCGGTATTGCTGTTAGGGCGATTGCGCAACATCTATTTGATACTTATGATAGTAACTACCGTTTGGCTTGGGTTCTTGGGAGGCCTTGATGATTTTATCAAGATATTCCATCATGACAAAGAAGGACTGAAAGGGAAATACAAAATCATAGGTCAGGTGTCAATAGGCCTTATTGTGGGTCTCACCCTTTGGGCTTCTCCTGATGTGAAGATGAATGAAAACCTCGCGATAGAGCAACAGAATGGACAGGAAGTGGTGATAAAACACAGAAGTCAGGCACGCAAGTCACTGAAGACAACTATACCTTTTGTAAAGGGGCACAACCTTGACTACAGTAGAATAACGGGGTTCTTTGGCAAGCATCGTGTTGCTGCCGGTTGGGTTCTCTTTGTTATTATGACCATATTTGTTGTAACGGCGGTGAGTAATGGAGCCAATCTCAATGACGGAATGGATGGCATGTGTGCTGGCAACTCGGCTATAATAGGCGTTGCTTTGGGCATATTGGCCTATGTTAGCTCACATATAAACTTTGCGGCCTACCTTAATATAATGTACATACCAGGATCACAGGAGCTTGTTGTATTCTTCTGTGCTTTCGTTGGGGCCCTTATAGGTTTTCTTTGGTACAATGCTTATCCGGCACAGGTGTTCATGGGTGATACCGGAAGCTTGACAATAGGTGGCATTATAGGCGTAGGAGCTGTGATTATACACAAGGAATTACTGTTGCCTATACTCTGTGGCATCTTCTTTGTTGAGAGTCTGAGTGTGATAATGCAGGTTTGGTATTACAAGATGGGCAAGCGCAAGGGCGTGAAACAGCGCATTTTCAAGCGTACACCTATACATGATAACTTCAGAGTGCAGCCCGATCAACTCGATCCGGACTGTAAATATCTGATAAAGGCACCAAAAACAGCAATACTAGAAAGCAAGATTACGGTGCGGTTTTGGATTATTTCAATTATTTTGGCCGCACTTACAATCATAACATTAAAGATAAGATAAAGTCATGAAAAGAATAGTAGTGCTTGGAGCTGGCGAAAGTGGAGCTGGCGCAGCTGTATTGGCTAAGAAAAAGGGCTTTGATGTGTTCGTTTCTGACACTTCAAAGATAAAGGATAAATACAAGACCATGCTCAATGATCACGACATTGAGTGGGAGGAGGGCCACCATACAGAGGAGAAAATACTCAATGCCGATGAAGTTATAAAGAGTCCCGGAATACCAAAGGAGGCTCCTATGGTTCAAAAGCTGATGGCTCAAGGTACTCATATAATAAGTGAGATAGAGTTTGCTGGTCGCTATACCAACTCGAAAATGATATGTATAACGGGCAGTAACGGCAAAACTACGACTACAAGCCTGATATATCACATTTTCAAGGCAGCGGGTTATGATGCTGGATTGGCCGGAAACATTGGCCGTAGCTTAGCTTTGCAGGTGGCAGAGGACCCACACGAATACTACATAATAGAACTAAGTAGCTTCCAACTGGACAATATGTATGATTTTAGGGCCAATATTGCAATTCTTCTCAATATTACACCAGACCATTTGGACCGTTATGACTTCAAGTTTGAGAATTATGCGGCAGCCAAAATGCGCATAGTGCAGAATCAAACCAATGATGATAGCTTCATATACTGGAATGACGACCCTGTCATCAGCAAGGAATTGAAGAAATATGACATTAAGGCTGTGTGCTATCCGTTTAGTGAACTTAAGGAAGATGATTCTATAGCATATATTGAGGACGGTCACTATGAGATAGAAAAGCCAACTCCTTTCAATATGGAGCAAGAGGAACTGTCGCTGACAGGAAAACATAATCTGTACAATTCGCTTGCCGCAGGCATTGCATCTGACATTGCAGGGATAAAGAATAGTGTAATAAGGAAAAGTCTTTCCGACTTTCCCGGTGTGGAGCATAGGCTTGAGAAAGTTTGCAAAGTGGCCGGAGTACAGTACGTTAATGACTCTAAGGCCACCAATGTTGACGCTTGCTGGTATGCATTAGAGAGTATGAAAACTCCGGTGGTTCTGATACTTGGAGGCAAGGACAAAGGTAACGACTATACACCTATAAAGGAACTTGTGAAGCAAAAGTGTCGTGCGCTGGTTTATCTTGGTGCTGATAACAAGAAACTTCATGACAATTTCGACAAAATAGGACTGCCGGTTCGCGATACTCATAGTATGGCAGACTGTGTAAAAGCTTGCTATGACTTGGCTAAACCAGGCGATACAGTACTGCTTAGTCCATGTTGTGCAAGCTTTGACCTCTTTAAGAACATGGAAGATCGTGGCACACAGTTCAAGGATTTGGTAAGAAAGCTGTAACAAACAAATTTAAAGAAATTGAGGATTAAGGCATGGTAGGTGAACTGCCTAAAATAGACAACAAAAGAATAGGCTACATATTCAAAGGTGATAAGGGCATTTGGATGGTGTTCTTCTTCCTTTGTATGATAAGTATAGTTGAGGTTTTCTCAGCTTCGAGCACACTAACTTATAAGGGTGGCAGTTATTTGGCGCCTGTATTGAAGCATGGTGGCATGTTGCTCCTGGGCTTCATTTGTGCTGTTATCACTCTAAATATTCCATGCAAGTACTTCAAACTTGCAACTCCATTCCTGATAATAATTTCCCTTCTGACCCTTATCATAGTACTGTTCGGGCCGAAAGTGAATGATGGGGCACGGTGGTTGAGCATATTTGGCTTTAAGTTTCAGCCATCGGAGATAGCCAAGGGCACGCTCGTATTGGCTGTAGCCCAGATACTAAGTGCAATGCAGACGAATAATGGTGCTGATAGACGTGCGTTCAAGTATATCGTTACTCTCAGTGCCGTAATACTCTTGCTTATTGTTCTGGAAAACTTTTCAACGGCGGCCCTACTTGGTTCGGTGGTTATAATGATGATGTTTATTGGTCGTATACCTATGGGGCAGCTTGGAAAACTGCTTGGTGGACTGGCTTTGACTGTAGCTGCTGCCGTGATTATAATTATGGCTGTGGGCCATGCAAATAATGAATCGGCTGCACAAGGTAAATCTCAGCTCACAGAACAGGTGGAAAAGAAACAGGAAAGTGGGACCGAATTAAAAGTGTTTCACCGAATAGACACATGGAAAGCCAGAATAGTGAAATTCTTTGCCAATGATTATGTTCCCCCAGAGGATGTCGATTTGGACAAAGATGCACAAACGGCTCATGCAAATATAGCAATTGCTACATCTAATATTATAGGAAAAGGTCCGGGAAATTCTACTGAGCGCGACTTCCTTTCGCAGGCATTCTCCGATTTTATATATGCTATAATAATCGAAGAATTGGGCATTGAAGGTGGCTTGTTTGTGGTCTTGCTTTATATGACATTACTTATTCGCACTGGACGCATTGCTAACAGATGCGAAAACAATTTCCCCGCTTTCCTTGCCATGGGTCTTGCTTTACTGTTGGTAACTCAGGCCATGTTCAATATGATGGTTGCAGTGGGAGCGGCTCCAGTAACCGGTCAACCTTTACCATTGATAAGTAAGGGAGGTACGTCGACAATAATTAACTGTATATATATAGGTGTTATCTTAAGTGTGAGCCGTTCGGCAAAAAAAGTAGGGCAGAAAACTGTTGCTTCGAAAGAAGAGAAAGTTGCAGGTGCCGCTATTGGAGCATGAATTGGTAGGGGTTTAAGATTAATTTGACAAACATTTGCCATAAATACAGGAAAAATAATTATCTTTGCACATTAAGTTGGGCAGTTAGTCCACGTAAGAAAAAGCATATTATGGATAAGGAATTGAGGGTCATAATTAGTGGAGGAGGCACAGGCGGGCATATATTTCCAGCTGTGTCTATTGCCAATGCCATCAAATTGCAACGTCCTGATGCCAGAATACTATTTGTCGGGGCAGAAGGAAGGATGGAAATGCAACGTGTGCCTGCGGCAGGATACGAGATAAAAGGACTGCCAATAAAAGGATTTAACCGTGCCCATTTGCTCAAGAATATCGACGTGGTGATACGTTTGCTTAAAAGTTTGCGTATGGCTCGCCACATAATAAAAGATTTTCGCCCCGATGTAGCAGTCGGAGTAGGTGGCTATGCCAGTGGGGCCACACTTTATGAGTGCTCACGTATGGGCATTCCATGTCTCATTCAAGAGCAAAACTCTTATGCTGGAGTTACCAATAAGCTGCTTGCTAAGCGTGTTCAGAAAATCTGTGTAGCCTATGAGGGAATGGAAAGGTTCTTTCCTAAGGAAAAGATATTGCTTACAGGAAATCCTGTAAGACAGAACTTGCTCGAAGAAAGCATATCTAAGGAAGATGCAAGAAAGAAATTTGGACTTGAGCCTGACAAGAAAACCATTCTTATTGTAGGAGGAAGTCTTGGTGCTCGTACAATGAATGAGAGCGTGATGAAGCATTTGGACATGATAAAAACTTCAGATGTACAGTTCATTTGGCAAACAGGAAAGTATTATAGCGCAAGTATATCTAAGTTTATGGCTGGTAAAGAGTTGCCAAACCTTAAGGTCTTGGACTTCATAAGTGATATGGGAGCTGCCTATAAGGCTGCTGATCTTGTGATAAGTCGTGCTGGTGCCAGTTCGATAAGCGAATTTCAGCTTATAGGTAAGCCTGTTATACTAGTTCCAAGTCCCAATGTGGCTGAAGACCACCAGACAAAGAATGCCATGGCGCTTGTAAATAAGCAAGCTGCTCTCTTCGTAAGTGATGCTGATGCTCCAAACAGACTTATTAAGGAGGCCCTTAAAACGGTGTCAAGTGACGAACAGTTGGCTTCGCTAAGCTACAATATTCTTAAAATGGGGAAAAAAGATTCGGCAGCGGTAATTGCTGCGGAAGTTCTTAAACTCGCTAAATAATCAATGGAACTCAAAGATATAAAATCGGTTTATTTCATTGGTGCAGGAGGTATAGGTATGAGTGCAATAGCCCGTTACTTTCTGCATCGTGGACTTATAGTAGCCGGATACGACAAGACTCCGACTGAACTTACACGTGAACTCGAAAAGGAGGGCATGGCTATACACTATGAAGAAAATGTTGATGCCATACCGGAAGCATGTCGTGACATTCAACATACTCTCGTGGTATATACTCCTGCTATTCCTCAAGAACACAAAGAGTTAACTTGGTTTAGAAATAATAAATTCGAGATAGAGAAGCGTGCGCAAGTGTTAGGAACACTTACGCGTACTCACAAAGGGCTTTGCGTGGCTGGAACACATGGTAAGACAACTACATCTACTATGTGTGCACACATAATGCATAAGAGTCATGTGGATTGTAATGCTTTTCTTGGAGGCATAAGTAAAAACTATGGCACCAATTACATTTTGTCTTCTACCAGCGATTATGTTGTGATCGAGGCTGATGAATTCGATCGTTCATTCCATTGGCTGCGTCCTTGGATGACAGTTATAACAGCTACTGACCCAGATCACCTTGATATTTATGGCAACAAAGAGGCTTATTTGGAGAGCTTCCGTCATTATACAGAGCTGATTAAGCAAGGCGGTGCCCTTATAATACACACTGATTTAGAGATGAAGCCCAATGTCCAGCCTGGCGTGAGAACATATACTTATAGCCGTGACAAAGGTGATTTTCATGCTGATAATATCAGAATAGGAAACGGTGAAATTATTTTTGATTTCATTTCTCCTGAGGGTAATGTGAAAGATGTTGAATTGGGTCAGCCTATTCCTATAAATATAGAAAATGCTGTGGCAGCTCTGGCAATGGCACAGTTGAATGGCTGTACTGCCGAAGAATTGCGTCATGGTATGGAAACATACGAAGGGGTGGAGCGTCGGTTTGACTTTAAGATTCGAAACGACCGCCATGTGTTTCTTTCTGACTATGGTCATCATCCGAAAGAAATTCTGCAATGTGCCAAGAGTCTGCGAGAACTTTATAAAGATCGCAAAATCACATGCATATTCCAGCCACATTTATACACTCGTACACGTGATTTCTATAAGGATTTTGCCGATAGCTTGAGCTATTTTGATGAGGTCGTGCTTACGGAAATTTATCCTGCGCGTGAGAAGCCTATTCCAGGAGTTACAAGTAAGTTGATTTATGACAATCTGCGTGATGGGGTTAAAAAGGCGATGATACGTAAGGATGACGTACTTGATTATGTTCGTAGTCGCGATTTTGACGTTCTTGTAGTGCAAGGTGCTGGCAATCTTGATGACTATTGCCCTCAAATAACAGAGATTCTGAAAGAAAAGGAGGTTAACAGCTAAACGGTTGGTTTGTTAGAGATGAAGCATAAGTGGAAGAAAATACTGATTTCGACTTTGGATGTTGTGCTGGTTGCCTATTTGGTTCTGGCAGTTACATCTTTCAACACGCCCATGCAAGCTGGTCGGGTGTGCTCTAAGGTTGATATAAGTATTGATGATTCTTGCACCGAGGGCTTTTTGAGTGCTAACGAAATCAAAAAATTGTTGCAAGCAAGTCATCGTTATCCTTTGGGCGATTCTCTCTTGAAAGTGAGTCCTCGGGGTATAGAAGACTTGCTTAAGGGCAGTCCTTTCGTCAAGACGGCTGAATGCTATAAGACCATTGGCGGCCATGTCTGTATTAAAGTAAGTCAATTACGTCCTGTGGTACGTATAAAAGCTCAAAATGGTGATGACTATTATCTTGATGATAGAGGGGGGATAATGCCTAATTCCAAATATACATCCGATCTCATCATAGCCACAGGAGCCATTAGTAGGCCCTTTGCACGTCGCTATTTATGCCCACTGGCCAAGGCTATAATGAGCAAAGATATCTGGAACAACCAAATAGAACAAATCAATGTGTTGCCTGGTGGAGGAATAGAACTGGTGCCAAGAGTAGGCAATCAAATCGTGTATGTTGGTAATTTGCCTGCTGCCCGTACTGCAGTAGAGCGGGATGAAGCTATCAATAATTTTGTTAACACAAAATTAACACGGCTTGACAAGTTCTATAAGTATGGTCTGTCTCAGGCTGGTTGGAACAAGTATTCATACATAGATCTTGAGTTTGACAATCAGATTATCTGCAAAAAGCGTGAAACAACAAAACAAGAAATATAATAGATATGGCAGAATTTATAGTAGCCATTGAAATAGGCTCATCAAAAATTACCGGAATAGCCGGACAGAAGTTGGCCGACGGTAGCCTGAAAGTTCTTTCCGTGGTAAAGGAAGATGCCACAGAATGCATTCGAAAGGGGGTCATTAACAATATCGTCAAGACCGGTCAGTGCATTACCGACATAATAAATCGGCTTAGGAAACAGTTGAAGCACGAAATTTCATTCGTCTATGTTGGCGTGGGGGGACAATCTATTAAGAGCGTTCGCAATGTTATAGACCGTGATTTTCCTGATCCTACAGTGATAAATAAAGATATAATCGATGAGCTTTCCGACGAAAACCGTGCCATGGATTATCCTGACCAAGAGATTCTTGATGTGGTAACACAGGAGTTCAAGGTTGATAACCAGTATCAACTTGACCCTGTTGGACTTCAGACCACGCGTCTCGAGGCCAGTTATCTTAATATTCTGTGGCGAAAAGCATTCTATAATCGTCTCAATACTTGTTTTGACAAAGCTGGTATTGCAGTAGCAGAGTTCTATCTTGCACCTATAGCTTTAGCTGACAGTGTTCTTACTGATACAGAAAAGCGTGGGGGGTGTGTGCTTGTAGACCTTGGATATGACACAACAACAGTTAGTGTATACAGTAAAGGTATACTTCGTCATTTGGCCGTTATCCCTCTTGGCGGGAATAACATAACAAAAGACATTGCTAGCTTAACAATGGAAGAGAGTGATGCTGAAAAAATGAAGTTGAAGTATGGTTGTGCTTACACTGAAAATAGCGATATCGATCCTACTCTCAATTATCCAATCGATCAAGAACGCAATGTTAGGAGTCAGAAGTTCATTGAAATAGTTGAGGCTAGGGTTGAGGAGATTGTTGAAAATGTGTGGTATCAGGTTCCTTCTGAATTTTCTGAGCATCCGGATCGCCTTTTAGGTGGTATTATCCTTACTGGTGGAGGCTCTAATATGAAAAATATAGAGAAGCCGTTCCGACTATTCACTCATGTCAACAAGATACGTGTGGCCAAGTTTGTTACACAGTCGGTAAAGAGCAGCAATGCAGACATCAATTCAAAGGATGGTACAATGAACACTATACTTGGACTTTTGGCCAAGTCGGATATGAATTGTGCCGGTCAGCCTATTACTGATACGCCAACACTCTTTGAGGGTGACAAGGCTAAAGGCCCAACTACGACTACAACGACCGCCATTCACCAAACTCCCCGTCCTACCAATACGTTACAGCAGGGCGTTATAATGACCGAGGCTGAAAAGAAGAAAGCAGAGGAGGAGAAACGCAGAGCTGAAGAGGAAAAGCGTAAAGCTGAAGAGGAAAAGGCAAGGCTTAAGGAAGAAGAAGAGCGTCGTCGTCACAGTTCTTTTGGCTATAAGCTGATGAATAAGCTTAAGAATTTTGGTAAAGACATTTTCGCACCTGAAGACGAAGAAGAAAATTCGCAGTCAAAATAATTAAGAATTTACGGTAAAAGATAATAAAGAATACATACATATGGCTGAGAAAGACAACAGACCGACTCCACTGGATTTCGGAGTAGTTGATAAGCAAGTGCCTATAATTAAAGTCATTGGCGTAGGTGGTGGCGGCGGCAATGCTGTTAACCACATGTACCGCGAGGGAATTCACGATGTAACTTTCCTTGTGTGCAATACCGACGCTCAGGCTCTCAATGATTCGCCCGTACCAGTGCACCTTCAACTTGGTAAGGAGGGCCTTGGCGCTGGCAATAAACCTGCCGTGGCCCGCAAGGCAGCCGAAGACACCATCGACGATATAAAAAAAATGCTAAGTGATGGTACAAAGATGGCATTCATCACTGCAGGTATGGGAGGCGGCACTGGCACTGGTGCGGCTCCCGTAGTTGCCCGAGTGAGTAAGGGCATGGGTATTCTCACCGTTGGTATTGTAACCATTCCGTTTGCTTTCGAGGGTAAACGCAAAATAGATCAGGCTCTTGACGGCGTTGAGGAAATGGCTAAGCATGTTGATGCTTTGCTCGTTATCAATAATGAGCGCCTACGTCAGATCTACACGGGCATGAGTGTGCTCGATGGTTTTAAAAAAGCTGACGACACTTTGAGTGTTGCGGCCAAGAGCATAGCAGAGATAATAACAGTCCATGGTATAGTAAATCTCGACTTTAACGACGTGCGTACAGTGCTGACCGATGGTGGTGTAGCTATCATGAGTACTGGTTATGGCGAGGGAGAAGGTCGAGTTAAACAGGCAATAGACAGTGCTCTTAACTCACCTTTGCTTAACGACAATGATGTCTTCAACTCTAAGCGTATCTTACTTAGCATTAATTATAATGCCGATAAGGACAGTTCAGGCCTGATGCTTGAGGAAATGGCCGATGTAAACGACTTCCTTGAGAAATTCAAGGACAATTACGAGCTAAAATGGGGTATGGCTATAGATCCTGAACTTGGCAAGAAAGTTAAGGTAACAATACTTGCCACAGGCTTCGGTATTAAGGATGTTGACGGCATGCAGTCGCATCTCGGAGTTAAGCACAGCAAGGAAGAACAAGCGCGTATCGCCGATCAGGACGAGCAAGAGGCCAAACGTCGTGAACGTCGTGCCCACTACTATGGCGAAGATTCCAGTACCCGCAATTACAAAAAACATCCACACGTGTTCATTTTCGGTAATAGTGATCTCGATAACGATGATGTTATTATTGCGGTAGAGAGTACTCCTACTTACAAACGATCGAAACAAAAACTCACCGAGATTCATAATCTCAGTGCCGACGATTCCCACAAGAGTGAGTCAGACAAGGGTGAGCAGCCACTTTCGGGTGTTATTAAGTTTGCTTAAGATTTAGAAATCACATAAAGCTTAATATAATGGATTTATTTGATCAAATCAGCGAGGACATAAAGCAGGCTATGAAAGCCCGCGATAAGGTAAGGCTTGAAACTTTGCGCAACATCAAAAAGGTATTCCTTGAAGCTAAAACCGCTCCAGGAGCTAATGATCAGCTGCCCGATGACAAGGCATTGAAGTTGCTGCAGAAGCTTGCAAAGCAGGGTAGAGAAAGTGCTGAAACATTCCAAAAGGCTAATCGCAACGATTTGGCTGAGGATGAATTGGCCCAAGTTTCTGTAATAGAGAGTTATCTGCCCAAGCCTCTTTCCGAGGAAGAAATAGAGCAAAAGGTCAAGGGTATAATAGCTCAAACTGGTGCTCAGAGCATGAAGGACATGGGCCGAGTTATGGGATTGGCCTCAAAGCAAATGGCTGGACGTGCCGATGGTGGTGCCATTTCGGTCATAGTCAAGCGTTTATTGGCTTAGAAATCAGTTTAATTGTTAATAGAACAGGTCATGTTGTGGCGTGCATTAAGCATTCTCGCAATATGGCCTGTTCGTTTTTTTTGAATGGAAAGAATGTCTGCAACCCTCAAAGCAACTATGTTTCTCGGCTTCGACTATAATGTTTACACCATTATTCCTAATGGGATTAAGCCGCAATTCTTTTAGCTAAATGCGTTTTTTAGTCTCGAACAGTTTTGTCCACCAAGCCAATAAATAAGCACTTTGTCATACAAAAAGTTCCTTCAGCACCTCCAATGATTTCATCTCCGGCATTTGTGGCATGTGCAGACGGTAATAGGTTATTATGAGCTCTGTAATCTGGTTGCGCTCATTCCGCCCCATCCTAAACAGGTGCATGGTTTGATAGCTCATACGCATTAGCTTGTTTAGTGATGCCGCTTCGGTAGGCTGCAAGGTTTCTTTGTGGAGCGGTTGCATGTCGGTGAATCGTCCTTCACGCAAGTCAAACCATGCTCCGTCTCTATAATCTTCCATATTTGGATAGAATCCAACAAATCGGCTTAGCTTTAGCATGAATACCAAATGGAAGTTTGCGGTCTCGCTTGTAGCTCCATCTAACCATGCCATGCTATCGGCTACGTAGTTAAATAAGGGCTTACAGTCAGTCTCTCCACGCGAAACATATCTCAAAAACTCGGCACAAAACATTGCTTGAGCCATTTTAGTGGCACTGAAGGGAATTGTTGAGTAGACTGAGGCGAGTCTTGCAGTCTTAAGTTTTTGCAGGTTGGCACGTTCACGGAAGTCGAGCGATAGGTCGAGTAGAGTCATTGGCTGAAACAATTGTTTCTTCATTTGGCTCTTGCGGCTCTTAGGCAAACGCGCGATAGCCTGCATTCTGCCAAGCTCTTCTGTAAGCATGTCGATGATCAAGTTTCCCTCTCCATATTTCAAAGAAT
>CAZUWO010000002.1:66626-71333 GCA_964623995.1 uncultured Prevotella sp. | reverse complement strand
GACTTGCCTCAGCATCCTTAATTTCACCTTGTTTCTGCCCTACCGCACTCTGTATCTCAGCTATTTCATCCTCAAGCTTACCAATACGCGTAGTCAGACCGGCAATTTCGTCCTCCAAATCTTGAACTTCAAGTGGCAATTCGCCACGTAATGCACGCTTCTCGTCAATAGCCGACAATGTTGTTTGCAACTGATAGAGGTATTTAAGACGCTCCTCTACTGTCAACTCCTTAGAATCTTTCTTTGCTACCATTATTATATTAATTCTGTGTATAAATTCTCTACAAATACAACATAGGGTTAGTGTCTATGGCAGTTTGCTCCAACCGCAACTCTGGGAAAGCTTCTCTAAGCACCAGCTCCAACACTTCGACAGTGAACTTCTCACTCTGATAGTGACCCATTACGCAAATTTGAATTTTCTGTTCCAGTCCGAAATATTCATGATAGTGCATTTCTCCCGTTATAAAGGCATCAGTTCCACAAGCTAAAGCATTCCTAAGAAGGAAAGAACCGGCACCTCCACATATGGCAACACTGCCAATCGGACGACGTAGAAGTTGATTGGTCATCAAGCATTCCACACCAAACACCTGCTTCAACCTTTTAACAAAATCATCGGCAGCCATTGGTTCGGGCATTGAACCTATAACTCCTTGTCCGCCCTCAACTCCTTCAACGCGTTTAGTACTACCAAAGAAGTGAACGTCGTCAAGTCCAATTTTCTCGGCTATTTTGAAGTTTACGCCTCCACGAGCCGCATCTAAATTGGTGTGCATGGACACTATTACCAAATCGTTTTTTATGGCTTTGGCCACACAACGTTCCACATAGCTTTGATCAGAGACATGAGCCAGCTTATGAAAAATGAGTGGATGATGACTTACTACCAAGTTACAACCCTTAGCTATTGCCTCATCTAAGACCGACTCCGTAACGTCCAAACACAACAATGCCCCTGAAACTTCGGCCTCCTGTAATCCAATCTGCAAGCCGGCATTATCATAGTCTTCTTGCAGTGGCAGAGGCGCGAAACGCTCAAGGGCATACAATACTTCCTTAATTTTCACGCTCATGCATAAAATTTATTTTGCAAAGTTAGCTGATTTCTTACAATTCAGCAAGAAAAATTGGTTGTTTAACGATTTTTTGGCACCGCATTCTATCATCAATCCAATTAATCAACAGACAAATACCAACTTTTATCAGATTTAATTAGTATCTTTGCCAAACAAAAAACTATTTAATAAAAGTGGCAAAAACAAGCACATACATGCCAGCAGAGTGGGAAGAGCAAAACGCGATACAGCTCACATGGCCACACGCAGGCACCGATTGGAAGCCATATCTCAGCCAAATTACTGAGACATTCCTACAGATGGCCGAAGCCATAGCTACCAGAGAGCGTCTAATAGTGGTTACCCCATACCCCAACGACATAGCCTCGCTGCTCAGAAACAGACTAAGCGCAAAAGCATGGGGCAAAGTCGACATCTGCTATGCACAAACAAACGACACTTGGGCCCGCGATCATGCCTTCATAAGTCTTAAGGCTGATGATGGCGTAAAGCTGTTAGACTTCAAGTTTAACGCTTGGGGTGAAAAGTTCAATTGGGATTACGATAATGCTATCAATGCCAAACTGTTCTTCAGTCAGGTTGTAAACGGAACCTATATCAACCACAACGAGTTCGTTCTTGAGGGTGGTTCTGTTGAGAGCGATGGCGAAGGAACCGTCATGACTACTACTTCTTGTCTCCTGGCTCCACATAGAAACCAACCTCTAAGTAAAGCTCAGATAGAGTCGCAGCTTAAAAAATGGCTCCATGCCGAGCGTATATTGTGGCTTGATCATGGCAACCTGATGGGCGACGACACCGATGGGCACATCGATACCATAGCCCGTTTTGCTCCCCGTCACATTATTATATATACACACTGCGGCAATACCAGCGACCCGCAATATGAGGATTTCAGACAGATGGAAGCTCAACTGGCAAACTTCAGAACCCTTCAGGGTGAGCCATACAATCTTGTTGCCCTGCCAATGCCTGATGCTATATTTGACGAAGGTATGCGTCTGCCGGCCACATATGCAAATTTCGTGGTACTAAACGGGGCCGTACTCGTACCAACCTATAATCAACCTGAAAACGACCAAGCCGCTATCGACGCCATTAGCTCAGTTTTCTCCGACAGGGAAATTATAGGAATAGATGCCACAACTGCCATACGCCAGCATGGCAGCCTGCATTGTCTCACCATGCAATACTATTAACAACCTAAAAAAACAACAAAACGTAATTATAATGCTAAAGATAGGAATCATACAACAGCACAACTCCGCCGACAAGAATGACAATATGACCCGACTTGCCAATGGCATAAAGAGTCTTGCAAGTCGTGGTGCCGAGCTCATAATACTGCAAGAGCTACACAACACCACCTATTTCTGTCAGACAGAAAGCGTTGACAACTTCGATCTTGCAGAGCCTATACCAGGTCCTTCCACCGAATTCTATGCCAAATTAGCTTGCAATCTCGGCGTCGTATTGGTAACGTCGCTCTTCGAACGGCGCGCTCCAGGCCTTTACCATAACACAGCTGTGGTTTTGGAGAAGGACGGAACCATAGCAGGAACCTATCGGAAAATGCACATTCCTGACGATCCTGCCTACTACGAAAAATTCTATTTCACCCCCGGCGACACTGGTTTCAAGCCCATAAACACAAGCGTTGGCCGCTTAGGGGTCATGGTTTGCTGGGATCAATGGTATCCAGAAGCCGCACGTCTCATGGCCTTGGCCGGAGCCGACATACTCATCTACCCCACCGCCATAGGCTATGAGAGTACTGATACGCCAGAAGAGCAAGAGCGACAACGTGAAGCTTGGACCACCGTGATGCGTGGCCATGCCGTAGCAAATGGTCTACCTGTAGTGGCAGTCAACCGTGTTGGCTTCGAGCCAGACCCTTCCTGCCAAACCGAAGGCATCCTCTTCTGGGGCAGCAGCTTTGTAGCAGGACCACAGGGCGAATTCATCTATCGCGCAAACAACAAGGACGAAGACAGTGCAGTAGTGGGAATAAGCCTCAAACGCAGCGAACAGGTAAGGCGTTGGTGGCCCTTCCTCCGCGACAGACGTATAGATGCTTACGGAGGAATTACCCGCCGAATGCTCGACGACTAATCCATAAGAAACACTTAAAGGCGCATTCTGATATTTGAAACTGCGCCCTCCTATTTCATGTTCAAGCACGATAAAACATGAAGGGGAAGGGCGCAGTTATATTATCAGTTTGTTTATAAGCCAACAAGGAAAAGCCTGTATTTCAAGGCCTTTTCCTGACCATATTAAGGCTTAGAGCACCTTGTGGTAGAGCGCTACAATATCATCGCGAGTTACCTCACGTGGGTTGCCCGGCGTACAAACGTCGGTAATAGCCTGATCTGCCAAAGCCGGAATGTCCTCTTCGGTAATGCCCAAATCGGTAAGATGCTGAGGTATGCCCACCTCTTTTGACAGAGCTTCGATAGCCTCACATGCGGCCTCGGCAGCCTCATCAACGCTCATTCCTATCTTATAAACGCCACAAGCCTTAGCTATTTCAACGTATTTTGCCTTAGCCACAGGCATATTGAAGCGCATAACTGTTGGCAAAAGCAAAGCACAAGCCACGCCGTGGGGCACATCGTGAAGTGCACTCATCGGGTGAGCCATGCCATGGTCTACGCCAAGGCCCACATTTGAGAATGCCATACCGGCAATATATTGTGCCACAGCCATTCCGTTACGGCCCTCAGGGTTCTTCGGATCGTTAACAGCCATGGGCAGATACTTGTGTATCATCTCTATTGCCTTAATCTCAAACATGTCGCTCATCTCCCATGCAGCCTTCGTAATGAGTCCCTCTATGGCATGGGTCATGGCATCCATACCGGTGGCTGCCGTAAGTCCCTTTGGCAGAGAGTACATCAATTCGGCGTCTACTATGGCCACTGCCGGTATGTCGTTAGGATCTACGCACACCATTTTTTGCTGACGCTTCTCGTCTATTATCACATAATTGATTGTGGTTTCTGCCGCGGTACCTGCCGTGGTGGGCAGAGCTATTATTGGCAAGCTCTTATGCTTGGTATCGGCATTGCCCTCAAGCGAAACCACATCGGCAAACTCCGGATTTGTAACCACAATGCCAATGCCCTTGGCCGTGTCCATAGCCGAGCCGCCACCTATAGCAACGATGAAGTCGGCGCCGACCTTCTTGCAAGTTTCCACGCCCATCTGCACGTTGGTTACTGTTGGGTTGGGCTTTACTTCGTCGTATATTTCGTATGGAATCTTTGCCTCGTCGAGCACGTCGAGCACCATCTTGGCCACGCCAAATTTCATCAGTCCCTTGTCGGTAACCACCAAAGCCTTGTTGAATCCACGAGCCTTGACCACTCCCGGCAATTCCTTTCTTGCACCGGGTCCGAAGTAGGAAACTTCGTTAAGAATAAACCTGTTTACCATTAGAATAAATGTTTAAAAGTTTTTAGAAAAGATAATAATAATAAGTTCGCTTTTGCAAATGTAGCAAATATTTTCCATTCAGCTCATAAAGAATCATTTTTCTACACCATTTTTATCAAAAATTGCTCCAAGAAGCAACTTTTTCCACCCCATATCGCATTCCAATTCAATAAAGATCTCTAATTGTTTC
>CAZUWO010000002.1:63357-66616 GCA_964623995.1 uncultured Prevotella sp. | reverse complement strand
CATTAAGGAATAAATATCTAATTTTGTCTCAGAATATAAAATCACTTAAATATACAGATGCCATGACCCGAACACGATTCTTCATTACGGCAATGCTGCTGTTGTTGAGCATAGGAGCAAAAAGTCAGACCATTATTACATTCAACGCCGCTACCGATAAAGGCAGCAACATAAGCGGAAGCTCTGACGAGAGCATTGCCGACGCAGTGTCGAAGAATGGCGTTACCATAGCCTGCACCGACGGAGCCTTTGCCACTGGCGAGGAATATCGATTCTACAACGGGTCGTCTACTACCATCTCGTCAGCAGCCGGCAACATAGTTGAGGTTGTTTTCCACTGCACTGGCAGCGGTTCAAAGACATATGGCCCCGGCAATTTCTACAATAGAGGCAACATAAGCGAGGGAGAATACAAATATTCGGGAAGGAAAGGGACGTGGAAAGGCAACACACGGCAGTTTACAATAAGAAATATCATAGCTCAGGTAAGGGCAACTTCTATCGAGGTTACCATCGACACGTCAACAGGGATAAGCAACATCAATACTGAAAATGAGGATAAACCGAAGGTGGGGCGCAATGTTCTCGGTCAAAGGATTGCCTCAAGCTATCATGGCATAGCTATAGTTGGCGGCAAGAAAGTAGTCGTGCGCTAACCCCAAAAGACCGCAGCCAACATTCACCTTAATAAATTACTGAGGTTCGAGCATACGCCGGCATCAATCCTACGGCTCCACATTATTATATATGTGGCTTGCGGCGCGCGGACATGTGGTTCGCACTGCGTAAAGCATTGGTTCGCACTGAGCAAATGAATGGTTGACGGGGGCCTGGCGGACGTGAGCGGGCAGCGCAGAGGTAAACGCCATACTACCGTAGTGGCTCCCTGCCTGAATCACCGCATTGGCTAAAGGCAATAAAAAACTGCGGCGTAACTCATTTGTTTACGCCGCAGCCCCTTTAGAGGGTGGAGGGTGGGACTCGAACCCACGACATTCAGAACCACAATCTGACGCTCTAACCAACTGAACTACATCCACCGTGTCAGCTAATCAGCCGTAAGGTTGAAAAGCGAGTGCAAAGTTAGGGAAATTATTTGTATCTTGCAAATAATTCCCCCTTATTTTTTCAAATTTCTTATTTAGCGGGTGTTGTTGGGGCCGGTGCTGCCTTAGGAGCCGCAGCCGGAGCCTTCTGCTGTCCGCTTTGCTGCCCTGCAGCCGGAGCTTGCTTCTGGCTTGCGCCGAAGTTAGGCAGATTGTTGGGGTTAGTGGTGCTGCCCTCTTGTGCAGAGCGCTCTATCACGCTCTCGTCGGTAACTGCCTGCGGAGCCACATAAGAGCAAACCACGCTGCACACCACCATGATGCCGGCCAGGAACCACGTGGTTTTCTCGATGAAATCGGTGGTCTTGCGAACGCCCATAATCTGGTTTGACGAAGAGAAGTTAGATGCCAGTCCGCCACCTTTCGACTCCTGAATGAGCACTATGCCTATCATGAGCAGGGAGGCGATGACGATAAGAATTACGAATAGTGTGTACATCTTTTAATTATTTTGTTTTTCGTTTAATATCAATTTCTCCAAGAAGCGGATTTGGTCTGCAAAGTAACTGTTTTTTTTCGGATAAAGCAAATTTAACCGCCTAATTATTTCCAAAGCCTTCGAATATCGGCCCTGTTTTATGTATATTCTGGCCAAAGTCTCTGTGAATATGCCATCATTGCCATCAGTTTCAGTCTGTTCGCCGCCTATTTCGGGAACGAATTCGGGGTCGTCCTTGAGCTCTATTTTGCCTCCGTCGTTGTTGATGAAGTCGTCTATGAGGCTCTGCCCTTTCATTTCGGGGGCTTTTTGCGGTTCTTCCTCATCGTCGTTTTCCATCAGATAGGCCACATAGTCGTGGGCGTCGGCGGCTGTAGGCTTGCGGTGGCCATGCAGGTGGGGCTCCGCGGTGCTTTCTTCCCTCGGAATGGAGTCGAGGAAG
Source organism: uncultured Prevotella sp. (assembly GCA_964623995.1). GTDB lineage: Bacteria > Bacteroidota > Bacteroidia > Bacteroidales > Bacteroidaceae > Prevotella. The sequence continues at coordinate 64,629 of CAZUWO010000002.1, read as the reverse complement.
GAGTCTATCAGCGTACTGGTTCTGTCGCCTTTATGCTGCGGCCGCGCTTTTTCCGGCTGCTGCGGCTTCAGCTTGTAATGGGCCGCCTCAACCATGTCGAATATCTTGCGTCGGTCTCCCACTGCTATGGCGGCGCTTCTGAGCTCTTCGCCGAATGAGGGGTCGTGGAGCAGGTAAAGGTTTTGAAGCAGCAGGAGGCGCACCGGCTGATAGTATGGATAGAGAGCGAGCAGGCTCCTAAGGGTGAAGAGCGTGCTCCGGTCCATTCTTTCCGGGTGCCTTATCAATGTTTGTATGTCCACCATTCTGCTTCTTCGTTTCTTTGCCGTGCTACCAGTTGGCCACAGTGGCGTTGAATATCTGGTCAGTTATGTCGTCTATCATCTGCGTAACGAGGTCTTCCTGCACCGAGTTGAGCGACTGAGTGGTTTCATAGCTCTTGGTTGAGGTAAACTGACGCTCGAAATCCTGACTGTGGTCGGCGTTGTTGGTGAAGCGCACGTTGACTGTCATTGACAGCTCTGTCTGGGCTGCGTAGCCTTCGCTGCTCACTGACTTGTTGCGTTGCTGGTAAGAGGTTATCTCACCCGCTATGACGAGGTCGCCGTTTCGCTTTACTTGCGTTAGGTGGGTGCCGCTTGCAAACACGTCTTTCAGCTGGTTGTTGAACATGTTTTGCATTGGTCCCCACACGTAAGAAGCGCGGTTTGGGAACTCGTCTATCTGTATAGTCTTCGTCTTGTTGTAGTCTATGCTGGCTCCTCTGAAGCCGTAGCTCACCTTGCAGGCTACAAGCACCACAACAGCCAGCGACAATGCCAAAACAAATCTGAATCTGCCCATTTGTATAGCGTTAGGTGTTTCTCACTCCAAGCCGTATTGCTTTATGCGCCTGTATAGGGTGCGGTCGCTGATGCCTAGCTCCTGAGCGGCTTTCTTGCGGTTTCCGCCATTGCGCTCGAGTGCTTTCTCCACCATCTGCCGCCCCAAATCATTCAGATTGAGGCTTTCGGGCTCCTTCACTTCCTCAGCTTCAGCTTCTTCAATGTTGCCGTTACGGCCATTTGCAGGGCTGAGATTATCGCTTACTGAGGGCAATGTGCGGGTGTTGAACCCTGCAGCCCCTTCCAAGTCGCGTGCTTCGTTGAGTTGCTTCCTTACAGAATTGAGGTCGCGCCTCAGCTCTGCCACGTTGCCCCGCAGCTCGTAGAGAATTTTATAGAGAATCTCGCGCTCGCTTTCATATGAGTGGCGGCCGGGTGCTTCTATCGT
>CAZUWO010000002.1:59372-63347 GCA_964623995.1 uncultured Prevotella sp. | reverse complement strand
CTATCGTTGCGAGCTCGGTAGTTTCCTGGTCAACGGGAATATACTTCTGCAACTCTTCTGCATCTATCTCCCTATGCTCGCACAACACCGACATTTGCTCGGTTATATTCTTCAGCTGGCGCACGTTGCCCGGCCACTTGTATTGCAGCATCACCTTCTTTGCGTCGTCCTTGAGCGATATTTTCGGCAGGTGATACTTCTCTGCCATCTGCATGGCAAAGAGGCGGAAGAGCAGCAATATGTCCTCTCCGCGGTCACGCAATGGCGGTATTTGGATTGGAATGGTGTTGAGGCGGTAGTAGAGATCCTCACGAAACTTGCCCTCGCTCACTGCCTTGCGCATGTTCACGTTGGTTGCGGCCACTATCCTAACGTTGGTTTTGCGCACTTCCTGCCCGCCCACGCGTATGTATTCTCCCGTTTCGAGCACCCTCAGGAGGCGGGCTTGCGTGGCAAGAGGCAGCTCTCCCACCTCGTCGAGGAATATGGTGCCCTTGTCGGCAGTACCGAAATATCCGTTGCTCTCGCCAATGGCGCCCGTGTAAGAGCCCTTCTCGTGGCCGAAGAGCTCGCTGTCGATGGTGCCTTCGGGTATGGAGCCGCAGTTTATGGCAAAGTATTTCTCGCGCCGGCGCGGGCTGTTGTCGTGGATTATACGCGGAAAAATCTCCTTTCCCACGCCACTCTCGCCCACTATGAGCACGCTCAAATCGGTGGGAGCCACTTGCAAAGCCACGTCGAGGGCATGGTTAAGGCCCTCGGCATTGCCCACTATATTGTAGCGTTGCTTTACGCGCTGTAGTTCTTGTGTATCCATATTAGCTGACAAAATTACACATTTTATTTCAAATAATCTGCAATTTTGGCAGAAATTTTAAGTCTTGCCCTTTTTATTCTTATTGCCGGCCTTATCCGTCTTGATAAGAAGCAACCCTATTGCCGTCCAGATAAGCTCCCTCAACCGCACTATCAAGGCCACGAAGATGCCCGCACTGGCAGAGAGCCCCATGGCGGTAACCGACATCAGGAACCCTCCCTCGCGGCCACCGAGCTGCAGCGGAATGAAGAAAAGCATGTTGGCGAAGAGCGTGGTAAACGCTATGATGAAGATGCAGTCGAGGTAATTGACCGACGGATAGAGCACAAGAAGAATGAACATAACCTCAAGACCGGAGCAGAAGCGGCAAGACAACTCGAGCAATACGCTGAGCAAGAATGCTTTTGGGTTCTGATTGTGCAAGCCGGCTATCTCCTTGTCTATGCGCTCCAGCTGCTCCTTGTGGCGGCTTATGAAGGAAGACAGCCGCCGATGCAGCCCCGGAATATGGCTGAACAAGCTCATGCCACGCACCGCAAGCCCCTTCCGGTAGCCGGAGAGGAAAAACCAGATGGCCAAAACGCAGAAAGCCGACACCGCGGCGAGCATCAATCCGAGCGCGAAACTTACGTGGCGGAAGGCCACAAACAGCGCCACCGACAGCAGCCAGAACCACAAATGGCTGAATATGTGGGTCATTGCGTATAGCACCACCGATGCCGTGGCCCGCTCGGTTCCTATCTTTGGCTGCAGGGCCATGACGCGATAAGGCTCGCCGCCCATAAGTCCGCCGGGCGTGGCATAGTTGATTGCGAAGCCGCTTATGGTTAGCTTGTAGAGCCACCAGAATGGCACCTCGCCCTTGCGGCTGCCTTCCTGACTGCGTATGATTACATACCACGCCGACGCATTGAACACATAGAGCACCGCCCACAGTGCCACCACCACCGCAAACCAGTAGCCGGCATGCCGCAATCCGGCCCACACCCGGGCGAAATCGAGTTGGCTCACCATCACGGCAAGCACCGCCACGCCGAAGATGAAGAATGCGTTTTGTACTTTCCTGCTCATCTATAATCGCCCGTCAGCCACCACCAGTGGATGCTTCCCCCAAGTTCGCTATTCCTTATCCTCAGCCTCCGGAGCCGGTTTCTGCGCCGTTGCCTGAGCAGGGGCATGCTTCTTTGCTGAAAGGAAGCGGGTTTTGTCGCTGTCGTCGCGCTTCTCCTTAAACAGTTTTGGCAGCGGATTCTTACCTTCCTCATCGTATTGGGCACGGTTGCGGGCCACGTCGATGGCCAGATATATGGCTGCCCTGAGCGAGTTGCCGTCCAGATAATTCTTTCCTGCCACCTCAAGCTGCGTACCGGCATCGGGAGCCGTGCGCACCATGCTGAGTCCGGCCGTAAAGTTAACGCCGTCGTTTTCAGACAGTTGGCGGAAAGGCACAAAGCCTTGGTCGTAGTACATGGCGAGCACCGCGTCGAACTCCACGTAGTAGGCATTGCCGAAGAATTCGTCGGCGGCATAGGGGCCGAAAGCCTTCACGCCGTTGGCGCTGAGCTCCTCTATTGCTGGCAGCAGCACGTCGTTTTCCTCGGTGCCGAGCAGTCCATTCTCGCCTCCCTTCGGATTGAGCGACAGCACGGCTATGCGTGGGTTTGATATGCGGAAGTCGCGGCGCAGGCTATTGTAGAGTGTAGTTGCCTTGGCCACTATTTCCTCTTTTGTTATGCTCTCTGCCACCTGCTTCAACGGCAGGTTGCGGGTGGCCAGCGCTATGCGCACATGTGGGTTTACGAGTATGGTAAGCCCCTTGCCGTCTTCCTCGATGTGGTCCTCTATGTAGCGGCTCTGCCCGCTGAAGTGGAATTTGTCGTTGTTGTTAAGCGGTGCGGTTACCACCACGTCGGCCAGTCCCTCTTTCCAGTCGCTTATGGCACGGTCGAGGGCCCTGAGGGCAGCGTTGCCGGCCTCTTCCGACGCCACTCCGAGCTCCACCTTCACCTCGTCCTCAAACGAAGTGAGCAGGCTCACCTTCCCTCTCTGAGCGTCTTCAGCCTTCGATATTATAGAGAAGTTGGCGTCTATTGAAAGGGCGTTGCGGTGATATGTGGCTATCTTTGGCGAGCCATATATCACAGGGGTGCACAGATCAAGTATGGCGGGGTCGGCCAGGGCCTTGAATATCAGTTCGTAGCCCACGCCGTTGGTGTCGCCCTGGGTTAACGATATTTTCAGATTGTTTTAATCCATTTATCGTTGGTTCGATTCTTTATTCTGTATACCTTATTTCGTCTATCTTCTTCGACGTGCTTAGCAGCCCGCAAGCCGCATATATGTCCTGCCCGCGGCTGGCCCTGATGGTGGTAAACACGCCGTGGGCCGTAAGATAGTCGCGCAGCTGCGTCATTCTTTCGTCGCTGGCCCCATGCAGGTCCACGCCCGGTATCTGGTGGAATCTTATAAGGTTAACGCGGCAGTGGAGCCCCCTGAGCAGGCTGACTATGGCTTGGGCGTGCTCCTTGGAGTCGTTAACTCCGCCAAACACTATATACTCGAACGACAGACGGCGCTGATGGCTGAAGTCGTAGTTGCGCAGCAGCTCCACCACGTCATCTATAGGCATGGCTTTCTCTGCCGGCATCAGCTCTGCCCGCTGGCCGTGCAGTGGCGAGTGCAGGCTTATGGCCACGTGGCACTCGCTCTCGGCAAGGAAGCGCTCAAGCTTGCCCCTGACTCCGACCGACGACACCGTGATGCGCTTCGGGCTCCACGCATAGCCGTCATTCGACGTCAGCAGGCGGGTGGCCTTAAGCACGTTGTCAAGGTTGTCCATAGGCTCGCCCTGCCCCATAAACACTATGTTGGTTATCTTGTCGGCCTCGGGCAGTGAATACAGCTGGTTCAGAATGTCGGCCACCGTGAGGCTGCCCTCAAAGCCTTGCTTGCCCGTCTGGCAGAAGAGGCAGTTCATCTTGCACCCCACCTGGCACGACACGCAGAGCGTGGCCCTGTCGCCTTCGGGTATGTATACCGTCTCCACATACTTGCGGGCGCCCTCCTTGGGAGTTTCGGTGACCACCGGAAACAGGTATTTCACCGTGCCGTCTGCAGAGCGCTGCCCGTCTATAGGCTCCATGCACCCCACGCAGTAG
>CAZUWO010000002.1:43052-59362 GCA_964623995.1 uncultured Prevotella sp. | reverse complement strand
CCTTGGAGAGGTTGGTCATAGAGTCTGTCGACCTTACGTGCGACTGGTATATCCATTTTGCCATCTGCGAGGCGGCAAAGCGGGGCAGCCCCACCTCGGCGGCAACCTCGCGCAGCTCGAAAAGGTCCTTTCCCAGCAAGGGTATCTTTGGCGAATCCATTATATCATTTATTATTTTTGACGTGCAAAATTAATGAAAAGTTCCGGGATTCCCGCACCCTCAGCCCTACAAAAGGCTGTTCTTCTTTCTGCCCTTGGCTATCACGCGCAGCACTTCCTGCTTGTGCTCCTCTATGAATATGCGGCACATCGACGACACCATGTGGCGCACGGGCACCTTCACCTCGCCCGAGCTCTTTATCTTGTCGAGCACCTCCTTCACGTCCTCGTCTATCCACACGGTTACGCCGCGGCCCTTCGACTCGTCGGTGTAGTAGTCCTCGGCATACTTCACAAACTTCTTCCAGTCATCGCTCGCGCCCTGCAGGCTTTTCTCCGTTGCCGCGGCGGCGGGCTTGTGCTTGGCCTTCGGGGCCTCCTGCTCCTCAGCCTCCACCTCAGCGGCAGCCTCGTCTTGCGATGTTATGCCCCTCACCACGTCGGCCAGCCCGAAGTCGGCCAGTGGGTTCTCGGGCATCTTCTTCTCTTTCTGCATAGTCTATACTTGATTGTTTTTGTTTGGTCTTAATCGTCCAGTTCTTTCAGCACCTCGTCGAAGGTTTCGCCGACGGCCTTGCGCTGGTTGTTCTCCATGGGGTAGAGTGTGGAGTAGCGCTTTATGGCCACGCTCTGCTTCACCCTCTCGGCCACCTTGCCCAGTATGCCCAGTATGGATATAGTCTGGGCGCGCTGCTTGCGCTCGGCGGCCTTGCCCTCCTTGTCGTTGATGCGGTTGGGCAGGAACACCAGCTTGGCCTGCGGGCTGTAGCTCTTTATCACCTTTATGAATATGCCGGTGGCGTCGACGGTGTCAGGGTCGTACGACATGGGCACCACCACCACGTCGGCAGCCTTGAATATCGGCACCAGGCTCTCGTCGTTAAGGTTGCCCGGGCAGTCCACTATCACGTTGCCCTCTATCTTCTTCAGCCTGTCCATAACCTTCTTCACCCCCTCCACGCTCTTGGTGTCGAGAGGCGTTATCTGCCATGGCACCTTGGCCTCAGGGTCGGCCTTGGCCTCACGCATGCGGTGGCGGTAGAGCGACTGCTGCAGGTCGGCGTCGACAGCCACCACGGGCAGCCCCTTCTCCGAAAGGTAACTTGCGAAAAGGCTGCTCAGCGTGGTCTTGCCCACTCCGCCTTTCACGTTTGAAAACAAGATGATTCTGTTCTTACTCATTTTTCTGCTATTTCTTTCTTAACCCACTGCAAAGGTAATGAATTTATGCGAAAAAACTATTCTGAACGACTTTATTTATGGTATTTTTAATTTTCCAACTGCCTCACGGCGGTCTGCAAGAGCCTCACGGCTTCCGCTCACCCACAAGCACGCTCACGCGCACGTAGGGCAATGCACTCCAATCAAATATCAATTTTACGTCAGCCCAACCACATCCACCACTCGTAATTTATACCACAAAGTTACTAAAAAATTCTGACATAGCCGCATGCCCCGTAACGATTTTCCGGGCAAGGAGACGAAAAAAATCACCAGCAATCCAATTACTAATTGGTGGCAAGTGGGGTGATGTCAACAAAGTCAGAAACAAGAAAAGACTGTCTACCTAATCAGGAAAAGACAGGGATAAGCAACTAACGCGACACAACGACACAACGACACAAATAGAATTTTCTAAGGTGGTCAAAAGTTAAAAAGTAGATAAATATTATAGTAGTTATAATTACTGTAAGTAATTAATATATAACATATTATATATAATATAATAATATTAATATGTAAGGTTATTTTACTCTATAGTCTCATTTTCTCTCCCCTTCGTCAGTGCCGATAGCGATAAATGTGTCGTTGTGTCGTTGTGTCGTTTGCCTCCTCATAAATCAGTATAAAAGCTTGACGTACAGGTAGATATGTCAATAAATCCCAATGTTGCCCTCCGCCCGCTCGGGAAGTATCCTGCCTCCAAACCCGCAAAACAGCGCGTTTTTTAATGATTAATGAGGTATGTTGAGTGTTGAATTGACTGATGATTTAATGAAAAAAATTATCAATTATCAATTTTACATCAAATAACTCATCATTCAAAAGTTCATCACTCAACATTCAACATTCATCATTCAATTTGAGGCACCACACAACCCATTATCTTCCGTACCGTAAGCAAGCAGTTCAGGTGTTGTAACACCTTGATTTACAGTGGCCAAGTGATTATTTTCGGCCACTGGGCGAAAAAACTGCGCCTGAGGCCCGCCGCCGTTTGGTGGAATGAAAAGTTTTTCGTAACTTTGCATTATAAATTAGGAATGAGAAATTATAATCAATGAGAAATGTGGAATGAGGAATGTGGAATTAAATTTAATGAGGAATGAGAAATGTGGAATGTGGAATTATAATTAATGAGGAATGTGGAATTGATAATTGCCAGCCACATCAACAGCCACCAGCACAACACTAAGCACTCATAAAAAACAATTCAACACTCAACATTAAACACTCAACATTAAAAATAATTCATCACTCATCACTCAACATTAAACATTAACAATAATTCAGCACTCAACACTCAACATTCAACATTAACAAAATAGTTCAGCTCCAATCAACTACCGAAAGATGAGAAACAAGATAGACTGCTTTCTGCCCTGTCAGGACTGGGACGCGCTTAGTGGCATGGTGGCGCAACTCACTGAAAGCAAAACTATTAACGACATATACCTGCTGACGCCCGACAGCAGCAAGCCAGCCCCCGAAGGCTGCAAACTGATAACGGCCGCAAGCCCGCTGGCCACCACCACGATGAAGGCCATAGCGGAAAGCGTGAGCGCCGACTACGCACTGCTCATGCTGAGGCCGGCAAAGATAGAACTGGGCACCAACTCACTGCTGAGGCTGCTGCAGGCAGCCATGGCCGAAGGGGCGGCTATGGCCTACAGCGACTACCGCACCGAGAAGCCCCAAGGCGTGGAGCCCCACCCCACTATAGACTATCAGCCCGGCAGCCTGCGCGACGACTTCGACTTCGGCCCATTGGTGCTCGCCGACGGCAAAGCCCTCAAGGCAGCCGCCGCAAGCCTCAGCCACAACTACCGGTATGCCGGCTGGTACAGCCTGAGGCTCGCTCTGAGCACCCGCGGCACCATGTTCCACATGCGCGAGCAGCTCTACACCGAGGCCGCCACCGACCTCAGGGAGAGCGGGCAGCGGCAGTTCGACTACGTGAACCCGCGCAACCGCGACGTGCAAGTGGAAATGGAGAGCGCCGCCACGGAATATCTCGACTCGATAGGAGCCCTCGTGGACACGGCCAACTACGAGGCGCCCGACTTCGACGAGCAGCCCTTCAGCGTGGAGGCCTCGGTGGTGATACCCGTATATAACCGCGAGAAGACCATTGCCGACGCCGTGGGCTCGGCCCTGAGCCAGACAGCGCCATTCAGGTTCAACGTGATAGTGGTGGACAACCACAGCACCGACCGCACCACGCAGATACTCAGCGACATGGCCAAGGCCAACAGCCAGCTGATACACATAGTGCCACGGCGCACCGACCTCGGCATAGGCGGATGCTGGAACTTGGCGCTGCAAGACCCACGGTGCGGACGCTTTGCCGTGCAGCTCGACAGCGACGACCTCTATTCCAGCCCGCAGACGCTGCAAACCATAGTAAGCGCGTTCTACAAGCAGAAGGCGGCCATGATAGTGGGCTCATACCGTATATGCGACTTCGACCTCAACACTCTGCCGCCGGGGCTCATCGACCACAAGGAGTGGACCGACGGCAACGGCCCCAACAACGCCCTCCGCATAAACGGGCTGGGAGCCCCGAGGGCCTTCTTCACCCCGCTGGCCCGCCAGATAGGATTCCCCAACACGAGCTACGGCGAGGACTACGCCATGGGGCTGGCCTTCAGCCGCCACTTCCGCATAGGGCGCATAATGACCGAGCTCTACCTCTGCCGCCGGTGGAGCGGCAACAGCGACGCAGCGCTGAGCACCGAGCGCCAGAATGCCAACAACAGCTACAAGGACAGCCTCAGGAGCATGGAGATTAGCCTGAGGCAGCAGATGAACCGCGGCGTGGCCGACCCAACGGTGGGCGACAGCCTGCAGCGCTTCTTCGACCGCCAGCTCAGCCTGTGGCCCGAGGTGAGGGCGCGCTACCGCCAGCTGCAGCACGTGATGACGCGCGAGGTGAACATAGGCGACAACACCTTCGCCGTGCAGCACAACCCCGCCCGCATGGTGAGCACCGGCGCCGCCATAAGCAAGGAGGCCATAAGCAAGAGGCCTTGCTTCCTCTGCGACGCCAACAGGCCCAAGGAGCAGATAGCCCGACGGCTCGACGACGGCTACCAGCTGCTGGTGAACCCCTTCCCCATCATGCCCATGCACTTCACCATTCCCGCTCTGCGCCACCAGCCGCAAACCATACACCACCACTACGGCCTCGTGGACCAGCTGCTCAGCCGCTACAGCCGGCTCACGGTGTTCTACAACGGACCCAAGTGCGGAGCCAGCGCCCCCGACCACCTGCACCTGCAAGCCGTGGCCGGAGCCCTGCTGCCGCTGCAAGAGGCGTGGCAAAGGCTCAGCCGCAACCTGCACACCATAAAGACGGCAAGCAACGGCGGCACCATAAGCATAATCGGCGGCTACCCATGCCCCGCCCTGCTCATGCGCTACCGCACAAGACAAGACTCAGAGTCGCTCTTCCGCTGCGTCTACAGGTCTCTGCCCGAACAAGCCGACGGCACCGAGCCCATGATGAACATTGTGGCGTGGAGGCAGGGCGACGAAACGCTGTCGGTGATATTCCCCCGCAAGAAGCACCGCCCCGACTGCTACTACGCCGAGGGCGACGACAAGCTCATGGTGAGCCCCGGAGCACTCGACATGGCGGGGCTGATAATCACCCCACGGCAGTCCGACTTCGAGGGCATCACGTCAGCCAGAGTGCAAGCCATACTGAGCGAGGTGGCACTGGGCAAGGAGGAGTTTCAGGCCGTGGCCGAGCGCATAATACACTACAAGCACAAGCCATCGGCCGAGGTGCCGACGCTGAGCGAAGAGCCCACTGTTACCGTGGGAATAGTGAGCGCAAGCCAGATAAGCTTCAGCCTCAACGCCCCCTACATGGCCAAGGGCGAGAACATATCGGGGCCGCAACGGGTGGAATTCTCTGAGGGCGGCATACTGTGGAACGGCACCCTCTACCGCGAGCTGTGCTTCACCCCGCTGAGCCGCGAGTCGTCGTTCTCGCTGAGCGACGTCATAATAGGCAAGGACTTCCACTGGGAGCGCAAGGAGACCCAGACCTTTCAGGGCACGCTGCGGCTCGTGGTAGAGGCAGAGAAGATATGCGCCATCAACGAGCTGCCGGTGGAGACCTACCTAACGAGCGTAATCTCGAGCGAGATGAGTGCCACCTCGTCGCCGGAGCTGCTCAAGGCCCACGCCGTGATAAGCCGCAGCTGGCTGCTGGCGCAGATGAAGAAGAGGCAGCAAGTGAGCAAGAGCGGCAACAGCTTCTTCTCGTTTGTGAAGAAAGACGACGAGCTGATAAAGTGGTACGACCGTGAGGACCACACCATATTCGACGTCTGCGCCGACGACCACTGCCAGCGCTACCAGGGCATAACCAAGGCCACAAGCCCACACGTGGCCCAAGCCATCAACGCCACACGGGGCCAGATACTGACAAGCGGCGACGAGATATGCGACGCGCGGTTCTCGAAATGCTGCGGCGGTGCCACCGAGGAGTTTCAGTACTGCTGGGAGAACAAGCCAAAAAGCTATCTGAAAGCCACGAGAGACTACCCACGGGAGCCGCTGCCCGACCTCACCGTGGAGGCCAACGCGCAGAAGTGGATAAGGGAGAACCCGCCGTCGTTCTGCAACACCCGCGACAAGCACATACTGGCTCAGGTGCTCAACGACTACGACCGCGAGACCGCCGACTTCTACCGCTGGCACGTGAGCTACTCGCAGCAAGAGCTGAGCGAGCTGATACAAGCCAAGCTGAAGATGGACTTCGGCCACATAATCGACCTTGAGCCACTGGAGCGGGGCCGCAGCGGGCGCATATCGCGGCTGCGCATAGTGGGCTCCAAAACCAGTTTCATAATAGGAAAGGAGCTCGAGATAAGGCGCGCGCTGAGCAAGACCCACCTCTACAGTTCGGCTTTCGTGGTAGACAAAGCCGACGTCGAGGACGGGGTGCCGCAGAAATTCACGCTGACAGGAGCCGGCTGGGGCCACGGCGTGGGCCTCTGCCAGATAGGAGCCGCCGTGATGGGGGCCGAGGGCTACGACTACAAGCAGATACTGCTGCATTATTACAATGGAGCCGAAATAAAGAAGATATACAAATGAAGCACACAGGAAAGACAAGCCCATGGACGTGGGTGCCCACGCTCTATTTCGCCGAGGGGCTGCCCAACGTTCTCGTTACGGTGGTGAGCGTAACAATGTATATGCAGATGGGCATGAGCGACACCGACATAGCCCTCTACACCAGCTGGCTGCAGCTGCCGTGGATTCTGAAGTGGATATGGAGCCCCTTCGTCGACCTGATAAAAACCAAGCGGTGGTGGGTGCTGCTCATGCAGGTGCTCATAGGAGCGTCGCTGGCGGGCGTGGCCTTCACACTGAGAACCCCATTCTGGTTTCAGGGCACCATGGCTTGCTTCTTCCTCATGGCCTTCATGAGCGCCACCCACGACATAGCCGCCGACGGCTACTACATGCTGGAGCTCGACTCTCACGGCCAGTCGCTGTTTGTGGGCATACGCAACACTTTCTACCGCATAGCCGTAATCTTCGGCCAGGGGGTGCTCGTGGCGTTGGCGGGAGTGCTTCAGCATCTCTTCCCCGGCAAGTACGCGCTGACGTGGAGCCTCATCTTCTACGGACTGGCAGGGCTCTTCATCCTGCTCTGGCTCTACCACACACGCTTCATGCCACGCCCCGACGGCGACCGGCGCCGCAACTCCACCGCGGGCGAGGTGGTGAGCGGATTGGGCAAGATGCTCGTGTCGTTTGTAAGGAAGCTGCCCCTGAAGCCGTTCATCTTTGCCATGCTCTTCTTGCTGCTCTACCGCTTTCCCGAGGCCATGCTCAGCAAGATGTCGACCACCTTCCTGCAACGCCCCGTAGAGCAAGGCGGCCTCGGGCTGATGCCGGAGGAGTTTGGCTTTGCCTACGGCGTGGTGGGGCTCATCGGATTGCTCGGCGGCGGCATAGTGGGTGGTTGGCTGGCAGCCCGCGACGGACTGAAGCGTTGGCTCTGGCCCTTTGTCTTCGCCCTAACGTTGCCCGACCTCGTCTACGTCTACATGAGCTATGAGCTGCCATTGCCCGAGGTGGTGCTGGCCCACGTGCAGCTGTTCGGCTACAGCATAACCCTGACCAACAACCTGCTCATCATCATGCTTTGCCTCTTTGTAGAGCAGTTTGGTTACGGACTTGGCTTCACCGCCCTCACGCTCTACATGCTGTATTACTGCCAGGGCGAGTTCAAGACTTCACACTATGCGATATGCACCGCCATAAGCTACTTGGGGCTGATGCTTCCCGGCATGGTGTCAGGCTGGCTGAAAGACGCCCTTGGCTACCGCCACTTCTTCATAGCCGTGATGGGCTTCTGCCTCATCACCTTTGCGGTAACCGCCTTCATCAAGATAGACCCCGAGTTTGGAAAGAAAAACACCTCGCAGAATGAGCATTGACCAGAACAAACCGAGCCATTGGCTGCCCACACCATACCTCTGTGAGGGGCTTGCCCTGACCATGACCACGCTGCTGCCGGCGGTAATGTACCGGCAACTGGGCATGAACAACGGCGAGATAACGATGTTTCTCGGCCTGATGTATCTGCCGTGGGTAATTCGCCCGCTGTGGCACGAGAAGGCAAAGTCGCTTGGTGGCCGCCGGTGGTGGGCTCTGGTATTGCAGATGATAATCATAATTTCGTTCGGGCTGCTGGCCTTCGCCATGCAAACCAAGGCTTGGCTCACGGCCTCGATGCTGCTGCTGTGGGTTGCGGCGTTTGCCACGGCTGCCTACGGCGACCACACCGAGACGCTATTCGCCCTAACCACTCCACCCAACCGCTACTACCACTACAACAAGTTGCGTGTGGCCACCTACGGAGTGGCTTTCGCACTGGTCATGGGCGTGATGATTATGATGGTTGGCAATCTGCAAGTGGTTTTCCGCAACAGCATCAGATATTCGTGGAGTATGACTCTATACGGAGCCGTGGGGCTGTTCATCTTGCTATGGCTCTGGCACCTGTATTCAATGCCAAGGGTTGCAAAGCCTGCGGGAGAGGTATGGAATCGGCACCCGGTCTCAGCCCTACATTCACTAAGAAGATACTTAGCGCAGCCACACTCTCGGGCGGTATCAATCTTCTTGCTGCTATACCCTATCCCCATGGGACTGCTCAATCGCTCCACTGAATTGTTCTTGATAGACAATGCCGGCAACGGGGGCATGGCCTTGTCGCCGCAAGAGTTTGGACTTTCGTGGGGCACCGTAGGGGCCGCTGCTCTCATGACAGGTGTTGTGATGGGCGCTGCAATGATAAGAAGATTCGGACTTTTCCACACTCTGTTGCCCATGGCATTTGCCATGGCGCTGCCGGGAACCTGCCTGCTGTGGCTCAGCACCTCACTCCCCTACTCGCTTACCATAACAAGTATAGCCATTATGCTGATTCAGCTAACATCAGGAATGGCCATTTCGCCGCTACTTCACGTGGCCGGCCACTTCGGACGCCCTGACAGTTACATTCCCGCACCCAATATGATTTGCATTTCGCTTGCCGCCATTGGGCTAATGGCCGGCAGCATGGTGGGTGGATCGCTGCAAGATGCCATGGGCTACATCGACTTCTACACTTTGGTTGCCATCTCTGCCACCATCTCGGTGGCATCAAGTGTGGCCATGATCAGGGCCGCAAGGCTTGATTATTTCAGCCATGGCACAAGCAAAAAATGAAGTTCAAGGTTTGTAGATATAAAAGAATCTGTTAAATTTGCACTCAATACTTGAATAAGAATATGAAGATAAACATGTTGCCAACCCTGATAGCCATTCTGATTCCTCTTGGCATCTGGGCTCAGACCGACGATGACGACAAAGAATACAAGGCATGGCAGGGCATTAACTATAAGGCCGAGATGCAAATATCAGCATCTCACGGCAAGACTCCGCTATGGCTCAACGCCAACAAGTATGGTCTGAGTTCGCTCGACGAGACCAACGGCTACATTCGTGGCGCGGTGGAGCGCCCCATCAGCCGCGACAACGGCAAGAAATGGGGAGTGGGCTACGGCGTCGACTTGGCAGTGCCCGTAAACTATACGAGTAATCTCGTGGTGCAGCAAGCCTACGTTGAAGGGCGGTGGCTGCACGGAGCGCTCACCATTGGCGCCAAGGAATATCCGATGGAGATAAAGAATCAGCAGCTGTCGTCAGGTTCTCAAACCCTCGGAATCAACTCAAGGCCAGTGCCGCAAGTAAGATTGGAGTTGGCAGACTGGTGGACAGTGCCACTAACCAAAGGTTGGCTCCACCTGAAAGGCCACATAGCTTTCGGCAAGATGACCGACGACAGCTGGCAGCACGACTTCACAAAGCGGCAATCTATGTATACTGACGATGTGCTTTACCACTCAAAAGCAGGCTATTTAAAGCTCGGAAACGATGAGGTTTTCTCGCCTTGGTCATTCATTTTGGGATTGGAAATGGCATCACAGTTCGGTGGCACCACCTACAACTATAACGGTCAGACCCTCCACAACGCCACCAATCTCAGGGCTTATTGGCAAGCTTTCATCCCGAGCGGAAACGACGCACCCGAAGAAACCTACAAGAATAAAGCCGGAAACCAGATGGGTAGCTGGGTAGGGCAAATAAAGTATGAGTCTGAATGGAATATGTTCTCATTCTATTTCGACAAGTATTTCGAGGATCTTTCAAGCATGTTTCAGCTCGACTACGATGGCTACGGCAGCGGCGAGCAATGGCAAGAAAAGCAGAAACACCGCTATCTGCTCTACGATTTCAAGGACTGGATGCTCGGCTTTGAGTACAAATACAAGTCAAACTCTTGGCTCAACAACTTCGTGTTTGAATATTTGTACACCAAATACCAGAGCGGCCCCATCTATCACGACCATACCGTAACCATAAGCGACCACATAGGCGGCAACGACAACTTCTACAACCACTACATCTACCCTGGCTACCAGCACTGGGGGCAGGTGATGGGCAATCCGCTTTACCGCTCACCTATCTACAACACCGACGGAATCATCGAGGTAAAAGATAACCGCTTCATGGCCTTCCACATGGGATTGGGCGGTCAACCCAACGATTATCTGAGCTATCGCATACTGGCCACGTGGCAAGAGGGCCTCGGCACCTACACCAAGCCATACTTAGACAAGCATCATAACTTCAGCTTCTTGGCCGAAGCCAACTATAACCTGCACAGCTACAAGCATAAATGGATTAACGGCACTGCCCTAAGACTTGGCTACGGCATGGACTTCGGCAAGATACTTGGCGGCATCAACTACGGATTTCAATTCACCATAAGCAAAAGCGGAATTCTATGAAGACGAAATACACATTATTTATATTGCCAATACTGCTGACATTGATATTCTCTGCATGCAGTCTCGAGACCGACAACGTGGACGGACACCTTGAGGGAATGTGGCATTTGGTAAGTATTGAGGCTATAAGCGCCGATACAGCCCAAAGCAACGCCACCACCGACCTAAGCAAACAATACCTGTTTTGGTCGTTTCAGAGCAAGCTTCTCGAAATAGACGACAAGAGTGGAGCCCATTCCAATTACCTGTTCAAGTTCAACATAAGTGGCAACACACTTACAATACACGATCCCTACCTATATAACAGAGAGGAAGGCGACCAGAAACTGGAAGACGCCACGCCACTTGCAGTCTACGGCATCACCGCTCTTACTGAGCAATTCACATTCCACGCCTCGGGCAGCAACCTCACAATGGAGTCAGCAACCCACAGGCTCAGGTTCAAGAAGTTCTGATTCTGCTAATTATCAGAAAAAACATTGTTGCCACGCTTCCTTATCAGCAAGTCTATATATTCATGGAAAAGGAAGTACAAGGCAATATCGACAACAGCCGATAGGGTAACTGAGCAAGAGAAGTGGAACAGGGTTGTGTTGATGATGATGAAGCCAACAGCCAACCCATCAATTATAAGCAAAGCCTGATGCTGGGTGAATCCCGCACGAAGCAGTTTGTGATGTATGTGGTTTTTGTCAGCTTTGAATATTCCCTGCCTATGGCCGAACCTCACCACTATAACCCTTGCTACGTCAAGAACCGGCACAAGAACAAACGTAAGTCCCAGCCCCAGAGAGCCGTCTATAGCCGGTTGAGTGTGAGGATTGCCCATAGCCAGCTTCACAAGCAGCACTCCCAGTATGAAGCCCAATGTCAATGAGCCCGAATCACCCATGAAAATCTTTCTGTTTTTAGCCACATCGCCAAACAGATTGAAATAAAGATAGGGCACAAGAACCCCCATAAGTCCGGCAATAAGCATGCTGTAGACAAGTACTCTCATCTGCATAAAGCAAACGAGAAAGCCGCCAAGAGCCAGTAAAGAGAGCGTACCACTAAGCCCATCTATGCCGTCTATCAGGTTCATGGCATTCATAAGCAGCACCAGAACGAACACAGTGAGCGGCGCACCGATAAAGAAAGGTATGGCGTGAATGCCAAAGAAGCCATACAAATCATTTATATAATGGCCACAGAGCGGCAATAGCGAGGCTGCGACAATCTGCACCGCAAACTTGGTGACAGGCCTTAAACCCACCAAATCATCCACCAATCCCACAAAATAGATAAGGCACAGCCCTATGGCAAAGGCCAAACACCAGGCATTTATCTGAAAAGTAAAGGTACGGGCCGTCCACACCCAAACCAGCAAGGCAAAGAAAGTGGCTATAAACATGCTTGGGAAGAAAGCCACACCACCGAGCCTTGGCACTGCCACCTTATGCACTTTGCGCTCATTTGGCAAATCATAAAGCCGTTTCCTTTTACAGAAATTGAGAATGATAGGAATAGAAACGAAGCCACACAATGCACGTACAAGAAATGCCACAAAGCTTAAAAGTATTATCAATGCCATGCTTGTCTGTTTAAATAGCCTTTATATTTTATAACATTTTTAGCGTTGATTTATTGTATTAAAAAAACTTTGACAGCTTAAATATATTGACTACCTTTGCCAAAAGATCCTAAAAAAGAATGCTATGGAGACCAAAAAGAGAGACAATACACTTGATGCGGTAGCAGGATTGTTGATAATCTACATGATGCTGAGGCATGCTTTCGAGTGGTCAGGCGCATCAACTGACAGTTTTTATATCACATCTTCGCAGGTGCTACCATTCTTCATGGCTTGGTTTTTCTTCAAGTCAGGCATGTTTCACAAGAGCATTCCCTTTGCTGATTGTGCCAAACGCGGACTTAATAAGCTCATAATACCCTTCATTACCTATTCTATCATAGGTCAAATCCTGCTTTGCATTATCAGATATGAGCATGGCGAGTTCTCATTTGCCAACGATATAGTGCTCAGTCCGGTAGTAAGCGTGCTCAAGGAAGGCTCCATCGGTGGCAATTTGCCACTTTGGTTCTTGCTGTCATTGTTCATTACAAAATGCGCAGTCACTCTCTTCGACAAAAAGAAGTATGGCAATGCAGTGCTGTTTGTGGCATGTATAGCCATCTCCGGTGCAGGAACCATCATCGTTGGCTATACCGACAAGGTGCCACGCACCCTGCTCAGCAGTGCCATGGGTGTAGTTTTCTATCTTGCCGGATATTGGTTGAGGAAGCTGCAATACCGCCACATGACTATGTTGGTGACACTTCCGGTGTTTATTATCACTGTCATCTTCTGCCCAAGCTATGTTGATTTCCGCATGGGAAGTGTAGACTGCGGATGTTGGGCAGTGTTTGTGGTTTCTTCATGCAGCGGAATCGTCATAGCAAACAACCTGTTCAAATGGGTGCCATTGCAGATTCCGGCACTCACAAGCATAGGTCGCAATTCGATGTATTACTACTGCGTCCATTGGATTGTGATTCTTGCGGTTTGTCTGGCGACAGGTTTCTATGTCAACAACACTGCCAACTATCGTGAGCTATTTCTCTTGCTGACGGCTTTCACTGTGGTTTTGCCGATTTACGCTTATTGGATAGGCTTGCTGAAAGCCCGCCACAGCATCATTAGCAAACTATTATAGTGCCGATTAAGCTATAAAATTACTTCTGAAAGTCGGCCAAAGTAAGATTCCAAACCTTCTTCTTCCTGTTTGGATAGCCAAAGAAGAAGCCCACCTTATGCCAATAATACAAGTGGCTAGTAAGAAATATGTTGGCATACTTCTTGTTTGAGCGGGCCCTGCGAGTACCCTTATACGTTATCCTTACAAGTGGGAAGTATACCACTTCAAGGCCATATTTTCTTATACGGGTGCACCATTCGGCGTCTTCAGCATACATAAACATATTGCCGTCGAGCCCATTTGTCAGCTCATAAGCATGTCTTGTAACCATTATAAAAGCCCCTATCACCCAGTCAACCGTTTGCACTTTGCTGTAATCGAAGTGCTTATTCAGTATGCTCGACAGCCTTTTCTTGCTCAGCAAGCGGCGAGTCTGGCGTATGATAAAGCGTCTTGGGGTTACATATGGGCGTGCACTGTCTTGAATATTGCCTGCATCGTCGACAAGCTGAGGAGCAATAGCGCCCACTCCCGGATTAGCTTTCAGAAAACTGATCATAGGCGACAACGGCCCCAATAGGGTGCAATCAGAGTTCATTATCACAATATAAGCGCCCACTGTCTGCTTCATGCCTTGGTTAATGGCATAGGCAAAGCCCCCGTTCTTACTGTTGAAGACCCAGCTTACATTCTCACTGATGAAGGGAATCTTTGCCTTCTCCTCGTCAGAATAGCAAGAATTCGAGGAAACAATTATTTCATGCGGTTCTGAAACGTTAGCATCGATGGCAGAAACACATGAAACTATCTCATCTACACAATGATATTCTACTATAACAAAAGAGATTTCTTTGCCCATTAAAGTTTGGTTTCCCTATATTTAATGCAAAGTTAGCTATTTTTTCGCTATCCTACAACTCTGCCTTACTTTTTCTTGCATCACCTCTTATGGTGAAAACAGAGAGCCAGCATTGTTAAAACTGACAAATTATTTGTATCTTTGCGCTTAGCAACAGCTGCTCATTCCCTAGCCGATGAGTACAATTATAATTATCAAAAAGCAAGTAAACGCAACGCCATGAAGAAGATACTGCTCTATATTCTGTTGATTTTCAGCCCTTATACCGTATGTATGGCTCAAAACTACCTGTTCAACAACGGCCGGACAGACTACACAATCGTAGTTGGAAACAATGCTTCGCAGTCTGAAAAGACCGCTGCCAAGGAGCTGCAACTATACCTTAAAGCCATAAGCGGAGTAACTCTGCCACTCAAAGCCAATGCCTCCGGCAAATCGATATACGTAGGTTGGCGCACGGCATGTGGCGATTCCAAGCCTGCTGCCAGCAGTGAAGCCTACACTTACAAGACCATCGGCAACGACTTATACATATACGGAGGAAGCACTCGCGGCACAATGTATGGCGTTTACTCGTTTCTTGAGAACGAATTAGGCGTGCGCTGGTACACCACTGACTATACTAAGGTGCCGCACATCAGTTCGTTCAAGCTCAGCAATCTTAACCATTCTGAGGCTCCGGCCATAAAAAGGAGACTTGATTTCTATTATCCTGCGCTCATAACCCCTACATGGTGCGCCCACAACAAGCAGAATGAGTCATTCCAAGTATTTGATAATCAGTACGGAGGACTATCAGCTTACTTCGGCGCCCATACTTTTTTCGACCTAGTTCCCACCAATACCTATTTCTCATCCCACCCCGAATACTACAGCCTTTATAACGGTAAGCGCATCAGCGACGGCCAACTCTGCCTCTCAAACGCATCGGTCCGCAAAATTCTAACGGCCGCTCTGCTTAAGCGGATAGCCCAAAATCCGGGCTACTGGGTGTATGACGTATCGCAGATGGATAATCAAAAATACTGCCAATGCGCCCGTTGCACGGCCTTGGCCAAGCGCTATGGAGGCCAGTCGGGACTCATTCTGTGGTTTGTTAACCAAGTGGCTGACGAGGTTAAGAAGGCATATCCCGACAAGAAAGTGGGCACTTTTGCCTACCTTTACAGCCGCCACGCACCTCAAAACATTAAGGCCAGAGAAAACGTAGTGGTGAGACTGTGCTCGGCTGAGTGCTGTTTTGCCCACCCGTTCAATTCGTCATGCAGCCTGAACAAATCGTTTATGGACGACCTTAAAGCCTGGAAAAACATTGCCTCCAACATATACATCTGGGACTATGTGGTTGATTTCTACATGTATCTGGCACCTTTCCCTAACTTCAATGTGCTTGCCGACAACATAAAGACTATGGCTTCAAGCAACGTTATAGGCGTTATGGAGGAAGCTGTACATGAAGCCCCGTGGGGAGAATTCTCTGAATTGCGCCAATGGATATTGGCAAAGCTGCTATGGAATCCCAATACTGACACGCAAAAGCTTGCCGAGGAGTTCATAACAGACTACTATGGAAAGGCCGCAAGCGATGTTTTGACCTACTACAACATGGAACAAGGCCTCGTGAACGAGCAGACTCACCTCTTCTATAACACGCTTCCGCGAGCCGATATCTACACTGAGAACTTCATAACCCAAAGCACCAAGCTGCTTGAAGGGGCTCTAAAGAAGGTGAGAGGCGACCAAACAATGGCGAAAAGGGTTAGCAGAGTGCTGGCCCAAGTATACTTTCTGCACCTGGCACGCAGCACTGCCAAGGCCAAAGCCGATGGAACTTACGCCAAGCTTGCAGCCATTCTGAAAGCCGACAACACCAATGTGAAAGAGAGCATCGAGGGGCTTGACGCCACGTTGGAATATCTTAAAGGTCTGTAAGTTACAGCCATCAAACAATACTTTATGCCATATAAACCTTAAAGGGCTGAGTCTCTTGTCTGAGATTCAGCCCTTTTTCAATTATGCAAAAAC
>CAZUWO010000002.1:35748-43042 GCA_964623995.1 uncultured Prevotella sp. | reverse complement strand
AGCAATCTCTCTACCACGCTCAAGAGGTCGCCATTTAGTTGCATTTGCAAGACGGTATGTACAATAATGCTAACGTCCATCAATTGTTGCGCTTTTGGGCATCAGTTGATAGCCTTTTGGTTCTCAATTGAGGGCCATACGGATTTCAATTGAGGTAAGTTTCTGTTTTTGCGTCTTTCAAGATGCGAAAGCAGACAGTCCCACCTTGCATTACTATGCCTTTTGGCCAAAACAGAAGTAACTGGCCACCATTTTCTTGGCAATATCCTTCCACGACAAATCACCATCGGTGTAGGCCATGCGGATATTTTCCGAGAAGGTTTTAAGCTTATCGGGGTCCGTCCAAAGCAATAATATGGCATCAGAAAGTGCCTTCGAGTTGCAATTCTCTATGATATAGCCAAACTCATTGTGCCTTACCATCTCCGGCAATCCACCCACATTGGTGGCCAAAACCGGCTTATTGAAAGCGAAAGCCGACATGATTACGCCGCTCTGAGTGGCATCAATGTATGGGCAAACCACAAATCGGGCACCCTCTATTAGCGAGACAAGCTCCTCCTCGGGTATGAAGCGGTTTCTCAGCTCTATGTAATCAAGCTTCCGGTAAGGACCTACGTCGAAACTGAATTTACCGCCTCCGGCCACCACAAGATGGCAATCGGGGGCCGAACGGTGCACTTCCAGCATGGCCGGAAGCAGATAATCGAGGCCCTTATAGGGCGAAATCTTTCCGAAAAAGAGTATATACGGCTTGGCAGGGCGCAGTTTTGATGGTGCCTTAATGGTGCGCAGGTATGTGTAAGAGCTTAATCGGCTTACCGTTATCCGCTCTTCGGCTATGTGATAGTATTGCTCAAACTGCCTCAACTGGGACTTGTTGAGTATTATAAGCCTTGGAATGAGGCCAAAAGCCACTTTCCTCCTGAAGCGGACTATGCGGGTGTCGAGGCCGGAATGTGGAAAAGGATCGTGCACCGTGAGCATCATCCTTTTACGGAGAAAGTATATTGAGAATTCGTATACGTTGGGTGGCCACACCGTATGCACCACCTTGAACCTGCCACGGATTAGGAACAAGAGCAGAAGAAAGTTGGTCCAGAAAGCCTTAAACATCCAAAAGCGTCCACAAGTATTAACAACGTAGAACTTGTTAAGGTCAATAAAGCCCTCAAACTTGCGGAATTCAGGGTAGGCATCAACAGCCTTGAACACTCCGGAGTGGGGATATATCTTGGCAATATTGAACGCAGGGCCCTTCAGAAAGCGTGGCGTTATCTCCATGAAATAGGTGATATCGGCCAGCCGTTGAGCCTCATTCAGATAGGAAAGGTCTATATCTGAGAGCTGGATTTTACCAAGATAAGCTACCTTCATCTGTAAAAGTGGTTAAAGATTGCTCACCTTTCTTACCGCACTGGCAAGAGCATCAATGTAGCCATGGCCATGTTCAAGGTCCGGTTCCATATAGTTGCCTTCACCCCATTCATTCCACGACTTCAGCATCACTATCTGTTGCTGGGGCGGTTTGTTGCTAACAAGGTGGAAAGCACGCAATGCCAGCTGCTCAAAGTAGCGTGGTTCGGCATCGGTAAATACGAGACCACGGCGTCCGGAGCGTGGTGTGTGGTCCCAGTTTGGGGTAATTACGGGTATCACCTCGGGCTCACTGCACGACGGATGCAGCATATACTTTATGGCATGTTTGTATTTGTATATCATCGGAATGCCCAAATACTCACGCCCTATCGTCTTTAGGGCCTTCTTCCATTTGGGAGTAAGGTGGTAGATGTTGATGTAATCAACGTTGTTTATGGCATCAAAGCCTTTGCTGAGCAGGTCATCCTTGTGCTCAGAATTATAGTCAGTGGCCACAAAAAAGAAGTCGCCGAGCCCGTTTTCCTGTGCCAAGCGGCGCCATGTAGCTATGAAATTGGCTACGTCAGGAAATCCTAATGCATCGAAAATCACGTAGTACACGCGTCCGTCTACCCTTACATAGCGTTTGTCTTTGAATGCCGGCAGCAGGTGGAAGAAGTGCTCTGTATAATCCTTTTCGCCAAGATACTGTTGCTGTATGAGCAATAGGTCCTTGTCGGGCTGCTTAGGGTCCCACGATTTCTTATACCATGAGTGGTTGGCCCAGCATAAACAGAAGGGGAAATCGGGTTTACCGGAGCTTACCACCTCCTCAAACGGACGCTGCATGAGCTGTTTTCCGCCGCCAAACCAATACTCATAGTAGCAGAAAGCCTCAACACCAGCTTCCTGAGCCAGTTCTGCCTGCTGCTCTCTTACCTCTTTCAGCCGCAAATCATAGAAACCTAAGTCGGCAGGGATATGAGGTTGCTTATGCCCTGGAAACAATTTCCGGGCGCGGGCCACATTAGTCCACTCGGTGAAACCTTTGCCCCACCATTTGTCATTCTCCGGAAACGGATGGTATTGTGGCAGATAATAAGCGAAAATACGTGGCCTCATGATAGCAATATATTAATAAGTTGTTTTAAATCATACTCCTGTCGGGCCTTCACTGTGGAGTATCTTTCCTTTGATTTCATTGAATATGCGTCGTAGTTCTGATCCGTCAGCTGACAGAAAGCCCTGAAAATGTCGGTCTCAAAGAATGGGGAGAAGAGCAGAACCGAATCGCCCAGCACCTCGGGAATGGAAGTAACGTTTGACGCGAGCACCGGTTTGCCGAACTTCATTGCCTCTAACGGGGGGTAGCCAAAGCCCTCAAAGAAAGACGGATAGACCAAAGCGTGGCAATTTTGGTAAGCTAACACCAAGTCGGACTCGGAAAGATAGGGCAAGCTAACGTGGCCTTCGCATTCCTTTTGGGGGTAACCGAGCGTTACAAGCAGCGGCAACTGCCCCGCATCTTTACCCTTCAGATATGAATTGCGGTAAACATTGAAGGCTCTTATAGTCTTTGCCGCATTCTTCTCAGGCCTTCCCGCACTGACCAAAAGATAATAACGGCTTTGCGATTCTATAAGTTTCTGCAGTTCGGAGAGATGAGGCTGACCGCTGGTTGTCATTATCCGCTCAGGACTTATCAGCACTTTTATGCAGTCGCCTACATTAGGATAGAAGCGCAGAAAGGCAAACTTAGAGTACTCTGACACCGTTATGCAAATCCAATTGGGATTGGACGACAGCTCACTCACGGCGCGGGCCAAAGGCGAAACCGTCTTGCGCAGATAGCGAAGGGTGCGCGCCGCGAACTGGCGGAGTATGTGATAAGGCGACTTAAAGAGCGACATGTAAGGGTAAAGCCGTATGTCGTCTATCTCCTCATCATGAAGATCGTGGGTTACTGTAACAACTTTGCAGCTAAGATTGGCAAACGAGAACCTGCCCGACCACGCTTGAAGCACGCCCACAAATACGGTATCGATGTGGTAGCGGGCCACAATGTCGGAAAGATTCGTGCCCTTTGCGTCAATCACTGTTATGCCTTGAGCACTCAGAGCAGCCACAGACAAGTCCTGATAGCGTGAAGGCCCCAGCGAGGAATCGATGAGTCCGATGACGCAAACATCCGATTTCCGGGCTGCTTCCTGCAAAGAGAAGAAGACCCTACGGGTGTATTCAGCACCTCCTCCCATCGTTACTTGGGTCGTAATCAGGTCGAAAAGTATATTCATATTGTCTGTAAAACTGCGCCTTTATGTTGTTTAGATGCAAAGATAGTCTTTTTCGGGGAGCCCCGCAAGTGTTTTCCTCAGAAGTTAAAGCCATAGCTACGGCTTGTCATTGCGTAAGGTTGACAACACTGCCCTTATGCAAACTATGAGCACTCGAAGCTTTGAGAGCCGTGTTTTGGCCGTAATCCAACCCGCCAAGTTACGTAAAGAGTGGTCGCGACGACAGTCTTGGTATATCAAATCCTGCAGTTTGGTGGTGAAAAAGCACTGCTTTGCCCTGTGTAAACATGTGGTTTCCGAGGTCTTACCCATAGGTTTAAGCAGCAAAGAGTACCAGTCTGAAGCCATGCCACAAGCCATAACGGTAAGCCGAAGATTCTGAGTGGTGGAGATAGACTGCCGGTTTACACGATACTCGAACACAGTTGCGTTTACGTTTGCTATGCCTCCGTCCTTTGCTGCAAGGTTAGCCGTGGCCCAATCGCTTGAATAAGCCAACGGAAACTTTACGTAACCATGATTCTGTTGCAGCCAACTACGGGAGAAAAGGAAGTCGCCAAGAAACTGAATGCGGTCTTCTGTCCACTGGCCGAAAAGCATTTCGGCCAGCGTTTCCGTCTCTGGGCGCTCAGGAGTAAGCTTAACCTCTTGTCCATTCTCATCGATAATACGTGTGCGACCATGGTAAACGTTAAGTCCGGGGTACTTGTCTATAATTGCGGAATACTCTGAAAGACAGTCAGGAAGAAGCCTGTCGTCGTCGCCGACGCAAACCACATAGTCGCCAACGCAATGACTCAGGCAGATATTCCAATTGTCTACCACATTAACCGCGCCACAATTCTTGGCATTTCTATAATAGTGCACCCTCTCATCCTGCAAGAATGGCTCCACAACAGAGTGGATATCCTCAGGCGAGCAGTCGTCTACCACTACCAGCTCCCAATCTTTACAAGTCTGACAGACCACACTCCTTATGGCAATATCAAGGTATTGGCGCTTGTAAGCAGGTATTGTTACTGAGAATTTAACCATAATCGCTTGGATATATATACTTATGAGAATTTGACTCTAATCGCAATCGTCCATATCGGTGCGCATAACGTTCTCTGAAAGCACCGCAACCGGACTTCCACCCATAACACAATAGGGCTTGGCCGGAGTGTTCTTGGCCACAATAGTATTCATTGCGAAGATGCAACGCTCAGGTGTCTCAACCGAATGCATCACCTTGCAGCCCGTGGCAAACCAATTATAGGGTCCTATTGTTATTTTGCCGCAACTGCTGTTGTATTCTTTTTTATTAATGTTGTAAATGGGATGAAGGTTGTTATCCATAAACAAGCATCCCCAACCCAAGCTGGTGCATTCGCCGAAACTGATGCCTTCTGTTGATACAAGCTTCAGTCCGGCGGTGGCAACAAACTTGTTTCCGAACTCAACAGTAGTATTCTGGCCAAACGACAGATAACTGTCGTTGCCTATATGGCAACTGCCGTGAAACACAATAGTGCCACCTTTATTCTCCCACATTATTCCTGTGTTGGGATAAAGGCTTACATGGTGGAAGCCCAACTCTATCATGCCACGGCGGATAACAGGTGAATCGATTACCACTTTGCCCTTTAGCGAAACGAGATCGGGCTTGTATAGCATTATCGGTAAGCGGATAGCTTGGCCGAAAGGTAAGTAATGGAAGTTGAATCGAACTGTATTGATAATGGAGCGATACTTCTTAAAGCCTTCCAAAATGCGGGATGGATGTTTCAAAAACAGAGCTATGTTCATTTCCTACGTAAGATTTTATTGATGAACTGGAGCACAAACTCATTTTTCAAGTAGCACTCTTCTATGATTATAGCATACAGTCCGGTAACCGCTGAGGCTATAACCAGCATGAAAATATCGGGCAACTGAATCAGCAAAAGTATAGCTACGAGAATGATTATCAGTGGAGTGTAAGCTACAAAATACTTTATCAGTTCGCGAATTGGAAACTTATAGTGATACTTTTTGCGTACGGCAACAAGTGAAAGCATCATGACACTAAACTCAGAAGCAAGCCAAACCATGGCCGAGCCAACAGCTTCCAACTGCTTAGTGAACAACATGTTGAGCACGACACACACCAATGCACCAACGATGGAATTGCGAAGCACAACGCTTTCCTGCTTGCTTGCCATGAGAATCTGTATGACGAAGATCTGACTAAAGCCTATAATCATAACCAAAGGCGATATGATTCTGAACGGAGTGTAGGACCCTTCATAGCCATTACCTGATAATAGGTGAAGTATATTAGGTCCAAACACTGCCGAGAGGATAATGGTTGGCGTTGCAACTGCAATGATAACTTGCACTGCTTGGTTTATCTTATGCCAGAATTCCTCTACATCTCCCTTGGCCAACAAGTTTGACACACGCGGGAACATGACGTTAGAAAACGCCGAAAATATAGCCATTATTATGGTGTGTAGCTTTGTGGCAGTGGTGAAATAGCCAACTTCTACAGTATTAGTTACCAATCCAAGCCATACGGTATTGAGCGATTGATAGACATTTGTTATAAGAAGGTAAATGCCCATGACGAAAAACGTCTTCAAATATGGCTTGAAATTGACATATTTGATTCTGAATTCAACAAACCTTCTTGAGTATAGAATGTTTACGCATGCATTCAAAACCGTCGACCCCACAGTAAGAATGTAATACCATTTGTAATCTTCACGGCTGTGGATGAACACAAATATCGACACAACATACAGGAAACGTATGAGAATGGTACGCTTTGTGATGTAAGGAAAATCCTCTATTCCTGTAAAAAACCATTCTACAAGAAAGAGATTGAAAACAAGTTTGCAAACGCCTACATACAGTAAGTCGCGATAAGGGAAAAGCGAACTCACCGTGTACATGGCTATAAGCAATGCCAAAATAGCCACTGCGGTTGATACCGCATTAAGGGTGAGGACGCTGGAAAAGGTGCGCGACAACTTGATTTTATTGCCTTGAGAAGCTGCTATCTCCCTAATGCCAACCACACTTGTGCCCATCATGGCCACAAGAATGAAGTAATTGACAAGATTATCAACGAAATTGCAGATGCCAATGTTTGAAACGCCAAGCACACGAGATACATACGGATACGTAATCAACGGGAAAAGGTATCCGGAAACCGTTATCAAGCTGCTATAAAAGAAATTCCTTTTGACGCTCATTCGTTATCTTCGTAAGTTGACTGCAATATTCTCAACCGCTCATTCTGGCTCTTAGCCCCAAACAACACATTGTCATATTGCTGCACTGGAGTACTTATATTGAGCGCAAGCATATAAATGCTGTACAGATAGAGCACTCCTGCCAATAGCCTTTTATTATTGGGAATGGCCATTACCTTTATGATATAAATCCAAACAACCCAATATGGGAACACAAAAATGTATGACATTCGGGAGCTCAAAGTCTTGAACTCGGCCAAAACATAATAGCAAAAGAAGTACAAAAGCAGACAATTGACAAGCACCTGAAAGTTCTTCACGTTGCTGTTAAGCTTGTCATAGAATAGAAATATCAGCGTTACAAGCCCGAATTTCTCTATGGTTCCCGTTATGGACAAAGCCCGTGATGTGGAGAAAAACGTT
>CAZUWO010000002.1:0-35738 GCA_964623995.1 uncultured Prevotella sp. | reverse complement strand
TCGGCTTTCTCACCCAACATGCCTCCAAGACCAAGCACTTGAAGGCCCGTTGCTACTATAGACTGCTGGCTTATGTAGAACAAGAAGAAAGCGATGAATATGCCAAGAAACACCCACTTGTTTGTTTTGCGATGCAAAACAAAATAAAGAGGAAATAAAACTATTGAAGACAGATGGAACGACAAGGCCAAAAGACAGCATCCCATGTACTGCCAAGGCTTCCGATTGACAATATAGACAAGTGAATTCATGAAGATGAAGATGGCAATCTGGTTCCTCATGAGGTTGAACATAATGCCTATGCCCTCAAAAGCCATTAAAAGCATGAACGAAAAGGCCACATTGTCAACATTCCATTGCTTCAGAAAGCGCAGATAAAGCCAAAGATCAATGACCGTAGCCACTACTACGAAGAACACATAATCACGAGTTATCAAGCTGCAAAGCCAACAGAGCAACGTGAAACCGGGCTCATGCACAACCGCATCCTCATGTACGGTGGTCAGTTGGAAAATGTCTCCAAAGGTAACATCCTCCATCATTTTGGCATAACTTATCCAGTCTGTAAAGACATAACCTCGAAAACCAAAGAAGATAAAAAATAGAGTGATGGCAAAAAGAGTTGCATACTTTTTCTTATCCGTGTCTTCTATGTGGTCAAAATAGACGGCACAGGCTCCGAACAAAGTCAGAACTACAATATATGGTAATGAATACAGCAACTCAGCGACTTACTCTTTGTTTTCCTTTTCTGCTGGCTTCTTAGCTTTTTCCTTACTCTGACGCCAAAGAATCCAAACCGCATCGCATACAAAACCCAAGAACATGAAAATTAAGACAGTAAACACACGTGGGCGGCTACTGGGCATATAGGGCATGCGCGCATTCTGAATTATGGTGAAAGCAGGTGTATTTTCCCTTATCTTAGCTTGTGCTTGTTGAGTCTGAACTTGCATTTGGCTATATGTGTTATAGCGCAATTGCATTTCGTTTTCAAGTTCATCACGCTTTGATTCTATTACTTGCAAGTCGGCATCTACGTTGGCATCGCAGAAATCGGCATACTCTTTCTGCGCCTTTAGATATTTAGCCTTACTGTCAGCAGTAAGTCCTTTGTAGTAATTATAATCGGTTCTGGCCTTTCGTGTACGGTAGTTTGTGATATATTCCTGCAACCTGTGCTGAAGCGTATCGGCCATAATGGCTGCCACCATAGGGTCTTGGTCGACTACACTAATGCTTATCACGCTCGTTTTCTTGTCAACCATGCACGATATCAAGCCACCAATGCTCTCACAAAGCTCAGCATCGTCTTTAGATATTACCAAAGAACTGCCTTTACCCTTGCCGCCTTTGACTGCAACATCCTTCTTTTTGAACAGATTTATCAGCCATGCCTTAGGATAAACCCAAAATGGTTGCTTGCCATCCTTGGTGAGATGATATTTATATGTGCGTATTTTGTCATCGGTTTTCAGCCTTACAGGAACATCAAACAACTTCAACAAGAAATCGGGTGAAGAGAGAATGTCCGGATACAGTTCAGGATAGATGGCGTCAAGAGCCGACTTCGTATCCAGATCTATACCGAAATTAGCTGCCATGTCAGCCAAATTACCCGATAATCCCATACCTCCGGAATTCATTTCAGGAGCCAATATAACCTCTGCGGTATAGGTCTTAGGTGTATTTAGAGCAACAATGCAACCTAAAACCGCTGAAACAAGAAGGAAAAGAGCAAGCGATTTCCAATGCTTCAGTATGGTTAGCCCCAATTTTAAGAAGTCTATTTCGTGTGATATCTTTTTAGCTTCGTCTGCCATTGTTATTACACCGTTAATTTCATTTCATTAGGTTTGCTATCGTAGCTATCACTGCTGCAATGCTTGCAGCACTACTGCCAATACTCATAGTCTCAGCAATAGAATGCTTAGCTGTTGCCTTTGTTGGTACAAATATTTCGCATCCGGGCTGAACTTTGGCCTTATGACCAACCTGTACCGCGTCACCATTCATATAAAGTATATAGGTTTCGCGCTTCTTGGCCTTGTTACTGAAGCCACCGGCACGATTAATGTAATAGCTTACACTCTTTCCGGGCAAGTAACCAACTGTATTCGGATAGGCAACAGCCCCATTAATTTTAACAGTTGCATTGTATTCAGGCACCACGAGACGGTCGCCCTCACGCAAAACGATGTCGTCTTTACCACCAGGATTATCAAGAGCCTTCTTCAACTGAATCACAACTGGATAGTACTCAGGCACATTGAACTTCTGAATTTGCTGGTTACTGTTTTGCTGCATCACTGATGTGAGAGCTCCGGAATTGGAACTTCTGGCTGCAAGATCGAGCATTGTTTCCTGCTGATTGTCGCGAGCCATCTGTAAAACCTTCTCCATACGGGCTCGTTCATCAGCATTTGTACGGCGTTCGAGCCTTGCGCCCTCAATATAAGCGCTCTCACTGAAGCCACCAGCCGCCTTAACAATATCGCTCAAGCGGGTGTTTCGCCTCGGAAGAGTATATGTTCCGGCAAACATAACCTCGCCTCTGACCTCAATATTTTCTTGCTGTGTAGTACCCGGACTTTTGCGAACATATACTTGATCGTATGGTTTAAGCTTGAATCCAGGTTGTCCTTCGACAACAAAACCATCCTTAAGAGAGAATGTATAAGTGTGAGATATAACTGAATCCGAATTTATTGCCGAAGGATTAATTATACGACGGCTCACATCTACCTTTGATGTTGAGGCCGTATTCTTCAATCCGCCAGCCTGAAGTATAAAGTCTTCGAGTGTTTCATTATCAGCATACTTATACTTACCGGGATAGTTCACTTCGCCAAGTATAGTAATCAACTGTTCTTCTTTAGCATCTTGCCGAGTGGCAACAAACAGAACATCCTCGTTCTTAAGCGGGATATCAGCTACAGAACCGGCAAGAATACCTTTCAAATCGACTGGAACCACCTCAAGATGGCGGTCAGGTTTCATCCGATGCATAACAGCACGGTTCTGGAAAGCATATTCAGTAATACCTCCAGCCGCTTCAACAAGGGTGCGAACGCTGTTTATTTCATCGCCCAACTGATACATTCCGGGGCGGAAAACGGCTCCCTTAACCTGCACCATGTTCTCATAACGAGGTATAATAGAGTCAACATAAACGGAGTCACCATCAGCTACGCGGAAACTACTCATATCAAACTCGTTTACGTTGAATATGGAATACTCCTTACCTGTCTTTCTTATCACCCGAACACTCTGTGTATAAGCATCACCGGCGAAGCCTCCCGCATACTTGATAAGGGTACCAACACTCTCGTTTTTCTTCATCTCGTAATACATAGGACGCTTCACCTTGCCTGAAATATTAACCAGACAGTCATACGACCCTACTATTATTATGTCATTGTCGCCAAGCTTTATGTTACCACTCTGCTTGCCATTAAGCAGATAATCATAGATATCGACCACCGAAACAAGCCGGTTATTACGATAAACCTTAACATTACGGAGCGTTCCAAGCTGGTTTGGGCCACCCGCCATATAAAGAGCATGGAAAACTGTGGCAAAAGCGGAGACGGTATATGTGCCCGGATTACGCACTTCGCCCATAACATTGACTGTGATGGTACGGGTCTGCCCCACAGAAAGACGTATTCGGCTCGAAGAATAGCGTGCTCCCATAGTGCGACGCAGCTTTGCGTTAGCTTGACTTACGGTGAGTCCACTCACCTGAACAGGTCCAAAGCCTTCCACATTAACATAACCATCGGGGCTCACGGTGGCCTCAATGGATTTCTGTGTGGCTCCATAGATATCAATATACACTGCATCGCCAGGCCCAAGACGGTAATTCGCTGGAGTGGCTATGTTCATGTTAGGCTCAAAAGTGAGATTCTTGTTGTTGAAGAAGTCGTGTCCGTAGATTATTTTCTTATCCTTCCGTACTTGACGAAGCAGCCGCCGATACATTGCAGCAGTGTCAGCGGGAAGCCAATCATTCATCTCGTCAGTCATTTCAAGGTACTCATCATTATAGACATCTGGAGTATTGTCGGTGTCATACTCACTTATGCGACCGTTAGAATAGCGGTTTGATTCAATCTTCTCATTACGACTGATGCTTCGTGTTTCTGCTTCCACCTCATCGGGGCTCACGTTTCCTCTCAGATTTCCGTTGTTGCGGCGAGTGCGATCATCAGTTTTAGTCTTGTCAGCCACATTTCCTAGACCTGAACCTTTTTGCATGCGTTCATAAATCTTGCGCACACGACGTATCTGACTTATGTTTACGCCACTCTGCATCAGCTTAGTTACAATCTGAGCCTGCGATGTTCCCTTCTGATGTTCCTGCACTATCATCTCCATTACTTGGTTATCGCTCATAGATTGGGCATAACCGCTTATGGTTATAAGTGCCATCAAAGCCACAAATATGTATTTCTTCATTTCGAGCTTAGAATTTCTTTCCGCTTATAATGTTTACAAATGTCTTGAATATAATTTTAATGTCGAGCCAAAGTGAACGGTTTTCCAAATAGTGTATATCCATTTCAAGCCGACGTAGCATCTTCTCCATTGTGTCGGTATAGCCATTGTAGAGCGTAGCCTCAGAGGTAAGGCCAGGACGCATTTGATATACAATGGGGTAACGGTCGGTATATTGCATTATCTTATCGATGAAGTACTTGCGCTCCGGCCTTGGCCCAACTATCGACATATCACCTTTGACAACGTTCCAGAGCTGTGGTAACTCATCAATATGGTGGCCACGGAGAAACTGTTCAAGCTTAGTTGAATTAGAATCGTCACACTTAGCCACCAGCTGTGGACCGTTTTCCTCTATCACACTGCTCATGGTTCTGAATTTAAAGATCACAAAAGGCTGGCCATGATAGCCAATGCGGATCTGCCTGAAAAACACAGGACCGTTGTGTTGCAGTCGCATCATGATGATGATAACTGCAAAAACGGGAGATAGAACCACAATGGCCATACTGGAAAAGACAACATCAGCAACGCGCTTTATGGCTCGTTGCAATGGGCCCATGGCATCATGAACATTTTGTTGCATCTGTCTCCGTAATTTACCTTTATATATAACTGCAAAAATTCAAATTTATTTGCAAAGGTACATCTTTTCTTTTAAAAAGTGAAAAATACATGACAACTTAACGATTGCAACACTCCGCAAGACTTGCTTTTGCTACAAAATCAAATAATACGACTATTAACCATTTGATACTATTTAAAAGTAACATAATAACGGGAAATACATAACAATAAATGTCTTCCTTTACAGAATTTAAAAGTCATATATAAATGTACAATGGCTTAACTACCTATCAGCAAGTATTTTATAATATAAAGGACAGACATTAGACATAGCTCTCCAAAATTTTACTTTCACTGCCGTCAATTGCTTCAACGGTATAGTCAGATATACAAGCAGGTATGAGAGTGCTAAATCCTTCGCTAAGCAATAATGATTCTTTCACGCCTGGGAAAGTTATTTTTGTGTTGCCTTTAATGCCCATCAATACTACAAAACTGTCATTATAAAGCATATTACGGCGTATAGGCTCACGCACATCTAATAAATTTGTAGTGAAATAGGAACTTGTTAGAAGGTTGCTCACACCACCTTCATTATATATATAATGTATGCGGTAGTCAGGATACACATGATAGTCGAGAGCTTCCTTGGCTTTCTCGGTGTGCAGTTGACGCGGTTTACCGTCCATACCTGGACGGTTGTAGTCATAAATGCGATAGGTTACATCGCTGCTCTGTTGTATCTCGGCCAGCAATATACCTTTGCAGATGGCATGAACCCTACCTGAAGGAATGTAAAACACGTCACCAGCACTCACCTTATGCTTGGCTATCACGTCGGTAATAGTGCCATCTTTAACCCTGCGCTCATACTCTTCGGGGGCTATTTGCTTGCTAAAGCCAAGATATAAATATGCTCCTGGCTCAGCATCTATAATGTACCACATTTCTGTCTTGCCACGTTTGTGCTCCACTCTACGTGCCATCTCGTCGTTGGGATGCACCTGTATTGACAGATCGCGGGCAGCATCGATGAACTTTATAAGCAGTGGTAACTGGTTATCATTCTTCTTTGCCACCTTTACTCCAAGTATTTCTGTCGGGAATTGGTCTATCAGAGCTACAAGATTTGAACCGTTGAACTTGCCATTAGCAACGGTACAGATGCTTGAAGGCACCGCACTAATTTCCCACGACTCACCTATCGGCTTATCTGTTGCAGGAAGATTCTTCCACTTTGTTAGTTTTTCTCCGCCCCAAATCACTTCATGTAAGTTCGGCTGAAAAAGCAAAGGATAGAAATGTTCTGCTGCCATTAGAAATTGTAATTAAAAGTATCTTTTCTTTGCAAAAGTAAGAAAAATGTTCGATATAAACTCCTTTTAACTTTGACAAAAACCATACTTTAGGGAAAATCCCCTACAGATTAGGGAAAAACCTTTCCTCAGGCACAATTATTGTAGTACATTTGCATTGTAAATACAAGACAACAACGATTTAAACCATAAAATTATGAAGAAGTTTGTTTTAGCCCTTATGGCAATGTTGACTATACAACTCTCGGCAAACGCAATGAGTTATGAGCAAGCAAGGGACCAGGCTTTGTTCCTGACAGACAAGATGGCATATGAATTGAACCTCACTGAAGACCAGTATGAGGCAGCATACGAGATAAATCTCGACTATCTGATGAGAGTGAATACGGTGGACGACCTCTACGGAGTGTACTGGACGCGTCGCAATCTCGACCTTAGCTATATCATGCTAGACTGGCAATACAACCTTTATTGCTCAGCTAACTACTTCTATCGTCCACTTTGGTGGGACGCAGGTTATTGGCATTTTGGCATATATGCGCGCTATCCGCATCGCAATTACTTCTATTTCGGTTGTCCAAACTTCGTATATGTCTATCGCGGAGGGCATAGCTGGTATAACAACGGAGGGCATAGCTGGTACAACGGAAGACACTTCGGACGTGGAGCTGAGCGAGATGGACGCTACTTTGGTATGCGCGACGGATTCCGCCGTGGCGACTACAGGGAAGGTTTCGGCAATGGGCGCAGGTTGGATACAACCATTCGCAACAACAATAACCGCACCTTGGGTCCGGTATCTGACCGCAACATCAATACAGGAAGCCGCGGTTTCGGCAACGGAAGCAGGAATTCTGCTGTAGTGGGAAGCCGTAATCAGACTGTAAACTCATCAGTATCAGGTCGTATAACCACCCCAAACCGCAACTTAGGAAGAATTGCCCCATCGACAAACAGCTCTGTTGATGCACGGATAAACAATCCTCAGACTCAGAACAGAATGACTCGAAGCAGCTCAACCCGTACTACTGTACGTAATTATAATAGCGACAACTACACGACAAGCCGTATAGGTTCAACTCCTAACCGCAGTTTCACGCCCAATTCGAGTACCAGATCAAGTGTGAGAATGTCATCCCCATCATCCGGCAGCATACAATCAAGGAGCTATAATAGTCCAAGCCGAAGCTTTAATGGATCTGGCAGCAACTTCGGAGGAGGCTCAAGAAGTAGCTTTGGCGGAGGTTCAAGGAGTAGTTTCGGTGGAGGCTCTTCATCAATGAGAAGCTCTGGTGGAAGCCATTCCTTTGGCGGACACAGATAAAAGTAACAGGATAACCATAAAGTTTAGAGAGTTTTAAGTTTTGAAGATGGGTCGGAAAAATATATTTCGGCCCATCATCTTTTATGCTCTAATACTAATTTTAACTTCCAAAGCAATTAGTTTGAACTTAAAAGGCAATAAGAAAGGAGCAACAAACCATAATGATGGTTTACTACTCCCAATGTTTTAATCTTGTAAAAGCATCTAAAAGCCTTTACCAAAGCAACTGTCTATGAAATTATAAGGCCAAGTTTACTGGTTAGTTTTGCCACAGCCGGATTGTCTTTCTCCATCTGCTGAAGCAGTTCATTACCCGTAAGTATAGGTTTTACTTCATCTGCACGGGCAAGCCTTATGTTGAGTTGAATATCCGTATTATGCAAACACGTAATCAAAGTGTTCTTTATACGGTTCTCTATGGTCATAATTTGCTCTAGTAGAATTTTATTTTCAACCACCAACTCTATTTTAGGATAATCCGTGATGAGTGGCTTGATATTCTTCATACGCTGGGCCAATGCCATCATTTTCTCAGGCATCCGATTACACATCGCCAGCCATTGCATATCAAGGTTGTCCTGTGTAAACCGTGCATTGCCAGCCTTATTCAGCTCTTCTTGGTCTATTCCATCGCCATTTTGATCTGATATAGAATCTTTGCTTTTAAGATTGTCGTAGCTACTGGTGAATTTGCCAAATTGGTTCAGCACACTATCATTGCGAATGTCTTTCTCCGGTTGCCCAACAGGCTGTGGTTCTGAAACTATTTCGTCTTGATGTTCTGTCTGCAAGGCTATTGCCGGTTCAGGAGCAGCAGCCATTTTAGGGGTATCTGAATCGTCATGCGCATCGGCCACCTGCACGGTCGATTTCTTCTGCGCATTCATAACAATGTTTTTAAACAGGGATTTCAGTTTCTTGGGGCAAGGCCCCGCACCAGCCGAATCATCATCTGGCTGAGTTATTTGGGCCACTTCGATAAGTGTCAACTCAACCAAAAGCCGTTTGTTAGTCGACTGTTTATACTCAACATCGCAACGGTTAAGTATGCGTAGGGCTTTATATAAGAACTTGTTTGGACACTTCACGGCCTGTTCGCCATAGCGTTGCCGTTGTTCTTCACTCACTTCGAGCAATGGCAACGTCTGCTTATCTTTTGCCATCATTACATTACGAATGTGGACAGCTAATCCGGAAACAAGATTACTAAGATCAAATCCTTTATCAATAATATTATTCAAGAGAACCATTACATCAGAAACCTTATTGTTAAGAGCCAAATCAACAATATTGAAATAGTTCTCTGAGTCGAGCACATTTAGATCCTCAATTGTCTTGGCGTATGTAATGTCGCCTTGAGAGTAGCTTGCCACTTGATCAAAAATAGACAAAGCATCACGCATTCCTCCATCTGCTTTTTGAGCTATAACGTTCAATGCGGATTCTTCTGCTTTTATATTTTCTTGTTCAGCTACATGTTTCAAATGGCCGACAATCTCAGGCACGGTCATTCTTTCAAAATCATAAATCTGACATCTGGACAATATCGTGGGAAGGATCTTGTGCTTCTCGGTTGTTGCAAGAATGAATATGACATGTGCAGGCGGCTCTTCAAGGGTTTTTAAAAAGGCATTGAATGCCTGTTGTGACAACATGTGCACCTCATCTATTATAAAAACCTTGTAGCGACCTATCTGTGGGGGAATCCTTGTCTGCTCCATAAGCTGGCGAATGTCCTCTACAGAGTTGTTGCTTGCTGCATCAAGCTCGAATATATTATACGATCTGCCTTCATCGAAAGCCTTACAACTCTCACACTCACCGCAGGCTTCTCCTTCCGGAGTGGGATTGTAGCAATTAATTGCTTTCGCAAATATTCGCGCGCATGTGGTCTTTCCCACTCCACGAGGACCGCAAAACAGATAGGCATGAGCCAGTTTGCGGGTCTTGACGGCATTGCGCAGCGTAGTGGTCAAAGCGTCTTGTCCCACAACTGAACCAAAAGTCATAGGCCTGTATTTACGAGCCGAAACTATATAGTCTTGCATTTTACATTATAATATTATAGATTGCATCTGCAAAGGTAATAAAATTACGTGAGTCTAACGAAATATAGTTATCTGAAAAGACTACTCTCAGCAAAAAATGCAACTTTAATTAGGCTCATTTTGTATCACGACTGCATGTGATTAGATACCTATAGCATTAACTATCAACAATTAAACAAATACAATTATGAAGGAAGCATTCCGGACATCATCTTCAGTTTGTCGAAATAATATTTTAATTATCCCAAAACTCTGCCATTGAACAAGTCAAGTTTTACAAAAAAATTGCAGTCATCATCTTATTCCAATCTTTTTTATTAACTTTGCATTTAAAACATTACATGAATGAAAAAGTGGGCTAACAATCTACTCGATCTTACGGTCAGACTTCGCTATCAGATAGTGATAGTGCTGGGCATACTGCTTGTTTGCTTCATTGACGAAAACAGTATAATGAAGCGCATAGAGTATAAATTCCAGATTAGCGACTTAAAAGATGAAATAGAAAAGTACGACCGAATCTACCAGAGTAATTCCCGTCAGTTGAAAGAACTGAAACAGCACCCGCAAACCATATCTAAAATAGCCCGGGAGCGCTACTTCATGAAAGCTGATGATGAGGACATATTCGTACTTAGCGACGACCCCAAGCCTGAAACAAATACAGACAACACAGATGAAACAGTTAACTAAGTCGGAAAGTATTATATTTCTCGTGGGTGGTATTGCCATGGTAGTTGGCGCAGGATGCTTTGTCTTCTCGCTTATTCCCAAGGTTTCTGCCCTAATATTTCTTATAGGCTCTGTAATGTTTGCAGCAATGCAAATAAAGCAAAGTTATGATGGCCGCAACATCACTATAAGGAGATTGCGCCGCATCATGATTATTGGTGACTTGCTTTTTGTAGCTTCCGGTCTGCTTATGGCAGAACAAGCCCTACATATCGTTTTCCCCTATATGGCAACAAGCATAGAAGGGTACAACATGTACCTTAAAGTGTTTTTCAATAATTGGGTAGTTACACTGCTCATAGCCGCCTTTTTTGAGATGTACACAATGCACCGCATCTCTTATGAGCTAAAGAAAGAAGAACAAGAAGAGCAAAAAAAAGCTTAAAGATGACAGAAATATTTTAAATAGCATAAAATATTTTTCAGATATCCATAACGTATTGTACCTTTGCTAAACATGAAATTCGCTTGAATCAATGAATAAAATCCTATACTGGCTATTAGCTATCATTGCCCTCGCATCATGCGGCAACTCTTACAACATACAAGGATCATCTAATCTGTCCACATTGGATGGTCAGAAGCTATATCTTAAGATCCTAAAAGACAATGACCTAAAGAACCTTGACTCATGCGATGTGGTTCACGGACAGTTCTCTTTCGCAGGCAACATTGACTCTGTTGAAGTTGGAACTGTATTCTCTGACGACGATGCTGTTACACCTGTAGTACTTGAAAGTGGCAACATTACCATAAAAATAGACAACACACAGCAGTCGATTGGTGGCACACCACTCAATGACAAACTCAATAATTTCTTGAAATCATACGCTCAGTTGCAAAATCAACAGGCCGAACTAGTTCATCGTCATGACCAAGCCATAATGAATGGTAACGACATGGAGGTCGTAAACAAGCAACTTAGCAGCCAAAACGATAAAATAAGTGGGCAGCTTGACCATTTATTTACGAAGTTCGTAACCGACAACTTCGACAACGCTCTTGCTCCTTGGGCTTTCATATATTATACGAACAACGTTATACAGCAGTTCGGCGCACCGGTACTTACTCCGTGGATAGAAGACATTATGAGCAAGGCAACACAAACTTTCAAGAACAATCCTTACGTACAGGACTACTACAGTGCAGCACAGCACAATGAAAGTGTGCTCAATGGTACGGCAAATGAAGCCAGTACGCCTGCTGCACCCGATGTAAACCAAGCGCCAGCTCCAGAAACTCCTAACCAAATGGCCGGCGGAGGAAAATAAACGTAAAGATAAAACCATTAGGAAAGTGCAAACACTCATTAAGAATGGTAAGATAGTAAACGAGGGACGCACAATCCAAGGATATATTATCATCGCCGACGGCGTGATAACAGAAGTTGGCAATGGAAAAGAACCCCGTGGCAATTACGATGAAGTCGTAGATGCTTCGGGGTGTGTTGTGCTTCCTGGCATTATAGATGAACACGTTCATTTCCGTGAGCCAGGACTAGAAAGCAAGGCTGACATAGCTTCAGAGAGCAGAGCAGCGGCAGCCGGAGGTGTTACCACATTCTTTGACATGCCCAATACTATTCCCCAAACAACAACTTTAGAAGCCCTAAACGATAAGTTTACAAGAGGAAAAAGCAAAAGTAGAATAAACTATGCGTTCTTTTTCGGAGCCACAAACGACAACTACACTCTGTTTAAGCATATCGACAAGACGCTCATACCTGGAATAAAACTATTTATGGGAGCCTCAACAGGCAATATGCTCGTAGACAGAAAGGCTGCTTTGGAAAATATTTTCAAAGAGTGTGCCAGCCTTGATTTGCCACTAATGACGCACTGTGAGGACTCAGAAATTATAAACCGGAACATAGCGAAGGCAAAAAGGCAATACGGAGAAGACCCTGATGTCAGAATACATGAACTTATACGTTCACGCGAAGCCTGTTTTAAGAGTTCTTCACTTGCTGCCACCTTAGCCCATAAATACGGAACCAAACTTCATATAGCCCACATAAGCACTGCTGAAGAACTGAAACTGTTAACTGATAACATAACAGGAGAAGCCGTTTTGGCCCATTTGCTATTCACTGACCATGACTACACCAGCAAAGGAGCACTCATTAAGTGTAATCCTTCAGTAAAAACAAATGCTGACCGTGAAGCTTTACGAAGTGCACTGAGCACTTGCATCACGACAATAGGAACAGACCATGCTCCTCACCTGCTGAAAGACAAGCAAGGAGGTGCGGTTAAAGCTGCTTCAGGTATGCCAATGGTGCAATTTTCTCTTGTAGCTATGCTTAGCTTAATGGATGAAGGCATAGTCAGCTTGACACAGATAGTTAACTTAATGTGCCACAATCCCGCCCTTCTTTTCTCTGTAAATAAGCGCGGTTTTATTCGTCCTGGCTACCAAGCCGATATAGTTATAATAAAAAAAGGTGCACCTTGGACTCTCAACAAAAGCCTTATCTTAAGCAAATGTGGCTGGAGTCCACTCGAAGGGCGAACATTCAATTGGCACATAGAACGAACTATGTGCAATGGACATACTGTCTATGACTGTCAAAAGGGTATTGACGACAGCTATCGCGGTCAACAAGTTAGATTCAGATCATAATGATAGAAAGGCTAATCATACCACTTCTGCTCATAATAGTACTGTCAGATCTTTACATTGACATTCACTATTTTCGTCGGCACTATCACTTTGTATGGTGGAAGAGGCTCCTTTGGTGGATGCCATGTCTTGTTATGGTTGGCTATACTTGTGCTTTAGCTTCAATTAGAAATTTTGTACCAAGCGATATAACATGGATTGACATTTACTTATTTCTAATCGGATTGTTCTACATACCAAAAGGAGTATTCACTTTATGCTCTGCCTTGGGCTGGTTAGTACGTAAATTCA
Source organism: uncultured Prevotella sp. (assembly GCA_964623995.1). Taxonomy (GTDB): domain Bacteria; phylum Bacteroidota; class Bacteroidia; order Bacteroidales; family Bacteroidaceae; genus Prevotella. The sequence continues at coordinate 22,338 of CAZUWO010000002.1, read as the reverse complement.
TCACACATACACATCGTAACTGGGGCCATTACATTGGTTTGGCAATCGGTATAATCATGGTTTGCATGTTCTTCTACGGACTTAGTATCGGTGTCAGACAATTTCAGGTTGTTAGACAGGAACTATGGTTTACCGATTTACCAAAAGAATTCGACGGTTATCGTATAGTGTTGTTCAGCGATGCTCATGTTGGCAGCTTCGATCGTTTCCGCCATAAACTGCTAAAGCGTGATATCGATTCAATAAATGCACAAAAAGGCGACTTAATTGTTTTTGCTGGCGATTTGCAAAACACTCAACCTTCCGATCTAAACGGTCATACCGACGTACTTAGTTCACTTAATGCCCCCGACGGTGTTGTCAGTGTGCTTGGCAATCATGACTATAGCCGTTACACAGGCTATTCAGCATATGCAAAAATGCGTAATGAACAGCAGACGATACGACGAGAGTTGTCATTCGGATGGATTCTACTGCGCAATCAACATATAGTATTGCGGCGTGGAAATGACAGCATCGTAGTGGCCGGCGAAGAAAATGGCGGCAAGCCAAAGCGTGATGATCTCAAGAAAACACTCTCAGGAATAAGCCCTAACGCCTTCACTATACTGATACAGCACGACCCTACGGCTTGGGATAAGGATATACTACCCCATTCAAACGTAAGATTGACACTCGCCGGACACACTCACGGCGGCCAAATCAGCTTCTTTGGATTTCGTCCTACAGAGCTTATCTACCCTGAAGATTACGGACTTTATGAAAAAAATGGCCGTTATCTCTATGTGTCAGGCGGCATTGGAGGTGTTGTACCTTTCCGATTGGGAATAAAACCTGAAATAAACGTTATAACTCTACACCGAAAACAATGAAGAGAAATCCACTATCACTACTTTTGACCTTAATTTACCGCATCTACCAACTATGCATTGTGGTGCCTATAGTACTTATAGTTTCCATCGTTACTGCCATAGTAACCGTTGTTGGTTGCGCTATTGGAAACGGACATTTCTGGGGTTACTATCCTGGAAAAATATGGTCACGCATAATTGTGAGACTTTTGCTGTTACCGGTCCACGTGGAAGGACGTGAAAATCTTAATCCAAAGCAAAGCTATGTGTTCGTGGCCAACCACCAAGGGGCCTTCGACATATTCCTAATATATGGTTTTTTGAACCGTAATTTTAAGTGGATGATGAAGAAGGGGCTTGGCAAAATACCCCTTGTAGGAGTGGCTTGCCGCTACGCTCATCACATATTTGTAGATCGTAGTGGCCCAAGCAAAATACGAAAGACATACGACGAGGCTAGAGAAATACTGCGCGAGGGCATGTCGTTGGTGGTTTTTCCAGAAGGTTCAAGGACTTTTACTGGTCATATGGGCTTCTTCCGCCGTGGAGCATTCATGCTTGCCGACGAGTTAAAGTTACCTGTAGTTCCACTTACAATAAATGGATCGTTCGAAGTCAAACCAAGAATGAAAGATTTTTATTGGGTTTTCTGGCATCCACTATCACTAACTATACACAAACCCATTCCCCACACTGGTACAGGGGCTGACTACGAAAAGACTGTCATGAAGGAAGCTTACAACTCTATAATGAGTTCCCTTGATAAGAAATATCAGGGTTTTATCGAAAATCCTGACCAATGAGAGACATATTAAAATAAAAAACGTTATCTTTGCCAAGGATTTAATATTCACTTACATGAACAAGAGCGACAGCATTGTAATAATCCCAACATACAACGAAAAAGAGAACGCTGAGAAAATAATACGCGCAGTCATGGGACTTGATAAGGCTTTCGATATTCTCATCATTGATGACGGAAGTCCAGATGGTACAGCCGACATAGTGAAAAGGCTAATACAGACTGACTTTCCCGACCGTTTGCACATCATTGAGCGTTCCGGCAAACTTGGATTAGGCACTGCATATATCACCGGATTTAAATGGTCGCTCAAACAAGGCTATGACTACATCTTCGAGATGGATGCTGACTTCAGCCATAATCCAAACGATTTGCCTCGCCTTTATGCCGCCACCCATGATGAAGGCTACGATGTGGCAATAGGTTCGCGCTATGTTAGCGGAGTCAATGTTGTGAATTGGCCTATTGGTCGCGTACTTATGAGCTATTTCGCAAGTGATTATGTACGGTTGGTTACGGGCATAAGCATTCACGACACCACAGCCGGATTCGTATGCTATAAACGTCGTGTACTAGAGACTATACCTCTTGAAAAAATCCGTTTCAAAGGTTATGCTTTCCAAATAGAGATGAAATTCACAGCGTATAAGATAGGATTCAAGATCAAGGAGGTACCTGTCGTATTCGTAAATCGCCGTGAAGGCACGAGTAAAATGAGTGGAGGCATATTCAGTGAGGCTTTCTTCGGAGTGATTCGCCTTAGGTTCGACGGCTGGTTCCGCAAATATCCTAAATTGCCAGACGCAAAATCAAAACATGCCGAATAAGTAAAAGGCATGGAAATAAAGGAAATCAGGAAACTTGTTGCCGCAAAGCCACAATCAAAAGCTCTTGCCTCACTCATAGCAGACAACAAGATTAAGAAAATATACCTGCAAGGATTGCAGGCCTCAGCGACACCTTTGCTCTTTTCCGGACTCTATAACAAAACCGGAAAATCATTTTTGTTTATCCTCGATGATACAGATGAGGCAGGCTATTTCTATCACGATCTGACCCAAATAGTTGGTACAGAGCGTGTATTATTCTTTCCTTCAGCTTATAAGCGGGCTGTGAAATACGGTCAGCGTGACAGAGCCAACGAAGTATTGCGCACCGAAACACTTGCTAAACTCGATGAAGGACAGGGATTATTCATTGTAAGCGAACCTTCAGCAATAGCCGAATTGGTAGTAAGCCGTCAACGCTTGAGCAACAAAACCTTACGTTTGAAAAACGGAGAAAAAATTGATCAGACTGTGATAGAGCACACACTGATCGACTTTGGCTTCAACCAGGTTGACTATGTTTACGAGCCCGGACAGTTCTCCGTGCGCGGTAGCATTCTCGATGTGTTTTCATTTAGCTGCGAATTGCCTTTCCGCATCGACTTCTTTGGCGATGACATTGATTCTATACGTACATTTGAGGTCGACACTCAACTCTCTGTAAGCCCCCAAGACGTAATTGAAATAGTGCCTGAACTGGCTACAATATCACAAGAGAAAATACCTTTTCTCGATTTCTTGCCAGAAGACACCATTGTTGTCATGAAGGATTTGGGCTACATTCACGACACAATAAAGCAAATTTACAATGATGGCTTCAGTTCGCAGGCACTTACAGAGAAGCTTGAAGGTGCCACTGAATTGGAACAAAAGCAAATAATTGACGAATTCAAACGCGAAAGCCAACTGATGACCGCATCACAATTTGCAGAAAGCATATCACGTTTGCGCAGAATAGAATTCGGCAACAAGCCCACAAAAGAACCTCAGGCAAAAATCAGTTTCAACATAACACCGCAGCCACTGTTCCACAAAAACTTTGAATTGTTGGCACAATCGCTCCTCGATTATATTCTAAAAGGCTACAATATATATATCCTTGCCGACTCTGCTAAGCAAACAGAGCGCCTCAAAGACATATTTGCTGCCAGCAGTGAACAAAACAGGCTGAACACACAACTGGTTTTCACTCCTGTCAATAAAACCATTCATGAAGGCTTTACTGACAATGATCTGAAGATCTGTCTGTTTACAGACCATCAGATTTTTGACCGTTTCCACAAATATAACCTCAAGTCCGACAAAGCCAGAACGGGCAAAGTAGCTCTCACTCTCAAGGAATTACAAGAAATGGAGCCTGGTGACTACATCGTGCATGTAGACTTCGGAATAGGCAAATTCGCCGGTTTGGTGAGAGTTCCTACGGGCAACAGTTATCAGGAGGTAATAAGAATAGTTTATCAGCGAGGCGATATTGTAGATGTTTCCATCCACTCGCTCTACAAAATAAGTAAATACCGGCGGAGCGATACCGGCGAACCGCCACGTCTTTCCACTCTCGGCACCGGCGCATGGGAACGACTCAAGGAGCGCACCAAGAAAAGAATAAAGGACATAGCCCGCGACTTGATAAAGCTATATGCCAAACGCCGCCACGAAAAGGGCTTTGCCTTCAGTCCAGATAACTATATGCAGCACGAACTCGAGGCCAGCTTCCTTTATGAGGATACGCCTGACCAGTTGCGTGCCACACAGGATGTTAAGCATGATATGGAGAGTACACGCCCCATGGATAGGCTTGTTTGTGGCGACGTAGGGTTCGGAAAGACCGAAGTAGCCATACGTGCGGCTTTCAAAGCTGCCTGCGATTCCAAGCAGGTGGCCGTGCTTGTGCCCACCACTGTACTCGCCTTCCAGCACTATCAGACATTTTCAAACCGACTGAAGAACTTTCCTGTAAGGGTAGATTATCTCTCAAGAGCCCGCTCTCCCAAACAAACAAAGCAAGTGTTATCCGACCTTGCCGATGGTAAAATAGACATTTTGGTTGGCACTCACAAGCTGATAGGAAAGTCGGTAAAATGGAAAGATCTCGGACTTCTTATAATAGACGAGGAACAAAAGTTCGGAGTTTCCACCAAAGAGAAACTCCGCCAGCTGAAGACCAATGTAGATACACTCACCATGTCGGCCACTCCTATACCCAGAACTCTGCAATTCTCACTCATGGGAGCACGCGATATGAGCATTATTCGCACCCCACCGCCAAATCGGTATCCCATACACACTGAGGTTGACACGTTCAGTCATGAGGTAATTGCAGAGGCTATCAACTTTGAGATGAGCCGCAATGGGCAGGTGTTTTTCGTCAACGACCGCATAAACGGATTGCAAGAGCTGGCCAATCTGATACATAAATACGTACCAGATGCCCGAGTTGCCATAGGACATGGTCAGATGAAGCCAGAAGAACTAGAACAGATTATCCTTGGATTCATAAACTATGACTACGATGTGCTGCTCTCCACTACGATAGTTGAGAATGGAATCGACATATCTAACGCAAATACCATTATCATAAACGATGCCCACCACTTCGGCCTTTCAGACCTTCACCAGATGCGTGGACGCGTGGGCAGGTCCAACCGAAAAGCTTTTTGCTACCTATTGGCACCACCAAAGGCCTACCTCTCCACCGAAGCACGACGCCGACTTGAGGCTCTTGAGAATTTCTCTGAACTTGGCAGTGGCTTCAATTTGGCCATGCAAGACCTAGACATACGTGGAGCCGGCAACCTTCTTGGTGCTGAGCAAAGCGGATTTATGGAAGATTTAGGCTACGAAACCTATCAGAAAATTCTCAATCAAGCCGTTACAGAGCTCAAAAACGATGAATTCAGCGATCTGTACACTGAAGAAATAGAGCAGGGCAACCAGTTAATGGGTGACGAATTTGTTGAAGATTGTGCCGTGGAGAGCGATCTTGAGATGTATTTCCCCGACAATTACGTGCCGGGAAGTTCGGAAAGGATGCTCCTTTACCGCGAGTTGGACAATATACAGAACGACAATGACCTCGACACATATCGCCAAAGACTCAATGACAGGTTTGGTCCCCTACCCCATGAGGCAGAAGAACTTCTCAAGGTTGTGCCGCTAAGGCGACTTGGTAAGAAACTTGGCTGTGAGAAATTAATATTGAAACAAGGCAGACTACAGATGCAATTTGTTAGCAACAAGAACAGTGCATACTACAAAAGTAAGGCTTTCGGCAATGTGATAGACTACATAGGGAATAACCCTCGCCGCTGCCAGCTTAAAGAATTGCACGGCAAGCGGAGCTTGGTTGTAACAAATGTGCCGTCTGTTGGTGAAGCTCTCAACGTGCTAAGGGCAATATTAAACAAGTGAGTCAGGCAAAATGTAATTGACTGTAAAATAAATCTCACACTAGAGGTATTATAGCAGCCATTGAAAATGCCTAGCAAATGATTTCCCTCTTTCAGGAGCGCAAGCAAACCATTATCAACGATGTAGTTACGGGCAAGATAAAAGTGAGCTAACGAAAGCGAGTATAATGAGGTATAACACTAGGTATAACACCTGTTAGACGTGTAAAGCTCTGACGCACAGTTTGTTAGCCGTCTAGGTATAACACGGGTATAACACCCCAAATCTCTGTAACTTGCTATATACCAAAGAGTTACCCCTCTAGGTATAACATATAACATATAACAGGGTATATATTATATATATGTAGGTGAATGGTGGCAGCGTGGCGAGAGATTATATATATTAATATATATATTATATATACCCTGTTATATGTTATATGTTATACCTAGCCACTTAACGTGCTGTGCATCAGAGTGTTACGCCGTTTACAGGTGTTATACCTATGTTATACCTAGACATTTAACGTGTTGTGTGTCAGACAGTTACACATTTAGCAGGTGTTATACCTGTGTTATACCTGTGTGCCTTTCCTGATTTAGGTAGACAGTTTACTGATATTGTAGACACTCTGATGGTTAATTGACAATTAATAATTTTCCATTTTCCATAAGAGCGTATCTACTCTCTTATGCGCCATTATTTCAGTCCGGCCAGATAGCGTTCTGCTTCAAGAGCGGCCTTACAGCCACTACCTGCAGCCACGACAGCCTGCCTATATGTAGGGTCACACACGTCTCCGGCAGCAAAGACGCCCTCAACATTAGTGCGTTGGCTTTTACCTTCAGTTACTATAAAACCATTAGCATCGAGTGTTATCTGCCCGTTCAGGAAAGCAGTGTTGGGTTTATGGCCTATGGCAAGGAAGAATCCGTCTATCGGAAGATCATAGTGTTCTTCATCAGCCTCACCCTTTCGCTTTACAAGATGAACGCCTTCAACGCCATTTTCACCATAAAGACCTACCGCATTGTGCTCAAAGAGTATCTCAATATTGGCAGATTGCTTTACTCTTTGCTGCATTATCTCGGAAGCACGAAGGTAAGGCTTGCGCACAACCATATAGACTTTCTTGCACAAATTGCTCAAATAGAGAGCATCTTCGCAAGCTGTATCACCTCCGCCTACTACTGCCACCGTCTTCTTACGGTAGAAAAAGCCGTCGCAAGTGGCACAAGCGCTCACTCCCTGACCTGCCTAGGTGGTCTCATCCGGCAGTCCCAGATATTTGGCAGAGGCTCCAGTGGCACTTATTATGGTATCTGCAGCAATCTGAGTTCCACTGTCGTCGGTGCAGACATAAGGCTTTTTGCTGAAGTCTATGGTTGTTACCTCACCCATTCTCATTTGGCATCCGAAGCGTTCAGCCTGCTTCTGCAAGTCCATCATCATCTGATTTGCGTCTACACCATCAGGATAGCCGGGAAAGTTTTCCACTTCTGTGGTTTGAGTGAGTTGTCCTCCCATCTGCATGCCCATGTAAAGCACCGGATTAAGGTTAGCCCTGCCGGCATAGATAGCGGCAGTGTAGCCAGCCGGTCCACTGCCAAGTATAAGATTCTTAATATGGTCCATTATGTCATAATCGTAAAAACGAGATTCAGAGAAGCTCTGTTTGTAATTCTCAATTATGAATCATTACTTCAGCAGCTCTTCTATCTGAGCCTTGATATTGCTTATTTTCTCTGTAGGTTCAAAGCGTGCAACCACCTGTCCCTTCTTGTTAATGAGGAATTTGGTGAAGTTCCACTTTATATCGGGGTTCTCTTTGTAGTTCGGATCCTGCTCTGTGAGCATCTTGTCGAGTACAGGATAGATTGGGTGAGTTTCGTCCCAACCTGCAAATCCCTTTTGCTCCTTAAGGAATTTGAACAGAGGATCGGCATCAGGACCGTTAACTTTCACCTTCTTGAACTGTGGAAAGTCGGTGCCATAGGTCAGCTTGCAGAAGTTGTGTATGCTCTCGTCGGTGCCAGGAGCCTGCTGTCCAAACTGGTTGCAGGGGAAGTCCAGAATCTCAAAACCTTGAGGATGAAGCTCGGAATACAGCTTCTCCAGTTCCTCATATTGTGGGGTGAATCCACACTTAGTGGCCGTATTTACTATCAGCAGCACCTCGTTGGCATACTCCCTTAGCGAGACCTCGCGCCCCTTCCTGTCCTTGACAGAGAATTCATAAACTGTTCTCATCGTTTTTCTTTGTTGTAGTTGTTTATTTTTGTATTATTGTCATTATTCCTTTGCAAAGATAGCGAAAAACTTTCAGCCAGCAAATACGACGCAACTTTTTGTGTTTATTTTCCACATTTCTATTATATGCAAGACAGTCGTACTGCTTCGTAAAAGCTAAAGCAGTGGTATGCCAACAGCAAGCCATTGCTTTAACAACAGGAAAGCATAGGTTCAGCATGCGTAAGCAATAGCAAAAGCAGCCACCGGAGGCAATACCTTCCGATGGCTGCTTAGTAAATATGGATTAAATCTTATAGAATTACCTGTGCGAAGAAGGTCTTGTGGCAGCTGTTGCCATTGCCACTGAGCGGCGCAATGATGCTGTTCCTACAAACGTCTTGCCAGTGTCAGAACTCGTTTCATTCGAAACGGCATCAGCTTTCGGACTCTTCAGCATTCCTGGCTTTGCGTAAGTTACATGCTGCAGCACTATAGTATAGCGCTCGTTGTAACCTTCTGTGTTGCTCGAGATTATGCCTTCAAACTTGCTATTGTTCAAGTTGGACAGATCAGAGTAGTATAATACCATCTGATAACCGTCGTCAAAAGTGAAGATTATGTTGCCATAGTTATCCACTTCCCAGCTGAACGATGCCTCAGAATCTGCCGATCCATCGCTGAAGTTAACTCTTGTTTCCTTGCCACGGCCCTTAACTGCATCCTTGTTATCGCGATCAAAGTCGTACTCTACAGTGCAAGTATACTCCTTTGTAAGGTTGTCTTTATCCACATAAGTAACCTTCATTGGGCCTTGCCATGCCGAAGTGCAAAGGTAATCGGCCATTAGAACTTGGTTTTGGGCGTAGATTGTATTGAGCGAATTATTGAAATCGCGCCAGTTAACATCATAGAAGTAGTCATAACCACCATAACTGTAGTATGTGGAATTGAACCATTGCTGTGTGGTTTTGTCATCAGTGCCGAACTCACCATAACGGTCCAGATAGTCGTTGACAGCTTTATTGAGGTTGTAATCGTTTACATAGTCATCATAATATGGGCCATCATCGTAGTAGTCATCATCATCGTCGCAACTTGTCAGCATCAGCGGAGCGGCTGCAAGTGCCAACATTGTCATGAGGTAAACAAGCTTTTTCATATCGGTAATGTTTTAATTGTCGTTTTATTTATGTTGCAAAGATAGCTTAAAAACATGTAAAGCCAAACGTAAATTTACTATTTTATATAGGGTTTTCCCTATTCCGAGCCGGTAAAAATCCACCGTATGGCAACATTGCAGCACACAAACGGTTCACTGAAAAAGGCTCGCTTAAGAGCAAGAGTGCCGACAGACGCATATGCAACTACGTCTGTCGGCACTCATCAAAGTGTCTATTTCAGTGAAAGATATTTACTTCTTCAGCTTACCGTAACGGTTCATGAAGCGATCTACACGACCTGCAGTATCAACAAGCTTGCTCTTTCCGGTATAGAATGGGTGAGAGCTGCTCGAAATTTCAATCTTTACCACTGGGTAAGTCTCGCCTTCAAACTCTACTGTATCAGTTGTCTTGCATGTAGATTTTGTAAGGAACATATCGCCGTTGGACATGTCACGGAACACGACGGGGCGATAGTTTTCTGGATGAATACCTTTTTTCATTTTATTTTAATGTTATGTTTGTTATTCGCCTTTTGGCATTTCAGCGTGCAAAATTACAAATAAAAGCCCTACTGGCCAAACTTTTCAGCTTGTTTTTATGCTCTTTGGCTTTTTTGTTGGCAATGATAATGGCGATTCGGAATTATTTTACGATATTTGCAAAAAGTTTCTTCAGCAAATGAATCCCGACATAGAAACCCACCCTTTTGAGCCTTGGCTGCCTGCCGACGCACGGCTATTGATGCTCGGAACCTTTCCTCCGGCAAGGAAAAGATGGTGCATGGAGTGGTATTATCCTAACTTTCAGAACGACATGTGGCGTATTTTCGGACTCTGTTTCTTCGGAGACAAGGACCATTTTGTTGATTTTGAGCACAAGACTTTCAAGCTCGACGAAATAAAGCAAACGCTACTGCAGAAGCATATAGCCATTTTCGACACGGCTTTGCGCATTCGCCGCACACGGGGGAATGCCTCCGACAAGGACTTGGAGATAGTAGAACCGGCAAATCTAGACCAAATGCTCGACTCGTTGCCTCAACTCCGCGCCGTGCTTGCTGCAGGGCAGCTGGCCACCAACGTCTTTTCTACTCATTATGGCATTGAAATCAGGAAGCTGAAGATGGGCCAGAGCACGCCATTCAGCTACAAAGGCCGCACGCTCAGACTCTACCGGGAGCCAAGTAGCAGCCGCGCCTACCCGCTGAAGATGGAGAAGAAAGCCGAATACTACCAACAAATGTTTGACGAAATACTATAAACCAAATGACTAAAAAAACAACTATAATCGGCATTGCCGGCGGAACCGGTTCGGGAAAGACCACCGTGGTGAAGCACATAGTGGAGGCCTTGCCACCCAATTTCGTAGATGTGGTGCCACTGGACAGCTACTACAACGACACGACAGGGCTGACAGACGAAGAGAGAAAGGCAATAAACTTTGACCATCCCGACGCTTTCGACTGGAAATTACTCATAAAGCAGGTGAACGAACTGCGTGAGGGCAAAGCCATAGAGCAGCCAACCTACAGCTACATACTAAGCAACCGACTGCCGGAAACAATACACGTGGAGCCGAAACCAGTGATAATAATTGAGGGTATCATGACGCTGATAAACAAAAAGCTACGCGACATGATGGACTTGAAGATATTTGTGGACTGCGATAGTGACGAAAGACTCATCCGTAACATTCAACGCGACACCATAGACAGAGGCCGCACGGTGTCGATGGTGGTGGATCGCTACCTGAAAGTGCTGAAACCGATGCACGAACAGTTCATAGAACCCACCAAACGCTATGCCGACTTGATAATACCACAGGGCGGAGAGAACGAGAAAGGCATAGGAATACTATGCAAATACATTGAGGGGCTGGTTTGAAAATGGCCTGAAGCCCTACTCGCCAGCCTCACTATCGCTCACCTCTTCGGCATCTTGCACTTGGCTTTCCTTCTCTATGCGCTTGCGAAGGCTGTAGAGTTTGAGTGCGTCTATGCAGTCAACAACGCCATAAAACACCATGCACCAGCCAATAATCTGTAGCGGAAGCACTGCCGATTCCATGGGATAGAATATCACTAGCACTGCCACAAGGAGGATAATAGTGGGCGGAAGCCAGTAGAATAATGGCACATGGGCAAACTGACGGGCCTGAGCCAGGATGTAATATTGGTTGATTGCGCCGAGCACAAGTATGGCAGCGAGGATGTACATCACCCATACTATGAACGTAGAGGTCATAAACGTGAGCACCAAACCAAGCACCATGCTGCCCAAACCCACTATGGGGAACTGGCCGGGGGTGCGGTAAATCTTGCGCCCATCGGCGTCAACAAGCTGCGTTGACTCTATTTTGCGCTTCTCAACATAGTAGGAAATGCAACTCACCAAGCCCGTAACAAAGAACAGAATGCCTATACCCTTGGTGAGCCATGTCATCATGTCGACGCGAAACTGTATGAGAAGCACACCACAAACTATGGCTACAAGGGCCCGAAAGAAAGAACTTCTAAGTATTCTCATTGCTTAATTAGTAATTATTCTGATGGCAAAATTACAGTAAAGATGTGGAAAAAGCAAGAATTGACAATCTAAATTTGGCACGGAAAGCATAAAGTTGTACTTTTGCACTCCAAAAAACAAGACGGCAAAAACATAATGACAAAGCTATATTTAGTACGCCACGGCGAGACATACGACAATGCTGCCCACCTGATGCAAGGGCAAACACAGGGCAAACTCAACCCTACCGGCATTAAGCAGGCTGAGGAAGTGGCCCGGAAAATGGCCCAAGAGCACATTGATGCATTTGTGGCAAGCGACCTGCACCGCAGCATTCAGACTTGCGAGATAATAGCAAAGCCCCACCAAGGCAATGTGGTGGAGACACCATTACTGCGCGAACGTGACTGGGGGTCATTTACAGGACGCTACATTCCCGACTTGCAAGACGTGAAAGAGTGGCCCGACGACATTGAGCCTCTGCCAAAATTGCTGGCCCGTGCACAAAACTTCCTTACCTGGCTTAAGGTTACTTACCCCGACAAAACGGTGCTTGCAGTGGGCCACGGCATAATAAACAAGGCCATACAGAGCGTGTACTACAAGCGGCCCATGAATCAAATACAGCGCATGGACAACGCCGAAGTAAGGGTGTTGATGTTATAATAGCAGGCCATAACGAAGCTGTAATTTGGCCTTCTTTCTGCTACCTGCATGAGATAAGTCATCAGAAAAGAAGCGGAAAACTTGCTTCCAGCCAAAAAATCATGTAACTTTGCGTATGGCTTAAAGCATATAGGAAACTCGTATTTTTTACCTTCAAATCACCTCGAATAGGCCGTAAACTCATTACAGCACTTCCGTAATCCTATTACGGCACTTCTGTAATCGGATTACGGAAGTCTCGTAACGACGTTACGAAAGTTCCGTAACGACGTTACGAGGCTGCCGTAACGATTTTACGGCTATTTCATAATCAAATTATAAAATTTGCTCCATAACGCAGGGGCATTTAATCAAAAAGTCGGACGGTTGCCACCGCATGGTCAGCAACCGTCCGACACCGAATCGACAGGCTGATTTCAGCCCTCATTATTTACCTAACAGACAGCTCAAATGAGCGGAATATTAGCCTCCTCACACTCCTTGCGCATGGCGTCAGGCCAGATAGAGGCCTGAATTTCACCTATATGAGCCTTGTGGAGCATGACCATACAGAGGCGGCTCTGCCCTATTCCTCCACCAATACTGAGCGGAAGGCTACCGTCGAGCAGCTTCTTGTGGAAGTAAAGTTCTGCCCTGTCCATGGCGTCTTCTTCCTTAAGCTGCCGCAAAAGTGCCTCCTTGTCCACTCGGATTCCCATAGAGCTAAGCTCAATGGCATGGCCCAGCACCGGATACCATATAAGAATGTCGCCATTAAGTCCTGCCTTTCCGTTCTCGGCCACAGTGCTCCAATCGTCATAATCGGGCGCCCGGCCGTCGTGTTTCTTCCCGTCTGAGAGTTTGCCTCCTATCCCTTCGATGAACACTGCACCATATTTCTTGCATATCTCATCCTCTCTTTCCTTTGCAGAAAGACCTGGATACATGTCTAAAAGGTCCTGACTGTGAACGAAATGTATATCCCTCGGCAAGAAGGGCTTTAACTGAGTGTAAGTAGAACAGGCCAGATATTCGGTGCGAAGTATGGCCGAGTAAATGCGCCTCACAACATCTTCAAGGAAGGCTATGGTTCTTTCGCCGCGCGTTATCACTGCCTCCCAGTCCCACTGGTCCACATAGAGCGAGTGAATGTTGTCGAGTTCTTCGTCGGCACGGATTGCGTTCATATCGGTATATATGCCATATCCGGGCTGAACACCATACTCAGCAAGCTTCAGCCGTTTCCACTTTGCGAGCGAATGCACCACTTCGGCCTTGGCCTCACCAAGGTCTTTCACCGGAAAAGTTACCGGACGCTCTACTCCATTGAGGTCATCGTTGATGCCAAGTCCCTTAAAGACAAACAGCGGAGCTGTAACACGGTCGAGCCGAAGCTCCGTAGATAGGTTCTGCTGGAAGAAGTCCTTTATCAGCTTTATGCCTTGCTCAGTGTGCTTAAGGTCTATAAGCGGTTTATAGCCCTGTGGCTTTGTCAGTTTGCTCATACTTATTTTGTGTTTGGTTACTTATTGGTTGCAAAGGTAATCATATTATGTTACAATGCAAATAAAATTACTGAAACAATTTCTTTTTGATGCAAAATTTTTAAAATAGTTATCACTTTGACAGGTCAAATCTATAGTTTTGCTAAAGAAATTCAACATACTTTCTTGCCCGAACCAACTAAAAATACTACCTTTGCAAGTGCTTTGGCTCCGTAGCTCAGCTGAATAGAGCGTCAGATTCCGGTTCTGAAGGTCCAGGGTTTGAATCCCTGCGGAGTCACAAACCAAACGCATTCAGCCCCTTTCGCCTAAATAGCGAAAGGGGCTGAATGCGTTTGGTGGACATAGTGGGATTCGAACCCACGTCCGATAAGGAAACCATACGCTTTCTACATGCTTATTCCGGCCTTTGATTTTCGTGCGACAGCAAGACCCGGACCACCAACTGACGCCTTATCCCCTAAAGTTTCATCGGCCCGACGGGGCTCAAACCGACTATTTCCGATTTAACCTGCACCGCTTGATCCTCTGATTCGGAACAACATCATTGGAGCGATGTCTCGTTCCACCACCTTGTAGCGGAATTAAGCCAGTAATCTACTGTACTTCGATTAGGCAGCGAGAGCGTAATTGTTTTCGCCAATTAATTTTTTGACTGATATGATTATGGAGCCACCGGTCAATGCTCCGCATGCTTACGCACCATCTCATCTCACCGTCAAATCCATATATGCCCAGTAAGAATAAGGTGCTTTGGAGTGATGCGCCCATCACCATTGCAATTTGCAAAGGTATATGTTTTGAGCGAAAGGGCCAAATATTTCTCTTATTTTTTGGCATCATAGGTTCTGTAAACCATGTATCTGCCATCAGCATTGAAGCTTACCCGAGAGCCAAGGCAGTTATTAAGCGTGCCCTGCCATAGCTGTTCGTAGGCAAAGGCCTGCCACTCCAGTCCGTTACTACTAAGTGATTTGCACGTGATGTTGAATATAGACATCTGCTGACGGGAAAATGTTTGAAGCTCAGAGTTGCCGTCGTGGACGGTGAAGAACCCCCAGTCGGTAAGCATAACCGGCTCTATAGCGAAATTGTGGCGGTAGAAATCCATCAGCGAAATGTTACCTATGGTGTGGTCTTCACGCTTTCCAGTGGCACCAATGTAGGCCACTCGGAGTTTTCTCTTATTCGGTTTAACCACCGAAAGCAGAAACCTCGTGGCCTTGGTAAGGTCGTTATCGTCCTGCTCACTGACTTGATGGATTATCTGAGAATACCTTTCCCGGACATCGGAAGGCATGCTATCGCCGTCGCCTACGTCGTCAACAGCACGTAAAGCCATGAGATGCTCCACGAGTTGAGGTTCATATTTGAGCAAGGAGAGGAGCGCATGGTCGCAGCAGACTATGCGTTCAGCTCGCCGCAGCACCGATAACGGCAGTTCATGGGTGGGAAACGAGCCGTCGGCAAGTATAACGGCATCAAACCGTGGAAACGCCTTTGAGAAATATTCTTTATTGTTCATTTTGTCTTTTCAGTCTCAACAGCCATCAGCCTACGCCACTTGAAGTAGCCCATTATGGCAATAACGACATATAGAGCATAGAGTCCGGCCGTGAAAGGCAGCCCTTTATAAACGTAAAGGCATGCCAACTCGGCATCGATTACAACCCACAGCCACCACTGCTCCACATATTTGCGGGCGAGCCACCATAGACCTATGATACTCAGAGCGTTGCCAAAGGAGTCGAGAACGGGCACATTGGAGTTGGTCCAGTGTATCAACACCAAATAGATTAATCCCCAAGCAACGAGAAAACCCAGTAAAGACGGCAAGAGAAGCGAGTGCTTGACGTGGGTGATAGGCATCTCTGTTTCCTCTGCTTGACCTTTCTTCTTGCCGAATTTCCACACCAACAATCCGTAGATGGCAGCCAGTGCATAGTAGACTTGCATGCCAAAATCAGCATAAAGACCTGCTTCGAGGTAAACAAACATATAGGTTACGGGCATTATAATGCCCGTAACCCATAGCCAAATCGACGCTTTGTACTCCTGATAGATGTACACAAGGCCGATGATTGTTCCTAATATGTCGAGCCAGTTGAGCTGTTCCATTAGAAATTGAAGCTCAAATGAGCCATGCAATAGAATGGAGCTGAAGGAGCAAAGCCTGCTGCCTGATAGTCGCGAATGCCCCAATTGTTGACGGCAACTATGCTTCCGTCGGCTCCTTTCTCAAGTTGAGGAGCGGCCCAGCCATTGTTGTCGTACTTCGAACTGAATATATTGTAAAGTGTAACGCCCACTGTTGCACTCTTAACGCCAAACTTCTTCAAGCTGAAATTGTAGCTCAGGTCAACGTTGGTAGTGAAATGGTCGCCCAACATCAGCGTTTCGTGAGTCTCATTGCCGTTCTTGTCGTGGCAAATCATCTTCTTAAAGTCAGTATTTGTCAGATATTGCTCACCGATATACTGGCTCTGTATGCTTGCATTGAAGCCCTTATAATTAAACGTAAAGATGTTGTTGAATATTACATCAGGCGAGAAGCTGGTGTGGGTATTGCCGAGATTGACGGTTGATTCATCGTCAAGATTAACAGTCCAGTCCTTGTTTATGCTGCGGGAGAATGTGGCGTTAAGATCCCAACGGAACCAGTCTACAGGCTGCCAAGCTCCTTCCAGCTCAATACCTTCACGATAACTGCGACCACTATTTTCATTGCTGGCCACCATCTCGCCTATTTCGTTGAGCGCTCCGGTAAGTACGTACTGATGATTGTAGTACATATAATATAGGTTCACGCCGGCAGAAAACTTCTCACTCTGATATTTGTAGCCCAATTCCCAGTCTTGCAGCTTCTCAGCTTTGAGATGATTTATCATATTATCTTGGTAATCGTTGCGTGTTGGCTCCTTGTGGCTAATGGAATAGCTTACATAGGCGCGGTTATTCTGATCTATCTGCCAGTTCAATCCTGCCTTGGGGTTGAAGAAATCGAAGTCGTCGTGGCCCCAGATAGCATGGTCTTTATAGTGCCCATAGTGATCATCGGGGTTCTCCATGCGGTAACCCACGTGGCGATATTGCAGATCCAAGTATGCACTAAGGCCGCGCCAGAAGGTCCATGAAGCCTTACCGTAAACGTTGAAGTCGCTCTTCCAAGCCTTATCTCTATAGTATTCATAACCTGGGAAGAACACTTGAGTCATCTGTTTTGCCCAAAGCACCTCACCATAGTGGTCACCTATGTACTTATTCCAACCGCCACCAACTGTTGCTGTGAAGTTTTTGCGGTTGTTATAGTTCACACTTGCAATGCCACCATATAAGTCATTGTCCATCACTTTCTTGCGAGTGAGGTCTGATTCTACATTACCAAGACCGTATTTGCTATAGTTCTCGTCTGCCTGATACTGCTGATAATAGCCATGTCCTTTGGTATAGTGAAGGGTAACGTTTGAGTTCCAGTATGGATTATAAGTCTGTGTCCAAATGAGTTGGTAGTTCTGCTGATGGTAATTATCAGTTTGGTCCTTATAATACTGTGTATTGCCTTGCTCGTCTGTGTACTCTCCGCAAGAGTTATAACGACGACCGTAGAGCGATTGCTCGTATTTAGAAGTATAATTCCAAGCGTGATATGTGCGCTCTATGCCATTCCAGGTAATCAATTTAACCATAGTACGGTCGCCAAAATAACCACCCTGCAGGAAATAGCTGTTCAAACGAGTGTCAGCCCTGCGCAAATATCCCTTTGAACCAATGTTTGACAAACGGCCCTGCAAGCCCCAATGGTCTTTGATAAGTCCAGTTCCGAAGCGCACTGTTTCCTTATGACTGTAATAAGAGCCTGCACTGAGGTCTACACTGGCAAATGGCTGCACGCCAATGTTCTCGGTTTGCATGTTGATAGTGGCTCCAAAAGCACCTGCACCATTTGTAGAAGTACCTGCACCACGCTGTATCTGCATGCTTTGGAGCGAAGAAGCGAGGTCGCCCATGTTGACCCAGTAGACTTGAGAGCTCTCTGCGTCGTTAACAGGAACACCATTTGCCGTAATGTTTATGCGTGAAGGATCAACACCACGCACGCGGATTGAAGTGTAGCCTATGCCATTTCCGGCATCAGAAGTTGTTGTAACAGAAGGTGTAAGCGACAGAATATAAGGTATATCCTGCCCGAAGTTGACCTTCTTTATTTGCTGTTGCGACAGCGTGGAATAAGCCATAGGCGTCTTATTGCCCGCACGCGTTGAATAAACCTGCACTCCTTGGAGCTGATAGGTTTTGGTTGAGTCAACAGGCTCATTAGCCTGAAGTGTCATTGCCACGCTTAACAACGCGGCAACCGTCATGAAAGCTTTTGTCATGCTTTACTAATAGAGAAACAATTTAACTTAAAGGGTTTCGCCTTCCCTGCGCCGGCATTATCCGTATCAGGTTCTATGGGTCTAATCTCAGCCAAGCTAATAAGCTCAGCACCCCTTAGTACGCATTTTGCATACCGTGTGCAAAAGTACTGCTTTTTTCCTTTTGCGCAATGAAAAAGCGTAGAAAAAGAAAAATTAATGGCTAAAACTTGCACACGTGGAAGAAAAGATGTATTTTCGCAAACGTTTACAACGCAAAACGAACATATTATAATTTAAATAAAACTCCGACAAGATGAAGAAGTATAATTTTAACGCAGGACCCTCGATGCTGCCCCGCGTAGTTATCGAGAACACAGCAAAGCAGATTTTGGATTTCAATGGCAGCGGCCTGTCGCTTATGGAAATATCTCATAGAGCCAAAGACTTCCAGCCTGTTGTTGATGAGGCTGTGGCATTGATAAAGGAGTTGCTCGACATTCCTGAAGGCTATTCGGTCATCTTTTTGGGCGGTGGCGCATCACTGCAGTTCATGCAGATTCCCGCCAACTTCCTTATAAAGAAAGCCGGTTACGTAAATTCAGGCACATGGGCCAAAAAGGCAATGAAGGAAGCCAAGCTGTTTGGTGAGACCGTAGAGGTGGCATCGTCGGCCGATGACAACTATACTCACCTGCCAGAGATAAAGGAAATACCTGCAGATTTGGACTATCTGCATCTGACAAGCAACAATACTATATTCGGAACAGAGCTTCGTGAAGACATAGACTCTCCCGTTCCACTTATTTCCGATATGTCATCTGACATTATGAGCCGCCCAGTCGATGTGTCAAAGTACACTGCCATCTACGCCGGAGCACAGAAAAACATGTCGATGGCCGGCGTTACTGTAGTCATCTTGAAGGACGACATGCTGGGCAAAGCACCACGTGAGTTGCCTACAATGATTGATTATCGCACCCATGTGAGCAAGGGGTCAATGTTCAACACGCCACCTGTGGTTCCTATTTACGCTCTTCTGGAGACCATGCGCTGGGTTAAAGAGCAAGGCGGAGTTAAGGAAATGGACCGTAGAGCTCACGAAAGAGCAAAGATTGTTTATGACGAGATAGACCGCAACAAACTTTTCCACGGAACCGTAGACGAGAAATCGCGCTCTCTTATGAACATCTGCTTCGTAATGAACGATGAGTATAAAGAGTTGGAGAAGCCTTTCCTCGACTTCGCAACAAGCCGTGGAATGGTGGGAGTAAAGGGACATCGCAGTGTAGGAGGATTCCGTGCAAGCTGCTATAATGCCCAAACAATCGAAGGTGTCAACGCTCTTGTGAAATGCATGCAGGACTTTGAGAAGGAGCATTAATCACTTTTGCTTCACAAACGAACCGACATTAAATAGCAAAAACAATGAAAATACTTATAGCAACCGAGAAACCTTTTGCTCCTGCAGCAGTAGAAGGAATACGCAAAGAGGCTGAGGCAGACGGCCACGAGGTGGTTATGCTTGAAAAATACACTGACAAGCAACAGCTACTCGACGCTGTCAGCGATGCCGATGCAATGATAGTACGTTCAGACAAGATAACTCCGGAAGTTATTGACGCAGCAAAGAACCTTAAAATTATTGTACGCGCAGGCGCAGGTTACGACTCTATTGACACCGCCTATGCAAAAGAAAAAGGTATTGTGGTTGAGAACACGCCCGGACAGAATGCTAATGCCGTGGCCGAACTTGTGTTTGGACTCCTTGTTTACACTGTTCGCAACTTCTTTAACGGTAAGGCCGGCACCGAGTTGAAAGGCAAACGCCTCGGCATTCTTGCCTTCGGCAACGTGGGACGCAATGTAGCCCGCATAGCAAAAGGCTTCGGCATGGAAGTTTCTGCCTATGATGCTTTCTGCCCTGCAAGCGTTATTGAGGCCGCAGGAGTTAAGGCCGTGGGCAGCAACGAGGAACTTTTCGAGAACAATGACATTGTCTCGCTCCATATACCTGCCACTAAAGACACCGTGAAGAGCATAAACAAAAGTCTTGTATCGCACCTTCCGCATAACGGAATCCTTATAAACACAGCCCGCAAGGAAGTGATTAACGAACCTGAACTACTGGAATTACTCAGCGAACGCACTGATTTGAAGTACATAACCGATATAAAGCCCGATGCCGATGCTGAATTCCAGAAGTTTGAAGGCAGATACTTCTCAACGCCAAAGAAGATGGGTGCCCAAACAGCAGAGGCAAATACAAATGCCGGAATTGCCGCAGCCAAGCAGATAAACGCATTCTTCAAGGATGGCGATACCAAATTCCAGGTAAACAAATAGGTAAAAACAAGAATTCTAATAAACTTATTATTTTATGGCAACAGTAAAACCTTTCAAGGGTTTGCGCCCGCCCAAGGACCTTGTTGAGAAGGTAGAGAGTCGCCCTTACGACGTTCTCGACTCTGAAGAAGCCCGCCAAGAGGCCGGCAACAATGAAATGAGTCTCTATCATATCATCAAGCCCGAAATCAATTTCGAACCTGGTACGAGCGAGTACGACCCAAGAGTGTATGACGAAGCCGCACGTCAGTTTGAGAAATTCCAGAAAAACGGTTGGCTCGTTCAGGACAAAGAAGAGCACTATTACATATATGCTCAGACCATGAACGACAAGACTCAATACGGAATTGTGGTGGGAGCCTACGTTCCTGACTATCTTAACGGAGTGATAAAGAAGCACGAACTCACCCGCAAAGACAAAGAGGAAGACCGCATGAAGCATGTAAGGGCCACCAATGCCAACATGGAGCCGGTGTTCTTTGCCTATCGCGACGACGACGTGCTTACAGCATTGCTCAACCGTTATGCAAAGACTGAGCCTGAATATGACTTCATTGCTCCGATAGATGGGTTCCGCCATCGCTTCTGGGTGGTGAGTGATCCGAATGATATCAAGACTATCACCGATGAGTTTGCCAAGATTCCAAACCTGTATATCGCTGACGGCCATCACCGCAGTGCGGCTGCAGCACTTGTTGGGGCTGAAAAGGCAAAACAAAACCCACACCACACCGGCAAGGAGGAGTATAATTACTTCATGGCAGTATGCTTTCCGGCAAGCCAACTCACAATATTAGACTACAATCGCGTAGTGAAGGACTTAAACGGAATGACCTCCAAGGAGTTCTTGCATAAGCTGGAGGACGACTTCCTCGTGCAACCTAAGGGCAAAGAAGAATATCATCCACAGCATTTGCATGAGTTTTCGCTCTACATAGACGGTGAATGGTACAGCCTTACGGCACGTCCCGGCACCTATGATGACCTCGATCCAATTGGCGTTCTTGACGTTGACATCTCCAGTAGGTTAATTTTGGACAAGCTTATGGGCATAAAAGACCTGCGGTCAGACAAGCGAATCGACTTCGTAGGTGGTTTGCGAGGGCTTAAAGAACTGAAGCGCAGAGTGGACAGCGGAGAAATGCGCTGGGCATTAGCTCTCTATCCTGTAACGATGCATCAGATTATGAACATCGCCGACAGTGGAAAGATAATGCCACCAAAGGCTACTTGGTTTGAGCCAAAACTGCGTTCTGGACTCATTGTTCACAAACTCTCATAGAAAAAACAGTAAATGGAAGACAGCTTCCAAACTATTGACTCTACCATAGGCGAGGGATTCTACTCCGAGAAGCGGAGCAAATTCCTCGCCTTCGCTCATCATATAGATTCAACTGATGAGGCTATGGCCATTGTTTCCAAATATCGCAAGAAATATTATGACGCCCGCCACTGTTGCTTTGCTTATGTTGTGGGAGCCGATGGCAGCGAATTCAGGGCCAACGACGATGGTGAGCCTTCGTCGACAGCTGGCAAACCAATACTCGGCCAGATACATTCAGCTGGTCTAACCAACATACTTATAGTAGTAATCAGGTACTATGGCGGCGTAAACCTTGGCACCGGTGGTCTGATAGTGGCCTATCGCACGGCTGCAGCCGATGCCATCGCCCACTCCAACATCATAACTCGCCTCGTGGAAGAGCAAGTCAGCT
>CAZUWO010000001.1:60150-73260 GCA_964623995.1 uncultured Prevotella sp. | reverse complement strand
TAGCGATAGCCATAGTAGCTGAACCTTGCATGCCACGAAAGACGTCCCGTGGGGCCGATAGTGAGCCGGTAGAAGTGAGGCTTGCCCGTCTGCTTCTGACTCACAGTACTATCATTGATGAGGGATTCACCAGGCCATAGCTCAATGGTCTGACCTGGACGACCCTCAATTTCTACTTCAGGAAAGCCCGAAAGGTTCTGCCCCATATCGAATAGCATACCCTTAAGCCTTTGGCTTATTGGGTATTTCTCCATTATTCTTATTGGAAAGGCATTCTGCTTTCTAAGTTTACCTTTAGGCGAAGGCTCCAACACTACAGCCTGAGCATGGCCACGTGGCACAAAAAGTGGTAAACGGTCATCGTAATCTTCACCACCAAAAAGACTGTTGAAAGTTATTGGGCTTACATGCCACGTCCATTTGCCATCACTTACTATGCTGTCTGTGGATCCATTTGCATACTGAATTGTGAGTGAGAAGAGCAACATTTGTGGGCCATAATTGATCTTCAGCTTGTGATAGCGTTTGCCTTCTTCATGGAAGAAGCCATTACCGAGCAGCACATCTATGCTTAATGAGCGTTTGGAAAGTACGTTTGTCAGATCGTAAGTGTTATAGAAAACGGTTTTATTGTAGTCGCTCCACGCCGGCGCCATAATGTCGTTGCCCACCTTTTTGTGATTTACATAAAGCTCATACGCACCTAAACCACTTATATTGGCAACGGCTTTAACCACCTTTCCTCTTAATTTAAGCTCCCTACTTACCACTATACTTCTAACGGCAAGGCTGTCCGTGGCATTGGTAGTGGCCCCAATCCATTGAGCAGAGCCAAAAGGATTGGCCGAAACCATAATTGCCAACGGCAGAAAAGCTAAAAGAAGCAGTACTTTCTTCTCTATTGCGCTCATAATTGCCTATAGTAGTGTTGTTATAATGATGTGGTAAGCTTACCTAATACATCTCTCGAAGCCTTTAACTCACCATCTATGTATAGGCGAAGCCCCTTCCCTGCATGATAGTAGGAGCCATCTCGATCGTAAAGAATAGTTATTGTGTGGCCATGATAGGGCACATTGTCAAGACAGAAGTAGTTCCACTGCCCGTCAGGAATCAACGGATTGATCACAATTTTATTGTCAGCGCGTGGTCTGAGACCAATAAGGCCGGTTATTATGAGGTCATTGAAGGTGCTATGGTTATAATACCGTGAGCGCTCCTGGTCGCCCATAAGCCAATAACCAGTAGTTTCATCGAGATATTCACCTATGTATGGCATGCCACGTTGCGACTGCGACTGCACATATTTTACTATATGTGAGAAGTAAACCGAATCTGCCCACGCTTTGCCACCTAAGGAAGAGAGACCAACAGGATAGTCATTAATGAGATTAGCCATGGCCGTAAGAGTCTGAGACGAAGCAAACGGCCACACAGCTCCATCCCATTCGCAAGTACCAGTACCATGAGAGCGGAAAAGAGGATGCCGACGTTCGGCTGTAGTTATACCGTATGGGGCCGAGAAACCGTCCTCATCAGCTACCTGAAGCCATGCTTTGGCAAACGTCGCATTATCATCTGGCAGATTGAAGTACCACGGTAAAAAGCCTATTTCCTCACGAACGTTTGACGAAGAATCCACCTTCAGCACCTCAAAGAAGTTGTGAGTAGGATTCCAAAGTTTGGTTTGCGAGAGCTGCTTCAGCTCGTTAGCCTTCTCAAAATAAGTCTTTGCCTTGACCGAATTACCCGAAAGCTGCTCAGCTTGGGCTATAGCCATTGCATTACCATACATGTAGCTGTTTATGCTTGGTCGGGCATTTTTCACTCTTCGTCCTCCACTGATAGTCTCTTCCATAGCATCACGCACATCATATTGCCAGTATAGTTTTGGTAAAGCTGTACCTTTTCCGTCAGAATCTTGCCAAATATGGTCACTCCACTGGGCAAACTCCCACTCCATATCAGGCAAAAGAGCCTCTAATTTATCAGCCCTACCATCAACAAGGTAACGACTATAGATGCTTGCAGGAGTCCAAGAGCTGTATTTAAGCAACTTTGCCATGGGTTTACCTTCATTGCCATGATACCACGTATTGATAATTCCATCAAGATATTTCGGGTCTCTAATCCAGCGTGATTCATGAATATGGTGGCCAAGAGCAGAAGAAATAAGGTTGTATTTGTCAGCATAGCTGCGATTAACGAGAAATTCTGTCATAGCATATCCCACGGGAGTATTCTCAATATGCTTTCGTAGAGTCCACCAACGGAAGTACCATGTACGCTCCAAATTTTTGTCAGGGCACTCAAACATCGGTACATTAGTCTTCATCCACTGCCAAGCTTGCGAGTTTGGAATGGCCTGAACCACACGCTCTTGGTCTATTGAATTAAAGTAATCTACGTAAGGTTTGAACTTATCAGCATCCAGAAAAGCTGACACTGGCAACGAGTCGGCATTGGCCGTGCTAAAGTTTGCCAGACGGAATACAGCAAGAGTGTCGGTGGCTCCTGCGTTTGGCAATATTCCATACCAGTCGGCCGGAGTGTCAACTGTTGGGAATGTGCGTCTTTCACCAGTACGGAAGCAGACGCGCGTAAAACTCTCTACAGGTGCAAAGAGCATTCTCTCCGATTTCATTTCACCGTTTATCCACACCTGAGCCATACGTTTAGCAGTGGAAAGGCGCACCTCTACGCTGTAAGTCTTGCCCGGTTCATAATTCAAGGCATGTCCATAACGTGCTCCACCTTTCACCCTCATCTCGCCCGCAGGGGTAAGATCTATGCGCGAAGCTGCTGTGCCGTGGTCGTCGAGAAATTCTATTTGCAGCAATCCAGTGTTGTTTTGATCTGCCTCTATATCAAACTTCACAACAAGATTCTTCGTTGCGGGAATCACTCTTTCCACCTTACAGTAGTCGAAAGGATCCTCATCGCTGAGCTTCAACCACTTCCCGTCAAGGGCCACAGGTGCCATAACCGGCGAATAGAGGTTCCACATGCGCAGGTCGGAGAGTTTGCTATAGCGTGAGAAGTCGTCAGAGGCATGGGCAAAAGCCTTCAACTCTACCGGCACTGGTATGTGGGTTATCCACATGTCTTCCTTGTTCATGCTGTAAGCAAGCCACAAGTCAGAATCCTTAGGCTGCTGATTTCCCTCCTGAATACCACGCACATACTGCGGTCCATAGCTCTTATAGTTGCCTCCATAGCGCATGGGTGGCACCTCGCCACACACAAGATTGAGCGTGGTGTAGTTGAGTCCGTCTTCAGAAAGGGACAAAGCCAAAGGCCAACGGAATTCGGATGGGTTGTAGATGGTGGCATAAGAGCCATCAGAAAGGCGCTGCCCCCATATCTTGGCATTGCTGTTTACAAAGCCCACAGCCCTGTCGCAAGGCTCCAACCACGTACGTCCGCCATCAGAAGAAATGCTCGTTACGGCATGTTTCCATAAGGCCACAATACGTCCATCGGGCAGAGTGTAGTCGTTATAAGCCTTGTATTCTTTCTTGAGAGGAAGTATGTTGTCACCTCTGTCGGCTTCTTCAACCCACCCCATCAGCATTCTCGGGTTGGCATATATCTCCTCGCAGGCTTTGCGCAGATGCTTATCGCCCTTCTTCCAGTTAGGGTAATCTGTATTCTTTGGGCCGAATCCGTGGTTATAGTATATAAAATAGATTGGCCCCATGGTGCCATCTGCTTTCAGTTCGCGTATCACACGGCCTATTCCATTGCCGTCATTGTTGTGGTCTTTAGGGTTCATGCAGATGCCATAAGTCCCCATTGCGTAGAGACGGCCCTCACTGCTGGTGTAGAAACCTTGGCGCTGATGCATTACGGCTATAAGATTGTGGGCCACACCCGGCACTCCCTCCTTCTGATAGCCCTCAGGCACATGATATTCGGGGAAGAGAATCACCGGCGCAGACCAATGATAGCCGTCAGAAGACGTTGTGAGCAGGGTGCGAGATGGTGGCACTTGTTCGTCTTTCTCATCGGAAAGATAATGCATATAGAACTTTCCATTCCAGTAAACAAGCATCGGCTGGTGGTTGTAGGTCCACCCCATGCCGTTTGCAGCAGTAGGATGCTCGCGGTTGGCCCGCATCACTTGAATGTTATGTACGCCAATTACAGGCGACAAACCGCCATCATGCAAGTTAGGATTGCTCAGCGTGGTACCGGTATAGTGGACAAGCTCCTGAGCCATTGCGGCAGAAGGAAGCATCACAGACAATGCGACCGCAATATGAAAGAAGTATCGTTTCATTCTTAGGTTGGTGTTTTTAAGTTTCTGCAAAGTTAACAATTATTTCCTAAAGCTACGAGATTGACACTATATAATTACTAAAAGATTTACAAAAAGAGTAAACTCTGATTCGTAAACCATTGGTTTAGCATGGCTATATCAATGGTTTGGACCACCTAAAGCAGCGGTTTCCGACCACTAAGCAGCTGCTTTCTATTCTAAGACTTGCATATAGTCGATGTCTGGCATGCGGTTTTTGGCATTGTAGAGTCTCACTGTGTTGTTGCCCTTGCGCAGCCTTACCTTCACCTTAGATGTATTACCCGACAAGGAATCGACTGTAGCCACGTCGCTGCCATTCACATTTACAGTGAAGCTGCCAGCGCCTTCATGCTTGAATAGCAATGAAAACTTGCCGCCGTGGCTGCGATAGACGTTACTCCACACAAGGTCGTTGGCCGCAGAACAACCGAGCCAAGTGGCTTTCATACCCGCACTGCAATTGTCGTCGTACTCATATATGCCAGTCCACAGAGCCCGGTTATTCCATAATTCTTGATAGTCTGAAATGTAAGCTGCCTCTGCTTCGTAGCGCATACGGTCAATACGGCGACGCCCTTTCAGCACATAGATGCGGCAACCGTGGCGTGGCACGCTCACTTCCATGATGCCATCGGTGATTGGAGCTTCGTCTTTGCGGCTGAAAACATTTCGCACCGTGGTAGGCCCTTGCAAGTCCACGTCGCTTAACCGTAGCGTTGCCACAGCCTCAGCTTCGCCTGGATTGTAGAAAGCCACCGCACGGCTCAATCCGTTTAACTGCTCCACATCCTTCACCAGTATGAAAACGCCATTAGAAAGAGCCACCGGATAAGCCTGTTGGTGAGGCTCTTGCCGCGACAGGGCTATGAGTTCGGGGTTCTTAAGCAACTGTAATGTCTGCTCACTGATGCTCCCCAAGTCGCACCCTATGAGCAAAGGGCTCTCCATAATGCACCACATACCGAAGTGAGTGCGGTCCTCTTCGGCGGTCATAGAGCGCCCCACCTCGAGCATATCCATATCGTTGTAGTGGCCATCACTGCTGTAAGCTGACAAATATAGATTCTCTTTCAGTATTCGGGCCACCGATTTCCAGTTGTCTTGTATATCGCTCGTGGTTCGCCAAGAGTCGGCCACGCGCCCCACCCAAGTGCCTGGGTAATTCCATCTGCACACATTCATGCGCACATTGCTGCCGCCAACTGAGTTGATGGCATTGCGAATGTCTGTGTAGCGGGTTTCTTCGCCCAACTGCAAACGTTCTGTATTTTGCTTTAAATCACCTCCACAAAAGTCTATTTTTATAAAGTCGAAGCCCATATCACAGAAGAAGAAGCGCGCGTCGTCGACATCATGACCATAGAAGCCCACACCTACCGAGAGCGTGTCGTGGTCATAATAATTGCCACAAGTGTTGCGTCCGGCATCAGAATATATTCCGGCCTTAAGCCCAAGCGAATGAATGTAGTCGGCCACAGGCTTCAATCCGTGCGGAAAACGACTACTGTTTACTTTCAGTTTTCCATCTTTCGAGCGTCCGCCTTGATAGCCGTCGTCAATGTTTATGTAGCTATAGCCCGCTTCTTTCAGTCCTTTGCTCACCATACAGTCAGCTTGGTGGCGTATAAGGCTGTCACTTATGTTCACCCTATAAGTATTCCACGAGCTCCAACCCATAGTTGGAGCATTATTGCTTTGCGCTGAAAGCACAGCAGTTATAGCGGTTAAGAATATGATTAGAAGTAATTTCATAGGTTAAGTAAGTTGATTCATTTTCCATGCAAAGGTAATAAGAATTACTCATACCGGCAATAGCTCAACTCAACAAAACTGCAATAACAGCCAACAAGCGTTGATTCTACACTCAGAAAGCATCGTCTTTACACATTAATATAAAGCTTCCAGCCACCAAACAAGTATGTAAGAGAATTGCCAACACATATAGAGTCATTCATCCATACATGTTGGCAATGGTTACAGCTGTCTTATTCGGAAACTGCAATATTGCTTCGTGCTTCCGATAGCAATGTCAACAAAACAGTATTTTTCTTCTTTTATTGAATTCTGAAGGTGACAGGAATATTGTATTTCACACTTACTGGCTTGCCATCTTGTGTTGCGGGCTCCCATTTTGGCATCGCTCCCACCCCGCGTATAGCTTCTTGTGCGAGTGCTGCCTGAGCTTCTTGCACTCCTTTTCGGCGCAATTCTTCCTTTGCCCAATCAGCTTTGCCTCCGTCTTCCGCAGCATACGCATTACTGACAGCCTCAGCCGACGTGTGATTGGCAACTATCTGAGGGTCAGAAACTGAGCCATCAGCGCTTACAATAAAGCTAACTAAAATCCTTCCTTGCGTCTTCCACCTTCTTGCAACGTCAGGATACTGCAGGTTTGAACTGATATACCTCTTCAATTCTGACGGTCCCCCCGAAAATACCGGCATTTTTTCGGCAGCGGCAAACACTTTATCGTTGGCTTTTGCTGTTGCTTTCACAGGGCCGTTGCCGTTTTTTGTGTTTATCACTATCACGCCATTCTTACCCTTTTCGCCATATTTCTTGATGGCATCAGGGTCTTTCAAGACGGTTATATTCTGAATATCGTTAGGGCTTAGTTCTTCAAGAGCATTATAGGTGCACTGCTTTCCGTCAATTATTATAAGTGGATTGTTGCTTTTTGACTTGTCATCAGGTTTCAGATTTACCACCTTCTTATCTTCCAACTTGGTATTGGCACTTATCGTAGGCTTGCTCTCAGCAATCAACTGTTGTACTGTGGCAGCGGCCTTAGGTGCAGTTTGACTTGCGGACTCAACTATTTTATAGTCGGTTACGGTTCGTGCAGATGCCACAAGCGATGCTGCCACGATTGGAATAACGTAGAAAGCCCTCAGACAAACATGCTTTTTGCTTTTATGAGTGTTCATCATTGTTATGCGTTGTTTCAGGGTACTGTGATTAATACTATTAACAACAGAGTACCCTGCTACTGTCATAGCTTTTCTAACTAACATTAATTGATATTGGCGGGCATCAACTCCGCCCGAAAGCACCGCTGCATCTGCCTCGTATTCATGAACCGTTTGCAGATCGGAGCGTAGCATCCACATAGCCGGGTTGAACCATTGCAGCGCCGAAAGAATGCTAACGAGCACCACATCCCATGAATGATGACGTCGGATATGCTCGTGTTCGTGCATTAAGATGGCATTATCGGGATGGGCGTAATCGCTACGCGACATCACAATATAGTGCATCCAACTGAACGGAGACACCTCTCCGGCGGCCACGGCTATCACAGTTCCATCGGCCATACGGTGCTTCTCGCATCGTCTTATCATTAAGCATACTTTCGATATCGATAATATTGTATAAGCTATTGATATTACAAATCCTGTCCAGAATACAACTATCAGAGCCACATGCCACCACGACGTGGGCTCAACATGCACAGTCTGAGAGGCTGTTGCCGTTATTTGTGGCAGCGGAGTTGATGCCATCAGCTCAGTACGGTGCACCGTTATAACGCAGAATGGCAGCAAGAATGAGGCAATGGCAGTGCCGAGAAGCAAGAAACGATTGAGTTCATGCAGACTTTCGCGCGAAAGCAACAGGCGGTAGCACACATAGAACACCGCTATAAGCACAGCCACACGGAGGTCGTAAAGCAAAAACGTCATCATTTTCCTTCCTCTATCTGCTCTATTAGACTCTGAAGCTCCTCCTTTGATATCTTTTTCTCCTTAACAAGGGCACTCACTGCCGAGAGGTAACTGTCGTTAAAGTAATTCTTTATTATTCCTGCCATCGACCATTTACCGTACTCTTTCTCACTCAATGCAGCTTCATAGCGGAAGCTTCCCTTTATGGCAGTATGCTTTACGAGGCCATTCATCTCCAAAATACGCACCTGAGTAGACACTGTATTGAAGTGTGGCTTGGGGTCAGGATACAACTTCAGCAGTTCTCTGACATATATTGGACCATGTTGCCACAGCATTTCCATTATCTCCTTTTCCTTTGTTGTAAGTCGCTTCATAATAGTATTGATTTTAATTACACTGCAAATTAAATAAATCAGTTATTAATTGGCAACTAGTTCTATTAGTGTTTACAACTTATTAAGCCAAATCCTGTGTTTTTAATCGTTATTAACAGCTCTCGAACTATTTTGTTTAGGCTATCTTATATTGACATATAAGAAAAAGGATGCGCAATATTTTGGAATAAAAAAAGAAATTATTAACTTTGGGGCAACTTACATTAAGCGCCTTATGGCAGCAGGATAAGGAAGGAAAACGGCAATGACAGAAAAGCAATTGGAGTTGTTTCCACTCGAAGAAGATAAGGCAGAAGAAGGCTATAAGGCTGAAACTGACCTTACAGACTTGTTCAACAGACTGGCTAAAAGCAAATTTCGCAGCAGCTTTTACCTTAACTTGAAGGATAAAAACTACATACGAGAGAAGGGCTGGACTAAGATAGAACATGGCGCAAGGGAAATAATAGCCCGACGATTAGCGCCTGCAAGCATTCCGAATGATGGCAAACAAACTCCCATGCGCCATGGCATCTTTCCGCCTTTCATAGCTCAACACGCCACGGGATGTTGCTGCCGGGGGTGCCTTGAGAAGTGGCACGGCATAGAAAAGGGCCGACGCCTAACCGCCGCAGAGCAGGATTACATAGTGAAAGTCATTATGACATGGCTGCACAAGAACTTCTAATGAAATGGTAAAGCAAATAGAATTCACACTCAGGCCACAACGACGTGGTTTCCATCTCATAACCAATGAGGTGCTGAACCACCTTGACGGACTGCCAAAAGCAGGACTGCTCAACCTTTTCATCAAGCATACGAGCTGCGCTCTAAGTGTTTGCGAGAATTGGGATCCGTCTGTTCGCGACGATATGGAGAGGATATATGACCATCTTATACCCGAAAACGAACCATATTATGAGCATACTCTCGAAGGAAGCGACGACATGCCGGCCCACGCCAAGAGCATTATCACCGGCTGCAGCATCAACATTCCCATAACTGGAGGGCGCCTAAACCTTGGCACTTGGCAGGGTATCTACCTCTGCGAGTTCCGAAACGATGGCGGAGCAAGGCGGGTTGTGGCCACAATATTGGAATAACCAAAACTTAAAAATATAGCTATGATTAGAAAAAACATCATTCTTTCAGCGGCAATAGCACTGCTTGCATCGGCTATAACATCGTGTAAAGCCCAGGATATTGAGCTTCCCGCACCGCAAATGGGTAACAAAGCTACGCTGATGGAGGCTCTACAGAACCGCCATTCTGCCCGCGAATACTCCGAGAAGCAGATTCCCGACGATGTGCTATCCACCGTTTTATGGGCCGCATGTGGCATAAACCGCCCCCAATCAGGCAAGATTACGGCTCCATCAGCCATCAACGCTCAAGACATTGTGGTGTATGTAGTGCGCCAAGACGGTGCCTACCGCTATGAACCAAAGGAAAACAAGCTCGCAAAAGTTAGCGGAAAAGATCTTCGTACGCTTGTTGCCGGACCGCAAACCTTTGCTGCCAGCGCACCGGTATCGCTCGTTTTGGTGAGCGATCACAGCAAGTTCGGCTCACGCTCCAACGGCGCTCAGCGCATGGGACTTATTGATGCAGGCTACGTTTCTGAAAACATCTGCCTTATTTGCAGTGCCCTCGGCCTCAACACAGTGCCAAGAATGACCATGGATAGCAACAGCCTGAAAAAGGAATTGAATCTAGACGACACCTACGACTTCATTCTTAACAGTCAGATAGGCTATCCTAAAGATTGAGCAAACCGCTAACTTAGCACTGCTAAAGCAGTCGGTTATAAGTCGTAAACCATTGATATAGACAATCAAAAGCAGTATAACAACAATAAGAAAGGATAAGTATGAAAAATTTTAAGCCACAAGCCTGGTTCATGCCACAGGCCGTAATCATTATCGGAACCTACGATTCCGACGGCACACCAAACGCAATGAATGCCGCATGGGCAGGCACTTGGGACCATGATGAAATTATGATTTCGATGGGAAACCACCAAACAACACTCAACCTAAACGCTAATCCGGAGTTCACAGTTGCCTTTGCCACAACCGAAACCCTTGTTGCGGCTGACTATGTGGGCCTCGTCAGCGGTAAAAAGACTAAGGAAAAGGTAGCCAATACCGGTTGGAATGTGGTTAAGGCCAACAACGTCAACGCTCCAGTATTTACCAATTTCCCCATGACTTTTGAGTGCAAAATAGAGCGTAAGATTGACGAATCGAGCACCGGATACTACATTGTGGCTAAGATTGTTAACATAATTGTTGACGAGAAATACCTTGCCGACGATGGCAAACCGGACTTAGAGAAGATGCATCTGCTCACCTTCGACCCAGTACATATGGGCTATCTGCAGATAGGAAAGCATGTAGGCAACGCTTTTTCCGACGGTAAACAACTCAAATAGAATGTATATGAAATGAAGAAGATGCTACTTATTGTCGACCCTCAAGTCGACTTCATCAGTGGCACCCTACCCGTTGAGGGGGGAAAAGAGGCCATGAACCATCTTGCGGAATACGTACGTGAGCACGAAAACGACTACTTGGTGAGGATAGCCACATCAGATTGGCACCCTTACCGGCACTGTTCGTTCAACCGTGAGGGTGGTCCGTGGCCTCCTCATTGCGTTCAGCACTCGGTGGGAGCAGCCATATGGCAACCGCTTCTTGAGGCTCTGAATAAAGTTCGTGGCGGCTTCACATTATTATATAAGGGCAACAGCGTGGACAAAGAAGAATATTCCATACTCGACAATGCTAAGTCGGCCAGCGTTTTGCTGCGCCTCGTGGCAGCCCTCGGCATAGAACAGATAGACGTTTGTGGCCTTGCCGGAAACATATGTTTGCTTCAAACGGCCAAAGACCTTAAGGAAATAGTCGGCGCAAGCATGATAAACATACTTCAAGACTACTCTCCTTCACTCGACGACGGTTCTGCTTTGATCGATTTTATCAGCACTTTAAAGTAACAAAAGAAGCCATCCGAAGTTTTTAAACCATCCAAAATAAAATCAGCCCCATAGTTAGTAGTAGCTGATTTCATATTCTTCCGACACATTTACATCATCCATCATCGAGTCACCTTGATACTCTATGAGCAGGCCATTGTAGTCTCGAGGCACGAAAAGCTTGCCTTCTACGAAATTCCACTTAGGTTTCCCATAGTCATATGAACGTCCCGAGAGCATGAGTCTGTGCGAAACATAATCTATTTCCCAATATCCACCACCTATACACGTATCATTTGGCAGCAGCAAGTCCTTGTGCATGTTCACGTTTCCTATGCGCAAGTAACCGTCAAGCGTAAGAATGAATTTTGGTTGCATGTCAGAACTGTATCTTGTTTTGCGGTATTATGTCTGCCTCTGTTATCTTTCTTGATACTCGGGCCGGCACTCCCACAACCACAGAGTTGGCGGGAACGTCCTTGACCACAACGGCTCCGGCTCCTATTACTGCCCTGTCGCCAATGCAAACTCCACCACATATGGTTGCGTTAGCACCTATCCAGACTCCTTCACCTATTGTTATCGGCCGCGAAATCTCCATACCTTGCGCCCTCTGATCTGAATAAATGGGGTGAGAAGCACACGAAATGGTAACCCCAGGAGCTATGAAGCAGCGGTCGCCTATCACCACCGGACTCGTATCAAGTATGGTAACGTTGTAGTTTATGAATGCCATGCCAAGGAAATGAGTGTTGAATCCGAAGTCAAAGTGTATGCCATGTTTTATGAAAACCTTGTCGTTGTAGGTGCCAAGTATCTTTTTCAGCAACTCGCGCTGCTTCTTTGTGTCGGTCGGACGGGTCTGATTGTAGTCCCAAACCAGTGATTCCACCTCCGTTTGCATGTCCTGCGGAATCTTGCGAGCATCACCTATGAATCCTTCTTTGCCCTTAACGAGCTTCATTATTTCCTCTTCTGTCATGCCGTTATGCTACTTCCTGAATATTTCGTCTATGATGGTATAAACCTTTTCTTCCGTCTTGTAAGGATATATATGGTAATACTTGTTGCCAGTTATCATGGCCGAGAGTTGTGTTCGTACCGGATTGTAGAATACATAGCATGGTTTTCCGAGTTTCTCAGCATAGGCAAGCTCGTAGCCTACACCCAATGACGGGCACGTACATTCGGCTATCAGCACGTCGCTTTGACTTAGCCAAGCCGTATCTTGCTCATATATCAGGCTGTCTTTCTGCCTCCCTTGCTCTGCTGTGGCTACGTTCGGCTTGCCTATATGCTCTGTTAGTACATCGCCCTTCTGCTGCAAGTAGCTTATAATTCGACCATAAAGGTCGGCCAAATCCCTGCCTCCGCGTATTGATCCTGCAAAGTATATCTTCATCATCTATACCTTTTCCTATTTAATTTGTGCAAAGATACTAAAAGGTTCCGACAAAAACGCTGCCTCTAAACAAATAGTTATGCTGGCAATTTTTATAAAAGAACAGAGCAATAGCATAATTACGGCATAACCAGTCATGCCAAACCCCATTATCCCCCAAAAGAAACCTGATTGCTTTTGGCATATAAATAAAAAGCATTACCTTTGCAACCGATTTAGAAATCCTCGGGAAGGAGACGCCGGAATATTGCTGCAGCCCTCATGAAGGATAGTCACTGACAACAGTTATGAATTGGATTGTTCTGATTATTGCCGGACTATGCGAGTGTGGCTTCACATTCTGTCTGGCCGAAGCCAAGACTAAAGAGGGCACGGTTCAGAACCTTTGG
>CAZUWO010000001.1:10429-60132 GCA_964623995.1 uncultured Prevotella sp. | reverse complement strand
CTTCTTGGTTTTTTAGTTTTCACAGCCCTTAGCATGCTTCTTCTAGCCCATTCGGCACGCCATCTGCCCCTCGGTACGGCATATCCGGTGTGGACTGGCATAGGAGCCGTGGGCACAGTTGTGCTCGGCATCGTCGTGTTTCATGAGCCAACGTCGTTCTGGCGCATATTTTTTATCACTACTTTAATTCTTTCCATCATCGGACTTAAAACAGTTTCAGCATCATGACAGACTTTAACTTTCGCCCAATGCGCCGCATACGCCAGCAATTACCGGCCGAAGAGTGCGTCAATATATTACGTAATGCCACCTCGGGCACCCTTGCCTTGCTCGGCGATGGGGGCTATCCGTATTCTCTTCCAATAAGTTTCGTCTACTCCGACGGTAAAATCTTCTTCCATTCTGCCTTGCGTGGCCACAAGATAGACGCCATACGCAACTGCGACAAGGCTTCTTTCGCAGTGATAGAGAAGGACGACGTAAAGCCAAAGGAGTACACAACATACTTCCGTTCGGTAATTTGCTTTGGCCGTATCCACATCATTGATAACGAGGAAGACAAGCTCAAGGCCGTCAAGCTGTTGGGAAACCGCTACAATCCAAACGATAATGAGGCTCTAAGCAAGGAGATTGCCAAGTCGGCAAAGGCCATGTGCATGATAGAACTCGACATAGAGCACATTACCGGCAAGGAAGCCATAGAGCTGAGGCGCATGCACCGGTAGGCCGTATTGGCCTGCCGGTGGTCTTGGCCCACTGCTTCCATCATGCCACAGCCATGCCTTTACGGTTCCGACGGCATGTAAGCAATTCGCGGTTTTGTGCTTAAAAGTTTGGAACAGCATGCCGAATATTGTATCTTTGCAAGCACACTGAGTCTTATTCTATTGCCATTTGGCAGCAATAGAAAAGTATAATCACCTTACTTATTTTCTGTAATAAAGTTACGAAGCTTCCGTAATCTGATTACGAAAGTCTCGTAATAACGTTACGAAAGTTCCGTAACGACGTTACGGGACTTCTGTAATCCCTTTACGAAAGTCCCGTAATAAGATTACAAGAATCAAGTTGACTTTAGGTGGCAGAAAGATATATGTATCATAATCCTGAAACAAAAACTCTATGATCCAACCATTAAAACTCAAAAAAACTGTAACTTTGCCGAAAATCCTAATCATATGGAAAGCAAGAAGATAGGTAAGTGGCAGACGCTAGAGTCAGAATACCTTGTAAAACGGCCTTGGCTGACGGCCCGAAAGGATAAAGTGAAGCTTCCTGACGGCAGAATTAACAGCGAATACTACGTGCTTGAGTATCCCGACTGGGTGAACGTAATAGCCATTACCACCGATGGCAGCATCATCTTGGAGCAGCAATGGCGCTACGCACTGGGCGAAGTGTCGCTCGAAATACCTGCCGGAGTGATAGAAAAGGGCGAAAGTCCGCTCGTTGCGGCACAGAGAGAACTGGCCGAAGAAACCGGCTTCACTGGCGGAGAATGGACCAAACTGATGACCATAGCGCCAAATTCGAGCACAAACAATAACCGTTGCCACTGCTTCTTGGCCCAAGGCGTGAGCCACACTGAGGCGCAACATCTTGACGACACCGAAGAGTTGGAGGTGCTCTTGAAGCCTCAAAGCGAAGTATTCTCCATGCTTAGGCAAGGCCTTTTCCATCAGGCCATGATGGTAGCACCGCTATGGCGCTACTTCTTTGATACTTTATCCTCAGGCAAATGAAGCGCAAATTACTCTTATCTCTGGCCATTCTGGCCTTAATAGTTGTGGCCATGACCATCGGCGGCAGCTTCTACATGCTCAACTTCTCGTTGCATCCGTCGCCCAACAAAGGCCGCGACGAAGTTCTGATGTGGACAAAGATGAAGCACAGATGCCCTGCCGACAGCCTCTGGATGGACAGTTTGCGGCTGGCAGGAGCACTACACGACACCACGATAACATCCCAAGACGGCGACCGTCATCATGCCGTCTACCTATGGCCATACCGTTCACGGGCCTTCAGTCATAAGGTAGCGGTACTCATTCACGGCTATACCGACTGCTACGTGTCCATGCTTCCCATTGCCCACATATATTATCGTATGGGCTATGGCATACTAATCCCCGACCTGCATGGCAACGGCGAGAGCGAGGGAGATGATGAACAGATGGGCTGGAAAGACCGTATCGACGTGAAAGAATGGCTCAACGTGGCATCAGGTATATTCACTGAGCACTGCAAAGATGATAAAACCACACGTCCGCCACTCATCATCGTTCACGGTGTTTCAATGGGCGCAGCCACGGTTATGTGCCTCTCAGGCGAGCAGTTGCCGCAAAACGTGCGCTGCTTCGTTGAGGATTGCGGCTACACAAGCGTATGGGATGAGTTTAGCCAGCAGCTTCACGATATGTTCAACCTGCCCGATTTTCCACTAATGTACACCACTTCGGCCCTCTGCAAGCTACGCTATGGTTGGTCGTTTGGTCAGGCGTCACCCCTCAGTCAGGTGGCAAAATGCCGCCGACCCATGCTTTTCATTCACGGAAGTCGTGACACCTTCGTGCCCACGCCTATGGTTTGGCAACTCTACAAGGCCAAGCCCGCACCAAAATACTTATGGATAGCCAACGGCGCAAAGCATGCCCGAAGCTATGATACCCACCCTACGGAGTACGCCTGCCGCATAAAAGAATTCGCGAACCGGTACATGCGCTGAACGAAAGGTAAAATAGGTAAATGGAAAAGGAATGATGGTACGAGTCAACTTGCCAATAGTCAGTACCTTTGCAGTCGTAAAACAAGAAACGAAAAAGAAAGAATGACAATGAAAAAGCAAGTTGTTGTACTGGTAGGAGCAGGCTCAATAGGTCAGGCTATAGCCAGAAGAGTGTCGGCAGGAAAGCATATTGTGCTGGCTGATTACAGTATAGATAACGCCAACAAGGCCGCCAAGACCCTCGAAAACGCAGGTTTCGAGTGCTCAACGCTGCAGGTCGACATCGGCTCTAAGGACGATATACTCCGCCTTGTGGCTGAGGCGCAGAAGTACGGAGAGGTATACAACCTCATCAATGCAGCGGGAGTGTCGCCCTCTCAAGCCCCTGTCAAGGAGATATTGCGAGTAGACATGGTTGGCACTGCAGTACTTCTTGAGGAGTTTGGCAAGATAATGGCCTACGGTGGCTCCGGTATCATAATCTCGTCGCAGAGCGGTCACAGGCTGCCGGCACTGCCTCAGGAGCAGAATGACGCCCTTGCCATGTCAGCACCGGAGCAACTTCTGAACCTTGACTTCGTGCAAGCCATCAACGATACCCTCAAGGCTTATCAGTATTCCAAGCGCTGCAACGTGCTGAAAGTAGCTTTTGAGGCTACCCGTTGGGCCAAGCGCGGAGCCACAATCAACTCCATTTCGCCGGGCATCATCATAACTCCGCTGGCCAATGATGAACTTCACGGACCGCGCGCCAAAGGCTATCTCGACATGATAGCAGCAAGTCCGGCCCACCGTGCTGGCACTCCCGACGAGGTAGGCGACCTTGCCGAGTTCCTGATGTCATCGAGAGGACGCTTCATTTCGGGCACTGATATTCTCATTGACGGCGGTACCACGGCCAGTTATTGGTATGGCGACTTGCAATATCTTAAGGCTACTCACTGAGAAGACATAAATATCAAAAGGTAATATAGCTGACGCGGCCGCTTCGCCATGGTTCTTTAGCCTGTGCAAAGCGGTCGTTTCCCTATTTTAAACATATTGTTTGGCAAGGCTAAACCTGTGGTTTATACCATCTGAACAGGTAGTTTGCAGTATCTGTATTATTGGTAATTTAGTCTGTTATTGAGGTACTGACTTTGGGGCGTTATTGTAGTACCTTTGCATTCGTAAAAAGAAATAAACACAGAATCATGAAAACATTAATTGCTTATTACTCCCGCAAAGGTGAGAATTGGTGGAATGGCGGTGTGCGCAACATAAAGAAAGGAAACACCGAAACCGTAGTTGAGAAGATAAAGGCACTGATGCCGGAGGCTGATGTGTTTCAAATAGACACCGTAGAGCCCTATCCGGCTGACTACTATGAGTGCATCGATCAGGCCAAGGCTGAGCTTAGGGCTCAGGCTCGCCCTGAGATGAAGAATAAGTTGCAGTCCATTGACGACTACGATACAATAATATTGGGCTATCCGAACTGGTGGGGAACAATGCCGATGGTGGTCTACACCTTCTTGGAAAGCTACAATTTTACGGGCAAAACCATCATTCCGTTCTGCACTAACGAAGGTTCGGGCATGGGTTCTTCCGAGCGTTTCATACGCAAAGAGGCTCCCGGAGCCACAGTCAAGAACGGAGTGAGCATTCATGGGGCCGAGTCTGCAAACTCAGACAGACAGGTTCGCCAAATAGTAAGTGAGGCTCAAGACCGTTGACTCTCACTATCTGCAACCCGAAAGCTATACGGAAAGGAGGCGAGAAAACATGATTTACAGCATTTGTGAACTGAACCGACTGATGAATACCGGCACCGACCACCCGCTGTTGACGGTGGTCGACAAGCCGGAACTTATGGATTGCGACTGCTGCAACTTCAATACCATCATCATAAGGCTCAACACCACGCGCATGGATGAAGTGCTCGGACGGGGCGTTAACGACTTCCGCTCAGCCTCAATTACCTTCTATGCTCCGGGCAGAAAGCTGAATCTGAAAGACTGTGCCGGTATAATAGCTTTCGACAACAACTATTTTGGCCGTGTGGCCTCGGGCTTTCCCATGTTTCATTTTCATGAAAACGAGTCGCTCCACATATCGCAACGCGACTATGTAGCATGGGGTCAGATAGCCCTTCTGATAAAAAACGAGCTTAAGCAAAGCATTGACTCCACCACCCGACTGCTGCTTCGCGACCATCTGAGCGCACTTATGCATTTGGCAGAGCGGTTCTACCGCCACCAGATAATACTGCGCGAATGCCGCGCTCAGGGCGTTGTGGCCAGAGTGAAAAGCTGCATCGAAGCCTCATTCTGCGCTAAAGGCAAGTTGCCCGCTGAGCTTTCGGTGGCCAGAAATGCCGGTTTGAGCAAGGAATACCTGTCTATGGTGATGCAGATAATGACCGGCAAACCCACAAAAATATTCATGCGCGACTGGCTTATTGCCCATAAGCCAACACTTGAGAGCATGAATTTGGCTGTTTGAAAAATAATTATTAAATTTGCAAGCATAAATATCAGCCCACACTATGATTAATTTCGCCACTATTCAAGACTTCAACGACTACTTCGGACTGCCCACTCAGCACCCTCTGGTCAGTGTTATCAACATGTATGATTGCAAGCCCATTGAGTCGATGAGGCACACAATGAGTTTCTATGCCATATTCCTTAAGGAGGAAAAGAATTGCGAACTCATTTACGGACGTACGCATTACGACTACGATAAGGGCGATGTGGTGTGCATGGCACCGGGACAAGTCATCGGCGTTGAAAATGGAGGAGAAGTCCGTCCTGCAGGTTATGGACTCTTCTTTGACTCAGATCTAATCCACGGAACCAATCTTGGACGGCACATTAAGGATTATAGCTTCTTCGGATATGAGGTGAACGAAGCTCTGCACGTGTCTGACAGCGAGCACGAAACGTTGCTAAATTGCCTCAAAATGATAAAGGAAGAAATCAGCCATGACATAGACAGACTGTCAAAACCGGTAATAACATCACTCATTGAAACCATGCTCAACTACTGTCAACGATTCTATGAGCGCCAGTTTGAGACACGAAAGGTGGCCAATTCCGACATACTTGCCCGTTTTGAGGTACTACTCGACAACTACTTCAAAGGAAACAATGCCCGCAAGAACGGGCTTCCTTCGGTGGCTTCAGCCGCTTCCGAGCTCTGCCTCAGCGCCAATTACTTTGGCGACCTTATAAAGAAGGAAACCGGACGCACTGCTCAGGAGATAATAAAGGCCCATATTCTCGATGCCAGCAAGGAGGCTCTGCTCGACAACACCAAATCTATCAGCGAGGTGAGCGATAGCCTCGGATTCCAATATCCACAGCATTTCAGCCGCTTTATAAAGAAAGAACTGGGCATAACTCCCGCAAAATACCGCGAGGAAATGTCAGCTTAATACAGGCAAACAGGCAAGAACAAGAACATTATGAATAACTTTTTGATTGACGATTGCATAAAACTCGGATTCGGACTCATGCGTCTGCCGAGAAAGAAGGGCACTGACGAGATTGACATAGAACAGACAGCTCGCATGTGTGACACATTTCTGGCTGCCGGAGGAAAATACTTCGACACCGCATATGTATACACAGGCTCGGAAGAAGCCATAAGGAAAGCACTCGTCGAGCGCCATCCACGCAGCTCATTCTACCTCACTTCCAAGCTCAATGCCGGCGCCTTTGCTGCCAAAAACGAACGGGAAGCTAAAGACGAATTCCGCATAAGTTTGGAGCGAACCGGTGCAGGCTACTTCGACTTCTACCTCCTTCACGCCCTTGCAAAAGACAAAATAGCCAACTATGAGAATTATGGCATCTGGCAATACGTGCGCCAGCTGAAAGCCGAAGGACTGATTCGCCACTACGGCTTCTCCTTCCACGACAGCCCGGAGCTACTCGATGAGATTCTGACAAAGCATCCTGACGCCGAGTTTGTACAGCTACAGATAAACTATTCCGACTGGAATGACCACTTGGTGCAGTCGCACCGCTGCTACGAAGTGGCAAAAAAACATGGCAAACCCATTATAGTCATGGAGCCAGTAAAGGGTGGTACGCTTGCTGACCCACCAGAGCCGGTTAAGGATATATTCCTGAAGGCAAATCCAAATGCCTCGTTCGCTTCGTGGGCAATACGCTTTGCGGCCTCGCTTGACGATGTTATGATAGTGCTGAGTGGCATGTCTGACGAACAGCAAATGGCCGATAACCTTTCTTATATGAAAGATTTCAAACCGCTGACTGACGAAGAGCAAGCCACGATAAAAGCAGCACGGCAAAAACTTCTCAGCTTTGACCGCATCCCATGTACGGCCTGTCACTACTGCACACCAGGCTGTCCGCAGGGCATTCACATACCCGAAATATTCTCGGTAATGAACGTTTATAAAATGTATGGACGGCTAAAAGAGGCCCGAAGCGATTATAGCTGGAGGCCTGGAGGCCCTAAAGCATCGGCATGTATACACTGTGGGCAGTGCGAAGGTGCCTGTCCGCAACATCTTCCCATTATTTCCTTGCTCAAAGAGGTGGTTAACACATTAGAGAAATAAACAATTACAGAATATGGAAAACGTTAAAACAGTAAGCCTTTATCAACTTGGCTACCGCGAATTACGCACTTATCTGATAGCCACATTGTTTGTTTTGGGCAACATAGTATTGCCTCAGCTTTGCCATCTCATACCTCAAGGAGGATTGATCCTGCTCCCCATCTACTTCTTTACGCTGATAGGCGCCTACAAATACGGCTTTACCGTGGGTCTGCTCACGGCAGTTTGCTCTCCGCTGGTAAACAATCTGCTCTTCGGTATGCCTCCTACCGCCATGCTGCCCATTATCCTTACCAAGAGCATATTGCTGGCTTTGGCAGCCGCTATCGTAGCCAACAGCTTCAAGAAGGCCACACTTCCGTGCATCATTCTTGTGGTTTTAGCCTATCAACTGATTGGTTCGCTGGCCGAATGGGGCATGACCGGCAACCCGACAGCAGCACTTCAAGATGTCAGTCTTGGCTTTCCCGGCATTCTCTTGCAGATATTCGGAGGGTGGCTTTTGCTGAATATGTTTGACAATAAGGGCAATGCTGAGTGAACTTATAGATATACTTCACGCCGAAGGATGTTCCCTTGTGATGGCCGACTCACAAGGAAGCATTCGCCGTTACTACAAGAAAGGAGTGCGCGACCTTGAGGACCTGCTCAACAAAGAGCCTGAACAGCTGCGAGGAGCCACCATAGCCGACAAAGTTATAGGCAAGGCGGCCGCCGGTATGATTGCATTCGGCGGAGCAAAAGAAGTCTATGCCGACGTACTTAGCACTAAGGCCGTACCACTATTGAAGAGCAGCGGCATCGTCTACTCATACGGAAAGCTTGTCGAACACATTGTTATTCCATCAGGAGACAACCGCTGTCCGCTCGAAAATATTGTGGCTCCGGCCACTAATGCCGTTGAAGTGGTAACCATGTTGCGCCGCCATTTCGCTGAAATGCAAAACCGCAGGTGAGAGCCTTACACCTTTTTCTATTATTCATCATCCGTCTGTCAGCTTTTAAGCATGGCAGATTGAGGCTGTAAAATTGGTAATTCTATCTGTTGGATGTCTACATTTGTTTCATGGAAAAGTAGATAATTTTGCACCATAGAAATAAAACGACATTAAAGCAGAAAGAATATGAACATCAGAAAGTATTTTATTGCAGCAACAAGTCTGCTGCTTGCTACGGCCTGCAGCGGGTCAAAGAAGAGCGACAACCATAACTACGACACACCGAAAGAACTGACAAACCAAGCCAAAACAAATCAATCTAAGCATGGTAAAGCTCTTGTTGTGTTCTTCTCCCACGCCGGCGACAATTATTCAGTGGGCAAAGTAAAGGAAGGAAACACCAAAATAGTGGCCGATTACATAAGTAACATTACCGGAGCCGACCAGTTTGAGCTTAAAACTAA
The DNA here is from genome assembly GCA_964623995.1 of uncultured Prevotella sp. Lineage (GTDB taxonomy): Bacteria > Bacteroidota > Bacteroidia > Bacteroidales > Bacteroidaceae > Prevotella. The sequence goes on along the minus strand of CAZUWO010000001.1, from coordinate 51,435 downwards.
TAAGTATGACGGCATGAAATACCGCGCGCTCACAGAGCTGGCACAACAAGAAGCCAACCGCAATGAGCTGCCAAAGTTTGACGGAAGCATAAAGAACATCAGTCAATACGACACCATTTTCATAGGCGGACCAGTGTGGTGGGGCACCTATCCACGTATAATGTTCACCTTCTTCAAGCAGTACAACCTTAATGGAAAGACCATAATACCCTTCACTACCCACGAAGGCTCAGGCCTGGGAAACTGTGTTGAGGACGTCAGAAGTGCCTATCCCAATGCTAAAGTGCTCGATGGCTTCTCCATTTATGGTCACGAAGTGCGCTCGGGAAAGGCAAGAGTGGCGAAATGGCTCAAGTCTATTGGCTATTGACATTACTTTAACCAATTCATTTAAGCATTTAATATAAAGCTTGCTAATTTATTTACTGCTATAACATAAGGCTTAAATCAGCCCTTCGTAGCATGTATCTTTTTCTACGAAATTGGTAACAATAACCGTAATTTGAGCAAATATCAATTGGCCGGATTACTATAACTTTGCACCATAGAAATTGATAACAAAAGCATGAAAAAGATAAAATTAATCATATTATTGATACTAACGCTGGCCGTTTCGGCTTGCGCAGGACAGGAAAACAGGCAAGAAAAGAACAAGAAAATGAAGACATTGGTTGTTTATTACAGTCAGTCGGGCAACACAGAGGGTATAGCCCGCAAGGCGGCAGAAGCCCTTGGAGCCGACATTGAGGCCATAGAAACCACCACTCCCTACAAAGGCAACTACCAGAAAATTGTCTCTGACGCCCAAGATGAGGTGGAACGCGACTTCAAACGGCCGATAAAGCCTCTTAAACACAAAATATCCGACTACGATTGCATCATAGTTGGCACACCGACATGGTGGTACAAAATGGCAAGTCCGGTGCTAACGTTTCTCTCCACCACCAATTTAAAGGGTAAAACGGTGGTTCCATTCATGACGAATGCCGGTTGGCCAGGCACTGTTATCAAGGATATGACGTGCGTGGCGCGGCAGAATGGTGCCACGATAGAAAAGGCTCACGAATTCAAATTTAATACTCACGACGACGGAACTACCACAGGTATGGCCACGACCGAGGCCGAACTGAACGGCTGGATTAATTCTTTGAAATAACATCTGCGATAAGAAGGTGCCGCCAAAAATGCATTTTAGCCCCAACTTTAGCATTACCGGCACCTTCACAACTTACGGTAATAAAGCATAATAAGGTAAAAGAAGCGTATAGAATTATTCAGGAAAAGCTTGTAAAAAACCAAATGCTTATAAGCCGGGGAGTCGTTATTGCCGTATGGTAGTGGCGGCTCCTTTGTTTTGGTGGACTCGCTTTTTATTCTTACCTTTGTACCAATGCGCAACGATAGAGACCTTGCAAGAGCCTATAGGCAGGCTGCCAACGATGGCGATGCTAAGGCAATGAACAACCTTGGCGTATGTTACCATACGGGAAAGGGTGTGGTTGAAGACCACGCCATGGCCTTTTTGTGGTACCTTCAGGCTGCTGAGAAAGGCGATACCTACGCTTGTTTCAACGTGGCGGAATGCTATTACAACGGCGATGGCATAGAGCAGAGCGACCAAAATGCCTGCCTTTGGTACCAAAAAGCGGCCGAACAGGGCGACATGCAGGCACAAGTTAATCTTGGAAACGCTTATTATGAAGGCAAAGGTGTGGAGAAAGACCACGCAAAAGCTAACCATTGGTGGATGGAAGCAGCATGGCAAGGCCACATTCAGAGCATGAAGAACTTAGGAGCTGACTACTGGAACGGCGACGGACTGCCCAAAGACGAGGCCGAAGCTGCCTTTTGGTACGAGCTGGCAGCCCAACATGGCGACGCTTTCTCACAGTTTTGCACAGGCTGGTTCTACATGAACGGACGCGGAGTAAGGCAGGACAAGCGCCTAGGACTTAAGTGGATACACCGTGCTACGGCCCAAGGCTACGAGCCGGCAAAGGACTATTGCCGTGAGAATGGATACAGTATTTACTGAATTTAGGTATTCTCCCCCATACTGTCGGCCCACTTTTAGGAATTCTTAGTGGTTAATATTGTTGCCGATGGTATGAACAGGCAGTAATAATACAAACTTTTTCTAAATACGGCATAATAAACATGTCAATGCGGAATAATAATTCCGGTATTTTCACTACCTTTGTATCATTAACCAATAAAGGCAATATAGCTTATGCAAGAGAATATGAAAAGCCCATGGCCGGGACCGGAAGGGCTCATTCCCGTAACAAGTGGAAGAGCCGATGACGCCAATATCATAAACCGCCACTACCTTGACAGCCTGCTGGTAGAGATGCGGGTGATTGACTCTATAGAGCCTGTAATAACCACAAAGATATTCGGCCGCAAGTTCAACTCGCCCATAATGATGCCGGCCTTCTCACATTTGAACAAGGTTGGCAAGGATAACCGCAAGCCTATGGAGGAATATGCGCTTGCTGCCAAGCAGCTGGGACTGCTCAACTGGGTAGGAATGGAGCCCGACAATGAGTTTGCCGACATCATGGAAACAGGTGTTCCAACGGTCAGAATCATAAAGCCATTTGCCAATCATGACACTATAAGGGAACAAATAGCCTTTGCCGAGAGCCAAGGAGCATTTGCCGTGGGCATAGACATTGACCATATTGCGGGCAAGGATGGCCACTTCGACGTGGTAGACGGTCAACCCCTCGGGCCCATATCGCAGTCATCACTAAAAGAATATGCCGCTTCCACCCGCCTACCATTCATTGCCAAGGGCGTGCTATCGGTAAACGACGCCCTCAAAGCTGCCAATGCCGGATGCCGTGGCATTGTGGTCTCGCACCATCATGGTCGCCTTCCGTTTGCCATACCACCTGTTTCTGTACTACCGGCAATAAAAGAAGCTCTCAAAGGACGCGACATCACCATCTTCTGCGACTGCGGAATAGACACCGGGTATGATGCTTTCAAGGCTCTTGCCATTGGAGCCGACGCCGTGTCAGTGGGCCGTGGCATCCTCGCCCCACTGCTAAAAGAGGGCACAAAAGGCGTGGTGAGCAAGGTTAAGAAGATGAACGAGCAGCTGAAGGAAATGATGATGTACACAGGAATTGCCGATACCGCCTCGTTCGACATATCAGTAATTCACAACAGATAACAGAAAAGACAATTTAGAAAGGCATCTGTCAGAAGCCAAAGTAAAGGCTTCTGACATGCCAATATACTGATTAAGCCCTGAACAACAAGGTATTACTGCTTATATTAACAAACACAAGGCATCATTGTCAACTCTCTTCAGCGACGCAGATACTTACGTAAGGAATCCATTTCATCGGAATATTTCAGTCTGGTCATGGCCCTACGGAGTATGGATGCCGTATTAGCCTTGCCGCCATAATACATAGAGAGCTCATCAAACGAACGCCTCCGGCACCCAATACCGTAATACAGGCGCACCAATTCATTCTCAGTCCTGTTGGTAAGCACACGGTCGAGAATAAAACTAACCCGCTTACCCATCTCTTTTTTATAGTCTTCCATGTCTGAATATGGCCGATCGTAGTAACGATTCTGCATACCATCAAACAAGCAAAACAAATCAGCGGCATCAAGAGAAGAACAACTGTCATAGCCAAAGGGGGAATACCCCATGTCATCGCACATCATAGCAAGGCAAACTTACATTTATTTTATAAACCGATAAGGCCCAAAGCCAATATCAATATCCACAATCTGTAAAATCGAATCATAAGCCACCAAATAACCGAGTTGATTCTGTAAACTTGTTACGGAAGCTTCGTAATCATGTTACGGAAGTCTCGTAATCGCATTACGGAAGCTTCGTAATCACGTTACGGAAGCCCCGTAATCGTATTACAGAAGTTTCGTAATCGGTTAGCAGCAAAAGAGCTTTTCCGGAAGTTTTATCTTCCACTTGCAAAAATACGAAATTAGGCTGTAAGATGCAAGTATTCAGCAATGTTTTTAATGTGCAATGGCAAAAACATATTATTACTACCATACGGCGGCCGTTGCGACTTTATTTTGTAATTTTGCAGGCCTAACAAACAAGAAGCATGGATAAGAAACAGCTAACGGCCACAAACAGCGACGTGAAAGACGTGGAACAGCTCTATCGTACCGCCTTTCCCGAGGAGGAACAAGTGCCATGGGAGTTGCTGCTAAGGCTTACAACAAATGTTCCTCTCGATTTCACCGTTTACTACGACAATGGCCTTTTAGTAGGATTCACTGTGGTTTACTGCCACGACAGCTATAACTGGTTCTGGTATTTTGCCGTAAAAGAGAGCCTCAGAGGTAAGGGCTACGGACAGGAAATACTCAGTGAGATAGTCTCGAAATATGGCAACCACAAGCTGATACTCGACATGGAATCTCCCGATCAGCCTGCCAGCAACAGCCTGCAGAGGCACCGCCGGCTTGAGTTCTATACCCGAAACGGATTCCGTGACACCCATACCCACAAGAGTTTCGACGGAATAGAGTACACCATTATGATGCATGGCGAGGGCGATTTCACTGCCGCTGACTACGACAGCATTATAAACGACCTGCGACGATACTGGAACAAGGACAACTGAGCACAAATACCTGCAAATGAAATCAAAGTTAAAACATTACGTTACTTGTATTTATCCAATTTTATTTCAGTAATTTTGCAATGTAAAAATACAAAACATTATGAAAGTTCTTTTAGTAAGCGCAAGTCCACGGCGCAATGGCAATACGTTCATTGCACTGAGTGAAGTGGCCCAAACATTAGAAAAAGACGGCATAGAGACCGAAATTGTGCAAATAGGAGCTAAGCCAATACGTGGTTGTATTGCCTGCAACTGGTGCAAGAATCACCCCGACGAGCACCGATGTGTATTTGATGACGACATAACAAATAAGATTTCAGCAAAAGCTATCAATGCCGACGCGTTCGTTTTCGGTGCTCCCGTCTACTACGGAGTGCCCAACGGCAGTGCCATAGCACTAATTCAGCGTTTGCTTTACAGCAATGGCGCAGCATTCCAGTACAAGCCCGTGGCCAACGTATGTGTGTGCAGGCGTGGCGGAGCCGACGTTTCCTACCAGACAATGAACATGATGTTCGAAATGATGAACATGCCAATAGTTACCTCTCAATACTGGAACATAGCCTACGGGCGCGAACCCGGGCAGGCAAAACAGGACATTGAGGGCATGCAAACAATGAGAACGCTGGCTCACAACATGTCGTGGATGCTTAAGAAGTTCCACAACGAGCCCACTAATGACCTGCCAGACCACAGCGAACCGTGGACTCCGATGCACTTCATAAGGTAATAACCAGAAGCAGTAATACAACTGTAGACCTGCTGTGGCAATCATAAAAGCATTATACATTATTAATATTGCACCGACAACTATGCCGGTGCAATATTTTTTTATTAATCATTCATTGCCAATTCGCAATTATATGCTAATTTTGCAACAACGATATTGCTTATAAAACAAATCTACCCTAAGTCATGAAACCAAGCAAAACTGTATTTACACTGATTACCTTCATGTTGCTGTCGCTACATGTTCAGGCTCAGATAGAGGTAACAAGCCACAAAGGTCAGGGATTCTCAATAGTGTCAGAGGGCTCTGCCGCCACCCTGTATGTATCGCCAAAAGAGAGCGAAACCGTGAGGAAAGTGGCCCAATTATTCACCGACGACATAAGGAGAGTAACCGGAGTAGAGACTGCTCCATGCGTTTCGGCCGACGCAAAAGGCCGCAACGTGATAATAGTAGCCACAATAGGCAATAACAAACTCGTAGACAAGCTTATAACCAATCGCCGTATCGATGCTGCGAAAATACGTGGCGGATGGGAGCAATACGCCATAAGCGTGGTCGACAATCCGCAGAAAGGCATAGATAAAGCACTGATAGTGGTAGGCAGTGACAAGCGTGGCGCAGCCTACGGACTGCTATCAGTGTCAGAGAAAATGGGCGTTTCGCCTTTCTATTGGTGGGCCGATGTGCCAGTAAATCATTCATCCGAGGTGTGGCTTTCGGGCAAATGGGTGTCGGAAAGTCCGTCAGTAAAATACCGTGGCATATTTATCAACGACGAAGACTGGGGACTTAAGCCCTGGGCAGCAAAGAATTTTGAGAGAAATCTTGGCGATATAGGCCCAAAGACCTATGCCAAGGTGTGCGAACTTATACTCCGCCTGAAAGGCAATATGCTTGGTCCGGCCATGCATTCCTGTACAGGCGCATTCTATTCTCACCCTGAAAGCAAACTTGTGGCCGACAGTTTCGGTATTGTTATCACCACTTCCCACTGTGAACCTCTGCTCATCAACACCGCCTCAAAATGGGAATGGGACACCAATCGTGACGGAGACTGGAACTATAAGACCAATAGCAAAACCATAATAGGCAAATGGAACAAGCGGCTCGACGATGCTTCGCGCTTCGATAACATATATACCATGGCCATGAGGGGCCTGCACGACTCCGGATTGCGTGGCAATCTGCCCCTCGATGAGCGTACATCACTGCTCGAAAAAGTAATAAGCGACCAGCGGAGGCTGCTCACCGCCCACATCAAGAAGCCCATAACAGAGATTCCTCAAATATTTGTGCCCTACAAGGAGACCATGAATGTGTACGAGAATGGACTGCGAGTTCCAGACGATATTACCCTTGTATGGGTTGATGATAACTATGGCTACATGAAAAGGGTTAGCAATCTGCAAGAGCAAAAACGTAAAGGCAGGGCCGGAGTGTACTATCACATCTCCTATTGGGGGGCACCCCACGACTATCTTTGGATATGTACAACACCGCCGGTGCTCATGTATGAGGAGCTGATGAAGGCTTATCGCACCGGCGCTGACCGCTATTGGTTGCTCAATGTGGGCGATATTAAACCCGGAGAGCTCGGCATCAAGACTTTCTTCGACCTGGCCTGGAATGTAGGCAGCATGAACATCAACACCGCAAACAACCATCAAATCCACTTCCTCGCATCCATTTTCGGCCGTGGTTATACCTCAAGACTACAACGAATGCTCGACAAGTACTATCAGTTGGCATGGAGCCGTAAGCCGGAATATATGGGTTGGGAGCGCGAATATGACACTCCTGAGAACGGAAAACTACACGACACGGAATTCTCTTTTACCCATTATGGTGAGGCTCAAGGCCGTTTGGCCGACTATGAGGCACTTGCCAACGACGCGAGATCTATGCTTTCAGAGCTGCCAGAAGCCCAGAAAGCCGCCTTTTATGAGATGGTTTGATTCCCTATATTAGGCTCTTACCAGATGAATCGTAAGTTTCTGATGGCCCAACTCAACCATGAAGAATACTCAGCAGGCCACAAAGCAGAAGCCAACTGGGCCGCCCGACAAGCAAAAATAGCTGCCGACAGCCTCAACAACCTAAACAATGAGTACAACTCTCTGCTCAATGGCAAGTGGAAACACATGATGGCATTTGCCGTTGGCGGCAAAGCTAAATTCATGAACTTACCCGAACTCAACATCACGGAAAGTTTAGGAGAGGAACCTGTTGACTTAACTACAAAACAAGAACAGCCCGACGGCTACTTCGTAGTTGACCTTTCGCATCCTGTAAAGAAGGTTCAGACGGGCGGACACAGCATAAACCTGGTAAAAGGGCTGGGCTATGACTGGACGGTTCTGCAACTCGGACAGCCCACTGAGGCCACTGTTGACAAGATAAACTCGCAAGGCGACCGTGCCGATTACATGCTTCCAGCCATCAATAGCGACAGTATAGAGGTTAATGTCTATTCTGTTCCCTTCTTCCCCCTGTATAAAGGCAAAGCCACAAGAATAGGTCTGGCCGTTGATGGCGGCCACACTACTGTAACAAACAATAAGTTTGAAGAGTACGGAACATCGTGGAAGAATCAAGTTCTCCGCAATGCCGCCATAGGAAAGATAAAGTTTGCCATAGACAGAAATAAGCCTTCTCACACCATTTCAATTATTTGTGGCGACCCGGGCATGATGGTTGAAAAGGTAATAGTAGATTGGGGAGGTTTGAAAAAGTCATATATTGGCCCGAAACCTTCATGCGATAACTGAAAGAAAATAGCACAGCCATAACCATGAACAAGCACAAATACCTCTGCCTATTGGCAATTTTGACCTTCGGTATCAACTGTCTGAGAGTTGAAGCACAACATACCGACAACCGGATATTCATATTCTGCCCGGCAGAAAAAGCCGGACTACATATTGCTTGCGACACAGCAGGATGCGGTTTTACTGATATTGGGCAGTTATGCTCGTCTGACTACGGCCCGTGGGGCACCGACAAGCGCATGATAACACCCTTTGTGCTCCGCGCCAGCAATGGTACTTGGCGTGCTGTATGGTCGGTCAATGAGTCGGCTCCTACGCTTGCAACCACCTATAGCGACAACATCATAAACTGGAGGCCACAGGACTATCCACTGCTCTCTGAGCATGGCATCAGTAATCCCACCATAAGCGAGAACCAAGATGGTTCATTCATCATCACTTACTCATCAGCAAGAAAGGACTATGCCATCAATGCAGACAGTTCGTTCCGCCACTTTTCAGCTTCAAAAGAAGTGACACAGGCAAGCATTCCCACTGCCCACCGCGACACAATATTAGTTGACGGCAAGCTGGTGGTAGGACAACTGTTCAACGTTGGCAGCAAAATGGTGAGACAAATAGTCAACGAATACAACGCCAGGAAGGCTGATGCGGCCCTAAGTAGCGAAACTATGCTTGACGATTCAAGGCGATTTAGCTCACTCAAGGCACCGGTAAGTGCCATTCTAAACGTTGATACAAACAGTGTTAAGCCCATATCCGACAGGTTGATAGGAGTATTCTTTGAGGACATTAACCATGCTGCCGACGGCGGACTCTATGCCGAGATGCTGCAAAACGGTGATTTTGAATACACCGAAGCTGACCATCGGGGGTGGAAGAGCGCCACTGCGTGGCAGCCGGAGAACAAGATTCGCATTTCAACAGAGCAGCCTTTAAGTCCCAACAACGCCCATCATGCCATTATTGGCAATGAAACCTTCATTAACTATGGGTGGAATGGCATTGCTAATACAGGTGCTATATACACATTTAATATATATGCGAGAAGCACTAACGGCAAGAAATCGAAGTTGAACGTGGCATTAACTGACAGTATTGGTAACGCCATCGCCAGCGGAACCATCACTATAAAAGGCAGTAAATGGGCACAATATGGCCTTAGGATGAGCACTAAAAGCAAGCAAAGACACAACCACGGCAACCTGCAACTGCGAATTTCGGGACCGAAAAAAGGTGAAGTAGCCATAGATATGGCCTCTCTCATGCCCGCCGAAACCTATAAAGGGCACGGACTACGCAAGGATTTGGCCGAGGCTATTGCAGCTTTGCACCCTAAATTCGTACGATTCCCAGGCGGATGCATGAGCCATGGCGACGGAATAGATAACATTTACCACTGGAATCACACCATAGGCCCACTCAAAGACCGACGTCCAGCCAAAAACATTTGGGGCTATCATCAGAGCCGTGGCTTAGGTTTCTACGAGTACTTCCAATTCTGCGATGACATCGGAGCTGAGCCTTTGCCTGTTCTTGCAGCAGGTGTGCCATGTCAAAACTCCAAACCCGACGCCAACGGACTGGCCGGACAGCAAGGAGGAATAGCCATGAATGACATGCCTGCCTACATTGATGAGATTCTAAACCTTATAGAATGGGCCAACGGCGACGCAAAGACCTCACCGTGGGCACGACTCCGCGCCGAGGCCGGACATGAGGCTCCGTTCGGTCTTAAGATGATAGGTATAGGCAATGAGGACCTTGTTTCCACTGCGTTTGAGGAGCGTTATCTCATGATTTGTAAAGCCATCAAGGCCAAATATCCGCAGATTGAGGTTTGCGGAACAGTGGGACCGTTCCATGCTCCATCCTCAGATTACCGCGAAGGCTGGAAGATTGCGAGGGCAAACCGACAGTTGTTCGACATGGTAGATGAGCATTACTACGAGTCTACGGGCTGGTTCATGCATCACCAGGACTATTATGATCACTACGACCGACAAGGTTCGAAGGTATATCTCGGTGAATACGCATCGAGAACCCGCACTATGGAGAGTGCGTTGGCCGAGGCCTTGCACCTCTGTAATGTGGAAAGAAACGCTGATGTGGTACTTATGACGTCGTATGCTCCCCTACTCTGCCATGAGAACTATAAGAATTGGAATCCCGACCTTATATATTTCAACAACTATGGCATTACCTCGCTCACGCCAAGCTACTACACTCAGCGGCTGTTTGGCACACATAGCGGCGACCGATACATTGCCTCCCACTTGCAAATAGCCGACTCTCTGAGCTACCGAGTGGCAGCAACAGTGGTAAGCGACAGTAAAACCGGCCACAAATATATTAAGGTAGTTAATGCTCTACCCGTGGAATTGCATCTCCGAATTGACGGTATAAGACTTGGAAAACATAGCTTTTCTGAGAGCATATCAGGGCTTCCTGCCGACAAAAGCGTAAGTTTGATAAGCAAAAAGGAGCAAGACCAAACCGTAGTCCTACCCCCTTATACTGTAAAAGCCATCGAAATTTAAATAAGAAAAAGCAACTCTTTAAGCACTCTTAGATGCTTTTACGGCAACATTGGCACACATTTCAGTAAAGAAACGATGCACACTCATGTCGTCGTTGAGTTCAGGATGGAAGGCCGTAACGAGTTGATTGCCCTGACGTGCAGCCACTATATGGCCATCGACCGTGGCCAACGCCTCAGCCGAGCCATACACTTTATCTATGTATGGAGCCCGTATGAAGGTCATGGGAATATGTCCCAAACCTTTCATATCAGCTTCTGTGGCAAAGCTTCCCAGTTGTCTGCCGTAGGCATTGCGCCTCACCTGTATATCCATAGTTGAAAGTCGGTCGAACGATTCCCCTTCAACGCACTTAGCCAAGAGTATCAATCCAGCGCAGGTGCCAAACACCGGCAACCCCGACTCAATGCTTTGCCGCACAGGTTCGAGCAATCCGAGGTCGGCTAGCAGCTTTAATTGCGTTGTCGACTCACCGCCTGGAAGTATCAAACCATCCATAGGCTGTTGCCAATCGGCCAGTTGCCGAACTTCGAAACAGTCCACTCCGAGCCTCTGCAGCATGTGTTCGTGCTCAATGAATGCCCCCTGAAGGGCCATTACAGCTATACGCATAGTCTCCTGTTGTTTACTTTCCACGCTCTGCCATAAGCAGTTTTATCTCCTCTTCATTGATACCTACCATTGCCGGACCAAGGTCTTCTGACAGTTCAGCCAGCTTGTCAGGGTCCTGATAGTTAGTTACCGCCTGCACGATGGCCGCAGCACGCTTGGCCGGATTGCCACTTTTGAAGATTCCTGAGCCAACAAACACGCCCTCAGCGCCCAATTCCATCATCAGAGCAGCATCTGCCGGCGTAGCAATACCACCAGCAGCAAAGTTCACTACCGGCAATTTCGCATGGTCATGGACATATTTCACCAACTCGTAAGGGGCCTGAAGCTGCTTGGCAGCTTCGAAAAGCTCATCCTCTGCCATAGCTGCCAAGCTGCGAATCTGACTTTGCATAAGCCGCATGTGGCTCACCGCCTGCACCACATCACCTGTTCCAGGCTCACCTTTAGTACGAATCATGGTGGCACCTTCGGCTATTCTGCGCAAAGCCTCACTGAGATTCTTTGCTCCACAGACAAAAGGAACGCTAAATTTTGTCTTGTCTATATGGTAAACGTTATCCGCCGGCGACAAGACTTCACTCTCATCGATGTAGTCTATCTCGATAGCTTGCAGTATTTGAGCCTCTGCTATGTGGCCTATACGGCACTTTGCCATAACCGGAATACTTACAGCACGCTGTATACCCTTAATCATCTTGGGGTCGCTCATGCGGGCCACGCCCCCAGCGGCACGTATATCGGCCGGTATTCTTTCCAAAGCCATCACCGCACATGCGCCTGCATCCTCAGCGATTCGGGCCTGTTCGGGGGTTGTTACGTCCATAATCACACCGCCCTTGAGCATTTGTGCAAGGTTGCGGTTTAGTGTTTGTCTATCTTCCATATCAGTTTTTATTTGTTCTATATTCACTTGGAGACTGCCCTACCAGCTTCTTGAAGAATCGGGACAGGTGGGCTTGCGACGAGAAACCGAGGCTATCGGCTATCTCTTGCATGTTTTTCGTGGTACTGATGAGCTGATTTTCGATGTCGCGCACAATGTAATCGTCAATCAATGCTTTAGGACTACGGCCCGCTATTCGCCTACATACCTGCCCAAGGTAGGCGCTGCTCACGTTGAGATGGTCAGAATAGTAGGCAACATCACTATTTCCGGCATACTGTTGCTGTACCATCCGGATGAAATCATTGTACAGTTGGCTTCCTCTACCCTGCAGAGTGGGCACTGATGAAATTTCATGCTGACTGTATTCGCGGGCCTTTCTCACAGCCGTTTCCATATCAAGGCCTTGACATAGGTAGACAGCAAGCGACGAAGAAAATCCATTTGCAAGTCCGTGGCAGGCTTCTGGGTCGAGGAAATAAACGCTTCCTCCAGCCTCATCGCCCAATATCTTATGTGCATCGTGCAAGTTCACGATTATAGCAGTACAGAGAGGAAACAGCTGTTTGCGTATTTCCAATAGCAAATCCTCACCCATAAGCTGGTCGCCACGACTGGAAAAGAGCACCGGATCGTATATGACGAACTGCGGAGAGTACTTATTCAGAGCTTTGACTATTACCTCAAGAGTCTCTTGTCGGCGTACCATTCCCACCTTGACTGCCTGCGGTTGAATATCGTTTACTATAGCTTCTATCTGTCCACCCACCACTGCGGCAGGCAGATCGTAGAACTCCTGAATGCCGAGGGTGTTCTGAACGGTTACCGAAGTTATAGCCGACACGGCCGAAAGCCCCAAAGAAGTAATGGTGCGAATGTCGGCTTGTACTCCCGATTCACCCGTAGAGTCGCTTCCGGTTATTGTCAGTATGGTGCTCTTCTGCATGTTTCGCTATTCTAATTCCAGTTGCAAAGGAAGTAAAAATTAAGGTAAACACCGCAAAAAGTTTGCATTTTGATAAAGATTACTCCATTTTGTGCAACACTGTTACCGCAAAAAAGCATTGCCAAAAGACTGCAATTGTCATGATTATTTAGTAATTTTACACCCTGAAAGCATTAATGGTGGTACTTCATGGCAGCACCAACCTATACTGATAAATATGGAAAACTTTGCAGCAATAGACTTCGAGACGGCCAATTTCCACCGCACCAGCGTCTGCTCGGTGGGGGTAGTGGTGGTAAAAGGCGGCAAGATGGTAGACTCTTTCTACTCACTTATACACCCAGAACCCGACTATTACAACTACATGTGCTCAAGAGTTCACGGCCTTAGCAGTAAAGATACCGAGCAAGCACCCATCTTTCCAGATGTGTGGAATCAGATTGAGCCAATGATTGAGGGTCTTCCGCTTGTGGCACACAATAAGTCTTTCGACGAGAACTGCCTGAAAGCGGTGTTCAGAACTTACCAGATGGATTATCCGGATTATCCCTTCTACTGCACTCTGAAGGGCTCAAGGGCTGTCTGGCCCAGTGGTAAGCATACATTGGAAGTGATAGCCGAGCGCTGCGGATATGACCTTGGAAGTCAACATCACAATGCTCTTGCCGACGCAGAGGCCTGTGCAGCCATAGCCCTCAAGATTCTTTGAAAGCTTCATTCCACCCCATAAATAATCCATTAAAAACATAAACACACGCGACATCATGAAAAGAACACATCACACCCAGATAGAACACCACACAAAATCACTCCTACTGCTATGCTGCATGGTGCTTTCGGTAATGCTTCTTTGTCCCTGTCAGCTTGCGGCAAAGCGGCAACTGACAGCCAAAGCCGGCAAGACCTACGGCTACCTGTACTGCCACATGAGCAGGAATGGCGAGTGGACAGCCTTTGCTCTCAGCCGAGACGGCCGGCATTGGCACGATCTCAATAACGGGAATGAAGTCTACGACACCCACAAACTATCAAGAATAGAGGGCGGAGCACGCGATGCCTACATAGCAAGGAGCTATAATGGGCGTGGCTTTGTTATGGTTACGACAGATATGTGCGTCAAAAAAAGTCGCAAATGGAACAACTATGGCATAGACTTGCTGCGGAGCAACGACTTGATACATTGGACCTCGACCACCTTTGACTTCCGTAATGGCAACCAAATATTCTGTGACAAGCAAGCAGAAGATCCTTTTCGGGACTACAAAGCCATAAGTCGCGTGTGGGCTCCGCAAGTAATCTGGGATGCGGAATACCTATGGCCCGACGGCGCTAAGGGTGGTTACTTCGTATATTATTCGCTTCTTAACGACAAGGACAAGCCCTACGACCGCGTGTATTACAGCTATGCCGACACCACTTTCAGCCATCTCACGAAGCCAAGACTGCTCTTCGACTGGGGCTATGCCACGATAGACGCCGACATTAACTATGTAAAAGCCGACAGAAAGTACCACATGCTCATCAAGAAAGAGGGCGGACACCGCGGCATATTTACCACAACTGCCGACAAGCTCACAGGTCCGTGGCCTCAACCCAGTGATAACGACTTCGTAAGTTTCGAGGGCGATAAGCTCACAGAGGGTCCGTCAGCCTTCAAAATAGCTGGAGAGGAAGGCTGGAGAGTAGGCTACGTGGAGTACACCACACGGCCTCCACGCTACCGAATATGCCGAGCCGACAAGTATTTGTCCCACTTCCACTCGCCAGAAGACATCAATGGCGTTGCCGCTCCGCAGCATGGATCGTTTGTTTCCCTTACAAAGGAAGAGTATGAGCGCCTTGAAAACTATTGGAAAGCCCACACTCCTAAGGCCAATAACAACGCTACAGGAAGTAGAAACAATAATAATTAAGTCCCCAGAATGGCTTCACAAACGAGGAAAATCGCCGTAGCAAGATTACGAAAAGACCTTAGCAAAGTGAATATAATGCCATACACTTTTACAGTGTGTGGCATAACTTTTTCATATAGCTTGATAACATGGGGCGGAAACCTATTATTAAAGGTGCCTAAACCTGTCATTTACGATACCCAAACCACTATATTACGACATGGAAATGGCTGCCTTTGCCTTTGTTTTGCATTTATATCAAATTTGAATGGATTATTTCGGCTCGAAGAAATTATTTTTGTGTAACTTTGTAGCTGAATAACCGTAAGCCAGATGCGGGCCAACGCTCATGCGATAAAACCCGCCATCATGGGCCAAGGCTACGCTAACAAACCTCAGAACAAATCTACTCAACAGCTAAGCCTGCACCTTCATTTCAACCGAAGTGGCGCAACTGAGACTGAAAGCCATAAATGAAACCAAACCAACAAATAATACTCTACTTGCCTTTAACAGGGCTTGAGAATCAAAAAACTACCAAAATGAAAAAGTATTTACTATCGTTCTTAATCCTCATCTGTCCCTTGTCGGCGCTCATGGCAGCACCAAGCAGCGAGCGTGACAACGTAATGGCCATTATAAACAAGGTGAACGACTACTGGCAGAGCCACCATGGGCCCGATACTCCATCGTTTTGGAATTGGGCTGCCTATCATACGGGCAACATGGAGGCCTACAAACTGACCGGAAACAAGCAGTGGTTAGACTACTCTGAAGCATGGGCCAAGCACAACAAGTGGCAAGGTGCCACGGAGAAAGACCCAAGAAAGTGGGTTTATAAGACCTATGGCGAAGACCAACAGCACGTACTTTTCGGCGACTGGCAGATATGTTTCCAAACCTACATCGACCTTTACAACATCAAAAAGGACAAGAAATGCGTGGCAAGGGCCAAGGAAGTAATGGGCTATGTGGCCGACAACGCAGCCCACGACTACTGGTGGTGGGCCGACGCCCTGTATATGGCAATGCCCGTTATGACCAAGATGTACCGGCTGACGGGGCAAGAGAAGTATCTGGACAAGATGTATGAGTGCATCAGTTGGAGTGATAGCATCATGCTTGACACTGCTACCGGACTCTATTTCCGCGATGGCCGCTACGTGTACCCTAAGCATAAGACCAACAATGGCATCAAAGACTTCTGGGCAAGGGGCGACGGCTGGGTGCTGGCAGGACTGGCAAAGGTGCTCAAAGACATGCCCAAGAGCTACAAGCACTACCAGTTCTTTGCCGACAAATTCTGCAAATTGGCTTCTGCTGTGGCAGCTTCGCAACAGCCGGAGGGCTACTGGACGCGCTCAATGCTTGACCCTCAGCAGGCTCCCGGGCCTGAAACGAGTGGCACAGCCTTCTTCACCTACGGTCTGTTGTGGGGCATAAACAACGGCTATCTGTCGGAAACAGACTATCTTCCCACTGTAAGCAGGGCATGGACCTACCTCACCCACACAGCATTGCAGCAAGACGGAAGCGTTGGCTACGTACAACCTATAGGCGACAGGGCCATTCCGGGGCAGACTATCAACAGCAACTCGCAAGCCGAC
This sequence comes from uncultured Prevotella sp., assembly GCA_964623995.1. Lineage (GTDB taxonomy): Bacteria > Bacteroidota > Bacteroidia > Bacteroidales > Bacteroidaceae > Prevotella. The sequence continues at coordinate 34,826 of CAZUWO010000001.1, read as the reverse complement.
TTTGGCGTTGGGGCCTTCCTTCTCGCCGCTTGTGAGTACGTACATTGGCTTGACAATGCGGCCAACCGTAAGCAAGTGGCCATTACCATAGCCAACAGTGCCAACCGCCAAAGCCTGAAAGTGGTTGAGGCAGATGCCTCAGCGGTGAGAAAAGCCCTCGGATTAGGCAGCGAAGAGCCCTTTGTTTTGAAGAACAAAACAGGACAAGAACTCGACTATCAGATAACCCACGACGGCAAATTACTCATAGACGCATCGGTGCAGCCAAACTCTTCATGGACCGTTTACGCCCAAGCCGGCAAGCCAAAGACACCGAAGAACTGGGTGAGAGGTGCACAATACAAGGAGCGTGAAGACGATTTGGCATGGGAGAACGACCGCTGCGCCTACAGGGTATACGGTCCGGCACTGCAAAGAACCGGCGAAAAGTCGTTCGGAATTGACGTATGGGTGAAGTCAACTCCCGAACTTATCCTCGACTATCGCTACAAAACACACCTCGATGGCAACAAATTCAGGAAGCCATTGCTGCAGGACGGCCGCTCCACTGAAGCAAAATATTACCTCAATACCACATCTTTCCACCTCAACCATGGCTACGGAATGGACGGCTATGGTGTTGGTCCTACTCTTGGTTGCGGTGCTCCGGCCTACATTGATGGCGGTAAGCTGGTGTTGCCTTACTGCTATCAGGACTTCAAAATACTTGACAACGGTCCACTTCGCTTCACTGTCAGGCTCGATTTTGGCCCCAACAGCGATGGCATTGTTGAGCATCGCATAATCAGTCTGGATAAGGGCAGCCACCTGAACCGCATCACCGTGTGGTACGACAACATGCAAAAGCCGGTTACTTTCTGCGCCGGCGTGGTGCTCAACGGTCAAGGCGAGCTTGCCGAAGGTAAGAATTATGTGGCTTATGCCGACCCAACCGATCGCCCAGAGGTGAACGGCACGCAGATATATGTGGCCGCTTTGTTCCCTTATAATAATGTAACCATAGGCAAAACTCCCGACAACCGCAACGCTGTGGGCATGATAAGTAACTACAAAGGTGAGCCAGTAACCTACTATGCCGGTGCTTCCTGGAGCCGGTACGACGTGCCAAGCATGGCAATATGGAAGAATCTGATAGCCGAAGAGGCAGAAGAACTGGGCAATAGCAACATAACAGTAAGCGTAAAATGATGAATCTGATTCTCACTGTAGCCTCAGCGCTCTCCATGTTGGCCAATTTCACGACCTACATTACGGGCGATTACCAGTACATTGACGAGCAATATGCCTGCTTTCGTGGCGAAAACACGATGGGAAGCAACGAACAAGGTGTGCGCCCCAATGCCGATTTGTCAATGATTAGTGCCTTCATGTGCCGTTATGCAAAGGACAAAGTGAGTCTGCCGGCAAACGTTTCATGGCAGCAACTCGACTCCATGGCGCTGAAATCCCTAACTTATTCTGTCCACACACATAAGGCTATAAGGAAGAAAACATGCGCTGACGGGCGCTATTGGGGCTCGGTGAGTAACGATGACCATCAGTGGGAGAGCAGTCTTTGGGCCTTGTCGGTGGCCTATTCGGCTTACTTCCAGTGGGACAAGTTGCCTGAAATGCTCAAGGCTGACATATATAAGCTGCTGCGGTCAGAATGCAATTACGAGCTGCAACGCGACATTCCAACAGGCTATAAATACGATACCAAAGCCGAAGAGAATGGCTGGGAAGTTGGCGTATTGGCCGCAACGCTCGGCCTTTTCCCCGACGACGAGCTGGCCCCGCAGTGGTTTGAGCGCATGAGAGAGTTTGCAATAAACAGCTATTCCCACCCTTCTGACGACAATAACACCACTGTGATAGATCCATGGTATAACGACAAGACTGTGAAGGAACTGTATCGGGGCGCCAATCTCTATCCAGACTGGACGCTGCAAAACCACGGCTTCTTCCACACATCATATCAAAACGTGGTAATTCAGGAGCTTGGAGAGGCTGCTTTGGCCCTAAAGCTTTTCCAAAGCGGCACTTCGGGGAGCTGGAAGAGCCGTTCGTTGCTCCACAATTGCGACTCCGTAGCCAAGAATGTACTCAATTGGCTCACTCTTCCCGACGGAGAGCAGGCCATGCCCAACGGAAATGATTGGAGCTTATTCCTCTACGACCAAGTAACAAGCTACTCAACGCTGGCCTGTATGCTCAATGACGCCGACGCTCTCATGCTGGAAAGTCGTGCCATGGAGCAGATAGCCCACCGGCAAAAGACTACTAATGACGGCAGTTGGCTGCTCCGTCCCGACGTAGGTGCACGAAGAATGGGGGTGGAAGCCCATAGGGTTATGATGTCGTGGCTTATGCATCAGGTTTTCCCTACTGACAATCTGAAGCCCACAACATGGGAAGAGTTCAGCCAAAGGTACTCTTCGGCCAAGCTGTTTCCCTGCCAGAACATTGTGCGCACACTTACAAACGACTACTTTGCATGTTTTTCCTTCAGTCAAGGTAAGCATAGCTACACCGGCTACATGGCACCTTTAAGCAAGGAAAACAACAACTTGGTGGTGCCTTACCGCAAGTAAAACACTGGCACCATAGTGGGTTTCTACGACGTAGAGGGTACTAATACCAACGCAAAACTCGTGGGCGAGCCCGTGATAGAGACACAGGGAAAATGGTTTAAGATAAAGGCCACGCTAGCAGAAAATGACAGTTCACTGCTCAGAACATTCACATTGTCTTCAGATAAGAATGGCCTGACATATGAAGACCACGTGAAACCACTCAGAAAAGTACATATTAAGGCCGACAAAACCGGTCTTTTGGCCATCAGTACTGACGAGTTTACAAGGCAAAACCGGCAGATTGACTTCGGAATGGGCACTACAACTATAGACGGACTGCTCACAATTACGACCAATTCAAAGCAGAAAGCAGCATGGACAGACGTGTCGACAGACAACTCTATAACCACCACCAAGCTATACCCATTCCTTAACGGCAAACCCGTTTGGACTCACCGTGAGCGCATAACCTGTGGCAGTAAATAGCCACAGGAGTGCCTTGTGGATAAATTTACAACTATTACATAAAAAAACATTTACAAGTTTGCATGGTAAAGATATTATAATTAACTTTGCATACAAATAATCCAACCAGTAGAAGATTACTGAAATCTTACCTGACAATGAATCCATCAAGACTAAAACAAATTGCAATTGCTGCCATTTCCGTGCTCTTTCCTGTAGCTGTGGCAGCACAACACACCCTTACTCTCGATACAAAGGCACACGGAGCCGATATTTCGAGCACCATGTATGGCATTTTCTTTGAGGACATAAACTTCGGAGCCGACGGCGGACTCTATGCCGAAATGGTTGAGAACCGCAGCTTTGAGTTCCCCAACCACCTGGCGGGATGGGACACTTTCGGTAAAGTAAGCGTCTCTGACTATCTTCCTGCCTTCGAAAGGAATCCACATTATATTATAATGTCGCCATCAGGTCACTCCGATAAGCTAACTGGCATACAGAACAAAGGCTTCTTCGGCATGGGATTCGTTGCAGGAAAAGACTACGACTTTTCTGTGTATGCCAAGCTGGACAGGCTTCAAGGCAGTCCCGCCACTATAAGAGTGGAGCTTCTTGACGATGATAACAATCTGATAGGAAGCACTAAACTGACCATCGGCAATAACCGATGGGCCCGCCACACTGCCAAGTTGACAGCACAAAAGACCGCTGCCCATGGACTGATGAGGGTGATTCTGGAAGGCAATGAGGCCGTAGACATGGACCACATATCGCTCTTTCCTGAGGACAACTGGCACGGACTGCGCACCGATTTGGTAAAGGATCTCGAGGATTTGCACCCGGCCGTGTTCCGCTTTCCTGGCGGATGCATCACCGAAGGCACCGATCTGGCCACACGCTATCAGTGGAAAAACAGCGTGGGAGCAGTGGAAAACCGGCCTATCAACGAGAACCGGTGGCGCGATTGCATGACCAAAAGGATATTTCCAAACTACTATCAGAGCTACGGACTGGGCTTTTATGAGTTCTTTCTCCTTGCTGAAAAGCTTGGCTCCGACCCACTTCCCATTCTGAGTTGTGGACTTGCGTGCCAGTATCAGAACAAAGACAATGACCCGAATGCCCATGTTGCGGTTAAGGACCTGCAGCCATACATCGACGATGCCCTCGACTTGATAGAGTTTTGCAACGGCGACACCACCACGAAATGGGGCGGTCTCAGGGCCCAAATGGGCCATCCGGCACCGTTCAACCTGCACCAAATAGGCATCGGAAACGAGCAATGGGGACCCCTATACCCCGAAAGGCTTGAACGGTTTGTGCAAGCCATCAGGGCAAAACATCCGGAAATAAAGATTGTTGGCTCATCAGGCCCGTCGGCAGATGGTGATAAATTCGACTACGGATGGAAGGAAATGCGCCGCATTGGAGTGGATCTGGTCGATGAACACTACTATAAGGTACCCGAATGGTTCCTTGCCAATGCGCAAAGATACGACAAATATCCCCGCAAAGGGCCTAAAGTGTTTGCCGGAGAGTATGCCGCCCACAACAGCAAGAACAGCAACAACTGGCAGGCAGCATTGGCCGAAGCCTGCTTTATGACCGGATTGGAGCGCAATGCCGACGTTGTTCGCGAGGCCACCTATGCACCACTCTTCGCCCATGTCGACGGGTGGCAGTGGCGACCGGATCTCATCTGGTTCGACAATCTTACGAGTGTGCGCTCTGCCAACTGGCAAATACAAATGTTGTACTCCACCAACCACGGCACCAATGTAGCTCCTCTGACTCTTAATGGCAAACCTCTTACCGGCCAGGACAGCCTCTACGCCTCAGCCGTAAAGGACGGAAAGCAGGGCTTTATTATAAAGATTGGCAACGCCGGGGGTAAAAAACAGAGTCTGACAGTTTACTTGAAGGGGCTGAAACAGGTGAGTCAAGTCAACGGAACCATTATAACAGCCCCACTCGATGCCCAAAACACAATAGAAAACAAGAATGCCGTGGTGCCTAAGGCATTCAACGTGGCCCACAATGGCAACAAGGTAAGCGTTGAGTTGCCACCATACAGCTTTGCCGTAGTTAGGATAAGATAATCCAATAAATCTTTAAATATACATGAAAACGAAAATACTAACTTTAGCAACCGCACTGATGGCGGCCGTAACCCTTCAAGCACAGAAGGTGGAAATTACGGTTCATGCCGACAAAAGCGGCAGTGTGATTCCAAGAGAAATTTACGGACAGTTTGCCGAACATCTGGGTTCGTGCATCTATGGCGGCCTATGGGTGGGTCCTTACTCACATATTGCCAACACAAATGGCTACCGCAACGACGTGCTTCACGCACTTCAAGAGTTGAAAGTGCCTGTACTGAGATGGCCCGGAGGCTGTTTTGCCGATGAATATCATTGGCGCGATGGCGTGGGACCGCGCTCTGAGAGGCCCAAAATGCAAAACAACAACTGGGGAGGTACCATAGAAGACAACTCTTTCGGCACCAACGAATTCCTGAATCTGTGCGAACTGCTCGGCGCTGAGCCGTATATAAGCGGCAATGTGGGTTCAGGCTCAGTTGAAGAGCTGGCCAAATGGGTGGAATACATGACGAGTGACGGCGACACTCCCATGGCTAACTTGAGGCGGAAAAATGGCAGACAGAAGTCGTGGAACGTGAAATACATCGGCGTGGGCAATGAAAGCTGGGGCTGCGGAGGCAACATGAGACCCGAATACTACTCTGATCTCTTCCGCAGATATTCCACTTACTGCCGCAATTACGATGGACACAATCTCTACAAGATAGCTTCCGGGGCCAGCGACTACGACTACAACTGGACGAAAGTGCTGATGGACCGAGTGGGTAACCGCATGAGAGGCCTCTCACTCCACTACTACACCGTGAAGTGATGGGACGGACCTAAAGGCTCAGCCACATCTTTCACCAATGACGAGTACTACCAAACGCTGGGCAAATGCCTGCAAATAGAGAACGTTATCAACAAGCACTGCGCCCTGATGGACGAAAAAGACCCACAGAAGAAAATAGGACTCCTGGTCGATGAATGGGGAACCTGGTGGGACGAAGAGCCCGGTACGGTACGCGGACATCTGTTTCAGCAGAACTCTATGCGTGATGCCATGGTGGCTTCGCTTACCCTCAACGTGTTCCAAAGGCACACAGACCGCATAAAAATGGCCAATATAGCACAGGTTGTCAACGTACTTCAGAGCATGATACTTACCGATACGATTGGTGCGGGGCACATAGTGCTCACCCCAACCTACCATGTATTCAACATGTATCGTGGATTTCAGAACGCCACACATCTGCCTGCCGACGTCAATAGTGACTCTATCTTCGTAAGTGGAGGCCAGATGTACAATGCCATCGACTGCAAAGTGCCCGCCGTTTCGGCCTCAGCAGCAAAGAAAAAGGACGGAGGCATGATAATTTCTCTGTCAAACACATCCACCGACAAAGCCAGAGAGTTCAGAATTGGCATTGACGGTGCAAGCGTGAAGCAACTCGAAGCCAAAATACTTACAGCAAAGAAAGCCACCGATTACAATGATTTTGAGCATCCCGACAGGGTAAAAGTGGAACCGTGGAAGGGCGTAAAGCTTAAGAAGGGCAAAATGGAAGGCAAGCTTCCACCACTCTCCATCGTAGTGATTGAAACAAAATAACAAGCCAAATAAGTTGCATTGTGGGGACTCCGGCACCATCCGAAGTCCCCACAATTGCGTTAATATCAAGGCTTATTGCTGCTTCTATAACACCACAGAGCAAAAGCCTTTACTGAAAGGAAGCATACCATAATGGCAGTAAAGCCGATTTCTCCACATTATTATATCCTAGAAAAGGCTTCCCGTAGCCGATGCATAGGTGAGCTTACACCTGTTGCAAATGTCAGTCAATGTGGCATAACCGTCATTCAAATGATAGAATATATCTTCACCAACAAGTACGTATTCCCACTCACGACACATGCGTTCATCAGCAGGTAAGGCATTAACCTTGTTCACAAACGCTGTTGCCGCAATCCGCTTTTGCCTTACGTTGCCATCATTGCGCATGTTTTCGCCCTTAGTTTCAATGATATAGACTTTCTGCTTCGTAGCTACCATGAAGTCAGGATGGTAGGTCGCCATGAGCCCATCAGTGCGAATGTAATCGATAGAAGCGAAAACGTGTTGTGATTCGCTTATTTTTAGCCACCGTTCCACATCAACGTCGCTCTCTAGCAATGCCATGAAGGCCTGTTCAAGCCCTCCGCCGTGGGCAGGCCAACCCTGTCGGGTGTAAATACATTTGGCAACATCGGTCGAAAACGACTCTCTCAGCACAACAGAGCTTACCGACGAGAACGGCTTTTGTATCACTTCAGCGGGAATATCGGTAAGTTGCTGCTGCATTTTGACCAAAGCCACAGCAAATTGCTTTACAATATGGTCGGTAACAATGCCGTCACGGGCAAGCAGAATCTTCCAGTCGTTATTGCTGAATGGGTCGAACGGCTGATCGAAAAGCCTCGTTCGGATATATCGGTCCATAGCCCCGACGGTCTCGGCCTCATTTATTTGTATGGTCGGCAAGGCCCTCGTGTGGCCACGAAGAGGGAATTTCATGACTATGGTGCGCAGCAACTTCTGCAAATACTCATTGTAACTCTCAGCCGTAAACAGGTTGGCACTCACCTTGTACCGCCCAAATCTGGTCTTGGTTATCTGCTCTTGCGATATGAAAGTTTCGCCATCGGTAGCCAAGAACTTACGTAACACGTCAAGCGGGTAGCCCTCAAAAGGCTCCAAACCATTAATATCAATCGGCCTATAGTTTATTTCCTGCTCTGCATCGTGCAGAATCACGGGCCAGAACAGGTCGTATTGTTTATAATCTTTGCGCAACGACACCCTGACAGTATCGCCTGTAGCTCCATTCTGACCTATATCGCCATCGTCTGTCACTGCCTCCCCGTTGTCAATCTTCTCCTGATAGAACCTACTAAAGGCAGGATGCTCTATCACTGACAGTGTATCGATATAAGATTCAGGGGGCTTTTTCTGCGAAAGCCAGCGATTACGGTCGGCCAGTTTCTGACTTTGATAATACGGTTCACGCCACATCAGCCTGAGGCCACGCCCTACCAACTGCTCGATAAGAAGGTTTGAATCGGCCGAACGCAGCAAAACAAGCACACAAATGTTGTTAACGTCGAAGCCCTCACGCAACATCAACACCTGAATAATTACCTTCGGGTGGCTGCGATGGTCTATATCGAACAGCCCACCCTTTATTCTGGTCCACTCCTCAGGTGTTACCTCGTTCTGCCTGTTGCTGTCCACCGAAATGATATCGTCGCTGTTGAGGCCTTCAGTCTTAAGAAAGGCCTCAACATAGGGCGTTACCGAAGTGTCTTCGCATGCCACCATCATCTTGGGATACTTATGTTCATCCAGCGCAAGAAATTCTCTTTCAAGCATTTTCAGCTTTGTCAGCCCCGCACGGAGCATGACCATTTGCCCCCTACTCAGCCCTATCACACGGCCGTCATCATCACGTCGGGCATTATAATCGAGGTTTTTAAGCTCGGTCAAATTCTGACGGTTGTCATACAAAAGCAGTTTTACGAGCCCATGGCGCATTGCTGTTGACAGGTCGAAATTAATAACGATGTGCGGAAAATACACTTTTGCCAGCCGTTTGCCCCTTCCCCGTGTGTCGAAAGCCGTGGCAGAGAAGTCTATTTGGAAGAAGCGGCTCCCCTTTCCCTCACTTATCCTGTCCAGAGACTGCTGCCATTCCACCTCCTCAGTTTCGCCATTGCGCTTCAGTTCGTGTATGTGGTGGGCCTCGTCGTTTATAACCATAAGGTCGGGAAGTGATGAAAGATACTCAAGTTCGGCTCCTTTAAGCTCCCTCCGGTCAAGCACCGAAAGGTCGTTGCCGTCATTCTTGCCCGGGCTTACGGGCAAAATGTCGCTCTTTATGCTTCTCGAATTGTATGTATCCTCAGCATTTTCGGTCTCGCCATCGTCCAACTGATGCTCAAACAGGTGCCAATTGGTTATGGCTATAAGCCCGCCGGCGGTAATCTTGCGGCCTATTCCCGCTTCCTTGCTTACCACATTGTTCTGCACAAACGAGAAGAACTCCTGCCGGTATTGCGGAGGCAACAGCAGATTCTGATTGCGGACAAAGTCGCTTGTTCGCACATCGCGGCTGTCACCGCTGCCATTGCGGCGACCCAAGAAGGCATCAAGCAATCGCTCATAGACTATAATTCCGGGGGCAACAAGCAGAAAATTGCGGGTGAAACGCCCCGAAGCCGTCGTCTCCCGACGCGCATTTAGCACCTGCCATATAATAAGAGCATGCATTACCCACGTCTTTCCGGTGCCGGTTGCCATCATAACGGCATACTTAGGAAACTGATACTTAGCCTTGTGGAGCTGGGAGCTGTCGGCAATATCCATCAAATCGGGTATCACTTCACGGTAAGAATCTGCCACTGTCTGCTCTTTTACTACTTCGTGAAGATAGATTATGTTGAGAATTGCCTGCCGCTGACCCTCATGAAAGTTAACAGCACGGTTAAGACAAAATGATTCGGCAAACCAGAACTTGAGCAGTTCGGCCGTGGTTGGGGTCACTTTGCCAAGCATTTCACCGTTACGCAACGACGCATTCACCTTTGCCGAGAGGCGTTTGGCCAGTTCGAGCGATACGTTATTCTTGGTTATGTTCATTGTTATTGCCGGTTTAGAGCTCTGTTACCACCTGACTCTCAAGCCCGAACACGTCAACTGCCTTGACACAAACCTTGCGATGGTCCTTGTGGGGCACCGACAGGCGGGTTTTGTAAACGCAGTGGAGCGGGTCGGAATCGTTGCTTGTGTTCTCCCGATAGTCTTGCCACGTTGAGCGGAAGGTATTACCGTCGTAGTCGGGATCTATGCTCCAATACTCTATCAGCGACAATGGTTCGTGCTGCATCACGTGCTGCAGTTTCTCCTTGTCGCTGTCATTGAGGGGTATATTGTCCGGTGAGAGGAGCACATAGTTGCACAGACTTATGTCAAGGCTGTCGGTATCGCCAAGCCGTGTTACCTTTATGGGGCTCAGAACAAGATACTGCAACGAGGTGAAGCGCACATCGCTGCCGGCCTTAAGCTTGTCATAGCCTTTCTTTGACAGCTTGTCGAGCAAGTCGGGGGGTATGACAAGCACCTCTATGTTGCTGTCTTTATACTCTGTTATGGCCTTTGATATGTCGGGAGAGAAGTTCCAACCCAGCACCACCACCTTGCTCCAACCGCCTCCAAGCACCGTGGCCTTGGCCTCGATGGCACGGCGCAGGGTGGCGGCAGAGGTGAGACGATTGGGCGAATCAACCATAACGAGCGTACGGGGATTGTTCATGTAGCCCATGTTACGGTCTATTCCCTGCTCGGGACCGAACGACAAGGCTCCGTAAAGGCCAAGAACCACCTGAGAGAGGTCACCCACGCGGCGCAGCTTGCGATTGTTGTGGAAGGCCTCTTTCTGATAATCGCCGATGCTTTGATAAAGAAACGGCTTCACGTCTTGGTCAACAAAGCGCTTGCGCATTATCAAAGCAGCAGGCTTTCCTATGTCGCACGTTATCCATCGGCGGCCAAGTTTCTCGGCCACTGCGGCAGTAGTGCCGCTACCTCCGAAGAAATCGCATACCAAATCGCCCTCGTTCGAACTGGCTTTAATAATTCTTTCGAGCAGCGCTTCGGGCTTTTGAGTGGCGTAACCCACCATTTCACTCCTGTATCTGTCACCGCTATAGATGTCACTCCACCAATCTTCACACTTCTTTCCTTGGTCTAAAAGCTCGTTAACCCGCTCCAAATTGCCATCAACACTACCAAAAACTTGACCAGTATTATGTATACCGCTCTTATGTTTCAAGTATTGCATGTTGAAGATTTTGTCTTTATAAGACTTTGAATAGAAAAGAATATCATCGTGCTTACGGCTAAAAGCGGAAGTGGTAGCAGTTGGTCCGGAATAACACCAGATAATTTCGTTAATGAAATTATCCTTTCCGAAGACATCGTCCATTAAGACTTTAACATAAGAAACAACATGCCAGTCGATGTGAACATATATGCTTCCAGTCTCGGAAAGGAGTTCCCTCATTAAGATAAGACGAGGATAAATCATCCTAAGATACGATATGGTTCCCTCCTCCCAAGTGTCAGCGTATGCAAACTGTTCTATAACGGTTGGCCTCTGCTGCAAGTCAACTCCCGGAAGCGTTATCTTGGTGCGGTAGTCGGCTTTAGAATCGAACGGCGGGTCAATATATATCAAATCGACTTTTCCACGCAATGAGGGGAGCCCCGATGCGGGGTCACCGGCAAGCAGAGCCAGCATTGCCAGCATGTTGTCGCCATAGATGAGGCGGTTCATCCACTGGTCAGCCGACGTTGGCATATCGGGCATCTGACCATGAAACAGCCCCGACACGTCCTTACTGGGCAAAACGAGTTCGTTAGTTTGCAATCCGATACGAGGGCCGCTACTCAACCGCTCCAAAAGAGCTTGAGCAGTGCGGCGCCCTTCAGCCGCTATGCGCGGCAATTCTTCGATAAGTGATTTAACCATAGCATAATTATCAGTTATGCGTGCGGTATATTCGGAAAAACAATCTCGGCCAAATACCTTAAAACATGACACGGAAAAGCGTGAACACTCACACCTATCCCATGCTCCAAGGTACTTGGCCGAACCTACACAAGCAAGATAAGCAGAACATCCACGCTATATGGACGTTCACTAAGTTATTCTTCTTGTGTGTTCTTTCCACGGCCAAGTTTCTGGAACATTTCTCGAATAAACAGCAAACGCTATTATTTTTCCCACGAAAGCGGGCACCATCCCACCGCTGTAGGCGCAGTGTCCGATTGCAAAGTTAAGAAAAATATTCTGCCCGCACAACCCATTTTAGTAATTATATAGCCAAAACAGACATTATATAATATGAAAACCGCAAAGCATATTAACTGTATTGCCCGACAGGTAATGCCGCCGGCGCCAATGGCTCCCGCATGAATGGCGGCCAAGACAAAAAGGAAAGGCATCAACAAGTCAGCGCAATCAGCGCCACAATATGGAGCCACAGCACGCTGACTCTGCATGTATGCCGATGGATTAGGGATGGTTTCACGGGGCCGAAGCTACGGGAATGAGGGGTAGAAATGGTGCTTCCTACGTTGTAATCTTATAGAAAAAGGTATTTTGCTAGGCAGCAAAAATATAAACTCTACGTAGTAAAAATGATTCTGTTAGATTGGAAAAGCAAGGCTGTTTTTCATCTGTCAGCAGCCCTTTTCAGTGGTGCCCCATCAGCTTTGACAACTCTGCATATAAATTAAACTACAAAAACAAACAATTTTGTTTGCTGACTTAAATATAAATTCTTATTTTTGCAAAATAAAAAGAAAGTATAAGAAATATGGCTAAAATACTTAAAGAACAAGCCCAACAACGGCTTGGAAAAGTGAAAACAAAACAATAAAGAAAGAAATAATCCGACACTCAGAAAAAGTCCATATAAAATTAAGAAAATGAAACCTATGTAAAACTATAAAATTATTATGAAAAGGAACATTCTGACCGTATTGTTTTCCGTGTTCATGATGTCACTGCCGCTGACCTTATGGGCACAAGAGTGTAAAAAAGATTGCAATAAGAATTGCAAGAAAAATTCAGTTGTGCGCATCAGCTGCGTGGGAGCAAGCATCACTGAGGGCTATGGCACAAAGGACCCTAAAACAGACTCTTACCCCGGAGCATTGGAACGACTGCTGGGTAATGGATATGTAGTAGGAAACTACGGACGCGCCGGCTGCACCATGCTGACAAAAGGCGACTTACCCTACGTGAAGTACGAGAAATACAAACCATCGCTAGAATCCAATCCTGACATCGTGTTCATCGACCTAGGTGGCAACGATGCCAAGCTGCATAACCGCATACACAAAGCAGACTTCGTTGACGACGCATGCAATCTGATAAACACCTACCGCAACTTGCCGTCCAAGCCGCGCGTGATTCTCATGACCGCAATACCCGGATTCACCTCCGACAGCACCGCTATATGGGACAAGGCTATCGTGCGCGACATAAATCCGCTCATCATTGAGGCCGGACGCAAGGCCAAAGTAGAGGTTCTTGACATGCACCCAATACTCGTAGGACGCTCCGACCTGGCGCCCGACGACATACACCCCAACAACGAGGGCGCAATGATGATAGCGCAAAAGATGGCAGACTATCTGCGTAAGTATCCCGTGAAGCCGTCGAAGAAGATGACCATTGACGGAACTACACTAAAGGAGTACCAGCACAACCACTGCCAGAAAACCGGAAAATAAATAATTTGTTAGTTACAGTAACGGAGCGATAAAAAGGGCAAAAATCTGCGGACTTCCGCAATGGCGCATGCCATTTGCCCCAGCTCTATTCAGCAAGTCTACAGCTATCAGTCTTGTCTTTGCCAAACAAGAATGATAGCTGTTTTGTTGTACACGGGGCTATTATTACAGCATTCTCTCCTCAGTTACTTGCAACCCTACCGCTCACAGCTATTGAAGGCTCATTAGAGAAGAAGCATTATGTGGCAAGTTTTCTGACAGCCAAATTCGCCGAACTCACGTTAAACACAAGCCGGCATGAAGAATAGTGCACCACAGAATAGTTGATAAAGCGTGGCCAATAAGCTCACACAGGAATTCACTAAAGCCCCAATTCTAATATTTTAACCGTTCTAATTTTCACAATTGGAGCATATTGTGTATTTTTGCACAATTATTTTAGATTAGCCAATTATACACTTTTAATAATTATGAGCAAACAAACCGAAAAGATCAAGCAGCTCATTGCCAAGCGCGAACAGGCACGTTTGGGCGGTGGGCAGAAAGCTATTGATAAGCAACATGCCCGCGGCAAGTACACAGCACGTGAAAGAATAGAGATGCTTGTGGACAAAGACAGCTTCGAAGAGTATGATATGTTCAAGCTACACCGCTGCCACAACTTCGGCATGGAGAAAAAACAGTTCCCCGGAGACGGCGTGGTGACGGGCTCAGCCACTATCGACGGGAGGCTCGTCTACGTTTATGCGCAGGACTTTACAGTCAATGGCGGCTCTCTTTCCGAGACCATGGCGCAGAAAATATGCAAGGTAATGGACATGGCTATGCAGAACGGAGCCCCCGTTATCTGCATGAACGACTCCGGAGGCGCCCGCATTCAGGAAGGCATCTCGGCCCTTGCAGGCTATGGAGAAATCTTTGAGCGCAACATTTTGGCCAGTGGCGTAATACCGCAGATATCCGCAATCATGGGCCCATGTGCGGGAGGAGCCGTTTATAGCCCCGCTCTGACCGACTTTATCATAATGACCGAGGGCACAAGCTACATGTTCCTGACCGGCCCGAAGGTGGTAAAGACCGTTACCGGCGAGGATATCGACGCCGAACACTTGGGCGGCGCCAGCGTGCATGCATCGAAAAGTGGTGTTACAAGCTTCACTGCCAAGACCGAAGAGGAGTGCATGGAGATGATAAAGACGCTGCTAAGCTACCTGCCTTCAAACAATATGGAGGAGGCTCCGCGCACTGAATGCACCGACCCTATAGACAGAAAGGACGACCTTCTGAACGAAATAATCCCTGATGACCCTAATCAGGCCTACGATATGTATAAGGTTGTGACGTCGGTTGTTGACAACGGAGAGTTCTTTGAGGTGCAACCGAAGTTCGCTAAGAACATAATCACGGGCTTTGCACGTTTCAACGGCCAGAGCGTGGGCATCGTTGCCAACCAGCCTTCAGCCTATGCAGGCGTGCTTGACGTAAATGCGTCGCGCAAAGGCGCACGCTTCGTACGCTTCTGTGACGCTTTCAACATTCCAATAGTCAGCCTTGTCGACGTTCCTGGATTCCTTCCGGGCACCGGTCAGGAGTATAACGCAGTGATTTTGCACGGTGCTCAGCTGCTGTATGCCTATGGCGAGGCCACCGTTCCTAAGATAACTATCACCCTTCGCAAGAGTTATGGCGGCAGTCACATCGTGATGGGCTGCAAGCAGTTGCGTGCCGACCTCAACTTTGCATGGCCAAGCAGCGAGATTGCCGTTATGGGCGCAAGCGGAGCTGTGGCAGTTCTCTGCGGAAAAGAGGCAAAGAAGGTGAAAGAAGAAGGCGGCGACGTGAAGCAGTTCCTTGCCGAGAAGGAGGACGAATATACAGAAACATTCGCTAATCCTTATCAGGCAGCACAGTTTGGCTACATTGACGACGTGATAGAACCACGCAATACGCGCTTCCGTATATGCCGCGGACTGGCCCAGTTGGCCACAAAGCGCCAGTCGCTCCCAGCCAAAAAGCATGGTTGCATGCCAATGTAAAAATGACAATAACAAACTATGGACAAGAACATTTTTGCAGCAATAGCCCTGGCACTTTATGAGTATCAGGGCAACAACGTACACGACCGTGAGCCCGGCATTATAACAATAAAGCCAAAGCAAACCCTGTGGAACGCGAAATTTCTTAGTGTAACACCCAAACCTTAATAAGAAAAGGAAGATGAAAGAATTTAAATATACAATAGAAGGCAAGGAGTACAAGGTACAAATAGACAGCGTGAGCGACGACTACGTGGCCGAACTCAGCGTGAATGGCACTCCTTTCACAGTGCAAATGGAAAAGCCTGCCGAGCCAGAGAAGAAGAAAGTGGAACTGGGCAAGCCTGCTCCGGCAGCCGACGATGAAGCTCCCAAGGCACAAAACATCAATGCTGCCAATGCCATAAAGGCTCCGCTGCCGGGCACAATTACAAGCATCAACGTTGAAGTGGGCCAGGAAGTGAAGGCCGGCGACACCGTTGTGGTGCTCGAGGCAATGAAAATGCAAAACAATATTGAGGCAGAGAAAGACGGAAAGGTTACCGCCATAGCCGTAAGGCAAGGACAAGCCGTGATGGAAGACGACCCTCTGGTGGTGATAGAATAAAACTTGATACGGCATTTCGGCTGATAAGATTCAGCCAGAAATGCCGTAAACACGTTAAATAGTCGCATAAAAGCCGTTTTGTTGTCATTTTTTTGTACCTTTGCACAGATAAAACAGAAAATCCAAACGATAATGGGAAAGAAAGTATTGTTCATCAATCAGGAAATGACACCATATGTTCCGGCAACGGAAATGGCACAGTTAGGACACGATATGCCTCTCGACATGCAGGCGACAGGCTATGAAGTCAGAACGTTCATGCCCAAATGGGGTGCCATTAACGAGCGTAGGGGCCAACTGCATGAGGTGATTAGGCTCTCAGGCATGAACCTGATAATAGACGATACCGATCATCCGTTAATCATAAAGGTGGCAAGTATTCCGGGCTCTAGGATTCAAGTGTACTTCATTGACAATGATGACTACTTCCAGAACCGCAGCACCATGACGCAAGACGAACAGGGAAACGACTATCCTGACAACGGAGAAAGGGCCATATTCTTTGCCCGCGGAGTGCTGGAAACAGTGAAAAAGCTGCGTTGGGCGCCCGATTTCATCTGCTGCCAGGGTTGGATTACCGGCGTGATACCTTTTTATATAAAGACCGCTTACAAGGATGAGCCACAGTTTGCCAATGCAAAGATAGTGACGAGTCTGTTCAACGAGCAGCCAAAAGGCGACCTCGGTGCCAACTTTAAGGACTGTTTGCCATACAAAGGGGCTAAGGCTTCGATGCTGAAGAAATACGGAGCACAGTTCAATTTCCTCGAACTGGGCAAGCTTACCATAGACTACAGCGACGCAATAGTGAAGGTGGGCAACGTGGCCAAAGAGCTTATAGACTACGTGGGCGAGAAAAATCTCCCTGTATTCGACCATCCCGACAATCCGGAAGAGATTCCATCGGCCTACAAGGACTTTCTTGAGAGTCTGTAAAAGCAATTATAAAACATTCAGGTAACAAGGCGACAATATGGCCGGACACGGCTTTTGTCATACCAATCATTCAGAAACACACATGAGAATCAACTTATATGTCATAGTGGCAGCCATACTTTCAATAGGCTTTATCGCCTGCGACGACACAACAGACGACATCGGACAGTCTATCATAAGCCATGGAGAGAAGCTTGACATTACCACCGATACATTCACAGTATTGGGCTCTCGCACTATTATTGCCGACTCAGTGCTTGCCAATTCCGTTACCGGCTATCTGGGAAGGGTGAAAGACCCGGAAACCGGAGCACTGACAACGGCCGACTTTATGTCACAATTCCGCATTCAGGACAACTACCGCTTCCCTGCCATAGACAGCGTAATGAGCAAGGATGCCAACGGTGCCATAGCCGACAGTTGCTTCCTTCAGCTCAACTTCTTTGGATATTTCGGCGACTCTCTAAGCCAGATGAAGCTCACAGCCTACGAGATGGACCATCCACTTGAGGAGAACGTGAATTACTATTCCAACTATGACTTGGAGAAAAGGGGCTACATACGCGCCGACGGACTTAGCCAAAGCCGTTCCTATACACTCGCAAACATGTCGTTCAGTGACGGCCAGCGCAGCTCGTCAAGCTATCAGAACAACCTGATTATACGCCTCAACAAGCCTTATACTGACAAGAACGGCAACCACTACAACAACTATGGTACCTACATCATGCGCATGTACTACCAGCATCCAGAATATTTCAGAAACTCATACACCTTTACCAAGTACGTATGTCCGGGCTTTTACTTCAAGACCACAGGCGGTGAAGGTGCTCTTGCCTACGTTAATCTGAGCAACTTATACGTATATTTCAAATACAAGGAAAACGATACGCTGACCGTAACCGGCCAAGCCATGATGGCAGGAACCGAGGAAGTGCTGCAGTCTACTCACATTATCAACGATCAAAGTAAGATGAGTCAGCTCGCTTCCGACACTAAATGCACTTACGTTAAGTCGCCTGCAGGTCTCTTTACCGAAATAACATTGCCTGTAAACGAAATTATGCAGGGCCACGAAAAAGACTCTCTGAGCAGCGTTAAGCTTGTGGTCAACCGTATGGTAAACAGCGAACACTCGCACTACTCACTGCCAGCACCAAGTTATATGCTGCTTATCCCGAAAAAAGAGATGTACTCTTTCTTCGAGAATGGAGACCTTCCTGACAATAAGACTTCATATCTTACGTCTTATGGCGGTACAAGCTCGAACAATTACACATATAATAATATAGAGGGTGTGGTAAGATACTTGTACGATAATCACAAAGACGGTGACGCTGACTGGAACAAAGTGGTGCTGATACCAGTAACGCCAAGCTACACCACCCGCACTTCTTACGGACAGACAACACAGGTTTTAACCAAATTGGTACACGACATGACCATGGGAAGCACAAAACTCATCGGAGGAAGTGACAACCCCAACGAGCCGATGAAGGTAACAGTGGTATACAGCAAATTCAATAACTGAAATGGCTGACAACTATTTGGAAAGGCAAAAGGAGGAATACGAACGGCGTAAGGCAATGTGGCTCTTACGCCGTCGCAACATAAAGAAGCCTGCAACCCGCAACATCAGTAAGCCGGAAGACGAAGCTTTGTAGGCTTATTCATTTTGGCACGCCTTTTGCTCTTTCTTGAATTAAAAGTATAAACAATAGGAAAAAGAAAGGGAAAAAGAACAATATGGCTAACCATTTTTCACCAAGAGTATCACAAGTACTTATGTTCAGCAAGGAGGAGGCAGAACGTTTGGCAAGCACAAGCGTTGGGCCTGAACACATCCTACTCGGGCTGCTCCGCGAAAAGGACGGCCCAATACGGGATCTTATCAATGCATTTGGACTCAACGAGCAGGCCATCAAGTATGCATTGGAGGAGAAAGTACACGAAGAAAATGAAGGAAAGGAGCTCTTTGCCCCTAATTTGTCGATGAACAACCAGGCAAACAACATATTGAGACTGGCTGTACTGGAAGCTAGAGTAGAGCATTCGGAGGTCATAGACGTGCAACATGTGCTCATGGCCATACTGCATGACAATGTTGACAACGGTGCCAAGATGGTGCTGGAAGACAACAGTCTCAGCTACGACCAAGTGAGAAAGTTCTTCACTCACAAGCCAGCAGCTCAAGATGGCATGGGAGTCTCCGACGACGATGAGGAGGATTACGACCCATTAATGCAGCAAGGAGAACAGAACGGCAAGGCTACCCAGACCCAAACTCATAAAGGCAAGAGCAAGACTCCGGTAATAGACAACTTCAGTACCGACCTTACAAAGGCCGCAAGCGAAGGAAAGCTCGACCCTGTAGTTGGCCGCGAGAAGGAGATTCAGCGTGTTTGCGAAATACTTGGAAGGCGCAAGAAGAACAACCCTATACTGATAGGCGAGCCCGGAGTGGGCAAGAGCGCCATCGTAGAGGGCCTTGCACAACTCATTGTGAACCACAAGACATCGCCAATACTGTTTGGCAAGCGTGTGGTTACACTGGATATGACTGCCATTGTGGCCGGAACTAAATACCGTGGACAGTTTGAGGAGCGCATTCGTGCCCTTATCAAGGAGCTGGAGCATAACCCCGACATCATCATATTTATAGATGAGATTCACACTATAATAGGGGCAGGTTCTACTCCTGGCTCCATGGACGCAGCAAACATACTGAAACCGGCTTTGGCAAGGGGTACAATACAGTGCATTGGTGCCACTACACTCGACGAATACCGCAACTCCATTGAGAAGGATGGAGCACTTGAGCGCCGATTCCAAAAGGTAATGGTGGAACCAGCTACTGCAGAGGAAACGCTGGAGATACTGAACAACATCAAGGAAAGGTACGAAGAGCACCACCATGTTAAGTATACTGACGACGCTATCAATGCTTGTGTGCGCCTAACCGACCGTTACATCACCGATAGGTGCCTCCCCGACAAGGCGATAGACGCCCTCGACGAGGTGGGATCTCGCATTCACCTCAAGCATGCTACCATTCCGCCCATCATACAGGAGCTCCAGAGCAAGATAAACGAGACCGTAGAGAAGAAGAAAGAAGCGGTAAGAAAGCAGAATTTTGAGCTTGCAGCCGGGTTTCGCGACCGTCAGACTCAGTTAGAGAGCCAATTGCAGAGCGAGCAACTTAAATGGGAGCATGGCGACAATGATGATATTGCTACCATAACAGAGGACAATGTGGCCGACGTTGTATCGATGATGACTGGCATTCCGGTGCAAAGAATGGCCAACAGTGAGGGTGAAAGACTCAAACACATGGCCTCTGACCTGAAGAATGAAGTCATAGCACAAGACAGTGCAATAGACAAGCTGGTGAAAGCAATACTCCGCAACCGCGTAGGCCTTAAGGATCCAGGCCATCCTATAGGTGCTTTCATGTTCCTTGGACCAACTGGCGTGGGCAAGACCTACTTGGCCAAGAAGCTCGCAGAATATATGTTCGGTTCTAAAGACTCTCTTATCAGAATCGACATGAGTGAATACACCGAAAGCTTCAATACCTCAAGACTCATCGGAGCGCCTCCGGGCTACGTAGGATATGAGGAAGGCGGACAGCTCACAGAGCAGGTAAGGCGTCATCCTTATTCCATAGTGTTGCTCGATGAGATTGAGAAGGCCCACGGCAATGTGTTCAATATGTTGCTGCAAGTGCTCGACGAAGGCCGCCTTACCGACGGTAACGGCCGGCTGGTTGACTTCCGCAACACCGTAATCATAATGACTTCAAATGCCGGTACACGACAGTTGAAGGAGTTCGGACGCGGCGTTGGCTTTACGGCAGGTAACGCAACAGGCCTTGCTAAGGACGAAAAGGACAAGGAATACGCCCGCAGCATAATCCAGAAGAGCCTGAGCAAGCAGTTCTCGCCTGAGTTCCTGAACCGATTGGATGAGATAATAACCTTCGACCAACTCGATCTTGAGGCCATAAAGAAGATTATCAACATCGAACTTAAGGGGCTATTCAAGCGTGTTGAGGACCTTGGCTACCACTTAAACATAACTGAAAAGGCCAAGGAGTTTGTGGCTTCTAAGGGCTATGACGTTCAGTTTGGCGCCCGTCCACTTAAGCGTGCCATACAAAACTACATTGAGGACGGCATAAGCGAAAAGATTCTGTCGGGCGAAGTCAGCCCTGGCGACACCATAAATATAGGTAAGAATCCTAATGCTGACGCGCTAACTTTCAGGAAAGCAGAAACTTTGCCGGCACTCTGATAAAGCAAGCGACTGGCAAAAGATAACAAACCAAGAAACAACCGACCTTATAGGCCGGTTGTTTTTTTATGCCTTTCTTTGGCGAAAAAGGAAAGATTGTGTAACTTTGTGGTAGAGAAAACAATACAGAATATGCCCAAAGACAAGATAGCGTACGTGTGTTCCAACTGCGGTTACGACTCTCCCAAGTGGATAGGTAAGTGCCCTAACTGCGGACAATGGAACACTTTCAAGGAGATTAGAGTTGCCGCTACGCCGGCTTCGCCAGCAAAAACTGTCGCCCAAACAGTGGGTCAGTCGGGCGGAAAGCGCAATACGCCACGAAAACTTCGTGACATCTCGGCCGAAGACCTGCCCCGCTTCGACATGTTGGATACAGAACTTAACCGCGTTCTTGGTGGAGGGTTGGTGCCTGGAAGCATAGTCCTGCTCGGAGGAGAGCCCGGAATAGGCAAGAGTACACTGGTTTTGCAAACTCTTATCAACCTACCACAAAAGGTATTATACGTAAGCGGAGAGGAAAGCCAACAGCAAATAAAGATGAGGGCAATGAGAATAGCTGGCGATAGGATAGCCGACAACGTGGATGTGCTTGCCGAAACATCGCTGGAGTCAATCTTTGAGAGCATAAAAGAGGTGAGACCGCAAATCGTTGTCATTGATTCCATTCAGACTATATCAACAGACGACGTGGATTCCTCGCCCGGCAGCATCACGCAAGTTAGGGAATGTGCAGCTGCACTGCTACGTTTTGCCAAGAGTTCGGGCGTTCCCGTGATACTAATAGGCCACATCAACAAGGAGGGAACGCTGGCAGGACCTAAGATTCTGGAACATATCGTGGACACGGTGATACAGTTTGAGGGCGACCAACATTACATGTACCGCATTCTTCGCTGTATAAAGAACCGATTCGGAAGCACCTCTGAGCTTGGCATATACGAGATGGAGCAAACCGGACTCAGGCAAGTGCAGAACCCGTCGGAGCTGCTTCTGAGCGAGGAACATGACGGACTGTCGGGCGTAGCTATAACAGCAGCCATAGAAGGCATACGTCCCTTCCTCGTAGAAACCCAGGCCTTGGTGTCGTCGGCCGCATATGGTACGCCGCAAAGGTCGGCAACGGGCTTCGATCAGCGCCGATTAAACATGCTTTTGGCCGTACTCGAGAAGCGCGTGGGTTTTAAACTAATTCAGAAAGACGTGTTTATCAACATTGCCGGAGGCCTACGCGTAACCGACATGGCCATGGATCTGAGCGTGATAGCGGCTGTACTGTCGAGCAATGTGGATACACCGATAGAAAATGGCTGGTGCATGTGCGGCGAAGTGGGCCTAAGCGGCGAGGTGAGACCAGTGAGCCGGATTGAGCAACGCATTGCCGAGGCTGAGAAATTGGGCTTCAACCACATCATAATACCCAAGCGAAACATGCAAGGACTCAACGCCAAGAAACATAGCATAGAGATAGTTCCGGTGAGGAAAGTGGAGGAAGCGCTCCGCGCCCTGTTCGGATAAAATCTCTGAAAACGACAATAAATCATTTTTCATAATAATGCTAACAGGCCACATAACACAAGGTTTGTTGGCACAATACAGGTCAGAATGGCATACACCCGATGCTATTCTGACACTTCGTCAACACCATTTTACACTATTATTAAAGAGATAAAAACAAGTATGACCGCTATCATACGATGGCCGTTAAGTCTTACTGTCATACGTGTATAAATAATACGACAAATCCTACTCTACGCCGTAATCATGTTACGAAAGCCCCGTAATCCCGTTACGAAAGCCCCGTAATCCCGTTACGGAAGTCCCGTAATCACATTACAGAAGTTCCGTAATCACGTTACGAAGGCCCCGTAATCGTATTACGAAAGTTCCGTAACAGGGTTACTTCGAAAAAGCAAGTAGAAAGACTGAAATAACCGGCGGTAAAGGTACTCCATTTCTGCGCCGGATACAAGCTTTTTATCTGATTTTCCTGGCACAATCACGATTCGGAATCCTATATGCGAGAAATGTATTACAGTGCAATCCATCCGCAAGAGCAATTACAAATACAGGCTGCAAGAGCAATCGGCAGACCGAAGAAAAACATAAATAGGGGACCAAAGGCAGTAGCCCTCAGTCCCCCACTCTATTTATTATACAACAATATTGTTTTACTTCTGCACAGGTATCTTAGCCACGCGACGGGCATGGCGACCACCCTCAAACGTGGCCGTAAAGAACTTGTCAAGTATGGCCTCGGCGGTCTTGTTGTCTATGAAACGACCGGGAAGAACCACAACATTGGCATCATTGTGCTGCCGAATGAGTTGGGCCACATCGGTGTTCCACACCAATCCAGCCCTAACGCCCTGATGTTTGTTGAGCGTTATGGCCATACCCTCGCCACTACCACATATTCCGATGCCCGGATAGCACTCTCCGCTCTCTATGGCCTCGCCCAAGGGATGGGCAAAATCGGGGTAGTCGCAACTGAGATCGCTGTAGCATCCAAAGTCCTTATACGGATAATTGTGTTTCTTCAGATACTCTATCACGAATTGCTTCATAGGGAAGCCTGCATGGTCGCAGGCTATTCCAACTGTCTTTACTTCCATAATCTGTTGTTTTTGCAATGATTATTCGGCAAGGAATTCCTTCACCTGCTTGTAAACATTATCGCCATTGAAGCCCAGTTTCTCGTCGAGCACCTTGTATGGAGCCGAGAATCCAAAGCTGTTCATGCCATAGATTCGGCCGTCAGTGCCCACAAGACCCTGCAGAGTTACAGGAAGGCCAGCCGTCATACCAAACTTCTTGGCGCTCTTTGGCAATACGCTCTCCTGATATTCCTTGCTTTGGCGGCGGAAAAGCCCCTCACTCGGAGCGCTAACCACACGAATCTTGATGCCATCCTTGCGCAAGAGGTCTGCGCCAGCCTCAAGAGTGCTCACCTCTGAGCCACTAGCCACGAGTATTACGTCATATTTCTCATCACTTCCAGCCACCACATAGGCTCCCTTCCGTGCCTGCTCATAGTCGTTTCCGGCAGGAAGCTTTGCAATGTTCTGACGGGAGAAGATGAG
>CAZUWO010000001.1:0-10419 GCA_964623995.1 uncultured Prevotella sp. | reverse complement strand
AGCGCAGTAGGAGTTTCGGTGTTCTCCATGGCCATTTTCCAGCACACTGTGGTCTCATCGGCATCGGCAGGACGGAACACTCGCACGCTGTCTTGGCCTGCATGGTTCTGCAGTTTCTCCATAAGACGTATCTGAGCTTCCTGCTCCACTGGCTCGTGAGTAGGTCCATCCTCGCCCACTCTGAATGCATCGTGGGTCCAAATGAACTTAACCGGCACCTGCATAAGTGCGGCCATGCGCACTGCTGGCTTCATATAGTCGGAGAAAACAAAGAACGTTCCCATTGCGGCTATAACGCCTCCGTGAAGCATCATGCCTATACACATGTCGGCCATGGTAAGCTCGCTGACGCCAGCTTGGAAGAAAGCTCCGCTGAAATCGCCGCGTTGCAGGGCATGAGTCTGCTTAAGGAAGCCGTCGGTCTTATCAGAGTTGCTCAAGTCTGCTGATGCACAAATCATGTTTGGCACCTGTTCGGCTAGTGCAGCAAGGCAAACCGACGATGCGGCACGTGTGGCACTGCCCTCTTTTTGTACAATTCCACTGAAGTCTACCTTAGGAGCCTTGCCCGAGAACCACTCCTTCATCAGGGCAGCCTTATCGGGATTGGCCTCTGCCCATGCCTTTTCCTCGGCATGACGGGCAGCAACTATCTTGCGCAACTCAGCCTTACGGTCGTCGTATAGCTTCTGAACCTCAGGCGCAATGTGGAACGGATCGTCAGGATTACCGCCCAAGTGCTTTATAGTATTAATGTAAGCACCGTCACCAAGAGGTGCTCCGTGGGTCTTGACATTGTTCTCATAGCTCGTGCCATCAGCCTTAAGGGCACCCTTACCCATAACAGTCTTGCCGATGATGAGGGTTGGACGGTCTTTCTCAGCAATGGCTTCGTTGAGCGCTTGACGTATCTGGTCAACATCGTTGCCGTTTATAGTGAGCACATGCCAACCCCATGCCTCATACTTCTTGGCGGTATCTTCGTGCATTACCTCGTCAACGGTGGTTGAAAGCTGTATATCGTTTGAGTCGTAGAACATGATGAGGTTACCCAAACCAAGGTTTCCAGCAATGCGTCCAACACCTTGTGAGATTTCCTCCTCCACTGCTCCGTCGGAGATATAGGCATATATATTGTGCCGCATCACCTCATGGCCGAGCCGAGCCTCAAGGAATTTCTCAGCCACAGCAGCACCAGCGGCCATTGCATGGCCCTGTCCCAGCGGACCAGATGAATTCTCGATACCACGCTCAACACACAGTTCTGGGTGTCCGGGTGTAGGTGAGCCCCACTGGCGGAACTCCTTCAGCTCGTCGAGAGTGAACTTACCCGACAAGCAAAGCACCGAATAGAGCATCGGAGACATGTGGCCCGGATCAAGGAAAAAGCGGTCACGACCGGCCCATGTAGGCTGATCGGGGTCGTAGACCAAATATTCAGAGAAGAGCACATTGACGAAATCGGCTCCGCCCATGGCACCGCCCGGGTGGCCCGACTTAGCCTTTTCCACCATAGAAGCGGCCAAAATGCGAATATTATCGGCCGCAAGGTTCATGATTTTGTTATCGTTCATTTGTTTTAAAAGATATTGTTATGCTTCCAAGTATTGATATTTTTGTTTTACATTTTGAACTTTGTCACGCTGTCAAAGATTTTCTTGTTGAACCTGTAGAGGGCGGCTCCGCGCTTCGATGTCACTTTGTCTATGAGATTGGTCTTCTCCACAAAGTCCATCATCTTTATGCGTTTGCGGAAGTTTCTCTTGTCTATAGGCGTTCCGAGCAGTGCTTCGTAGACGTGCTGTAACTGGGTCAGCGTGAAGAGTTCGGGCAAAAGACTAAAGCTTATGGGCTCTGTGCTTACCCTGCTGCGCAGCTGTTCCATGGCCAAAGCCACCATTTCGTCATGGTCAGAGAACAGATGGGGCATCTCTGTCAGGTATACCCACTCCAGATTGTACTTCTTAAGGAGCGAGGTATCGTAGTCCTTAACATTAATAAGGGCACAATAAACCACCGAAACCACACGGTCGCCGGGGTCGCGGTGTATTTTTCCGAACGTGCCTACTTGCTGCATGTATATGTCTTTTATACCTGTGAGATTGTAAAGCACGCGCCTTGCCGCATCGTCCAAATCTTCATCGCGGCCCACAAAGCCACCATAAAGCGACCATACACCCTTTCCGGGATCAAAATTGCGGCGCCCTATAAGAATCTTAAGTTTGTCTTCGCTAAAGCCAAGTATAATACTGTCTACTGCAACCAGCATTTTGTCGGCCTCGGCATAGTAATTCGTCATTTAAAAATGATGCTTACGGCAAGCCCCCGTTATTGCCTTTTGCTATTAATGGTTAAAAGGGCGCACACGGGGATGTACGCCCTTTATCTGTCTATATGGGTTTAGCACACTTTGTGTGAGCCGTCACTGATTACCACTGGATATACATCCGGCTTGTGGCCGTACTTCTCAGCGAATCTCTTTACGGCGTCTTCGATGAACTTATCATACAGCTCATCCTTAACAAGGTTGATGGTGCAGCCACCGAAACCACCGCCCATGATGCGGCTTCCGGTTACTCCGTCTTCACGGGCTATGTCGTTAAGGAAGTCGAGTTCCTCACAACTAACCTCATATTCCTTGCTAAGTCCCTGATGAGTCTCATACATCTTCTGGCCGACGGTTTCGTAGTCGCCACGCTCCAGGGCGTCGCTCACTGCCAGCACACGGTCAACCTCGCCCAGCACGAAATGGGCCCGCTTGTAGTCCTCAGCGCTAACTTCCGACTTCACAGCCTCAAGCTCATCCCAATTGGCATCGCGCAAGGTCTCAAACTTCTTGTCAGGGAAATGCTTATTCAGTGCAGCGACAACGTTCTCGCAGCTCTGCCGACGGTCGTTATATGGTGAACCGGCCAGCTCATGCTTGACTTTCGAATTGACAAGCACCAGTTTATAGCCCACGGGATCGAATGGGAAATACTTGAATTCACGGCTTCTGCAGTCAAGACGCATCAGTTTCCCTTTCTGTCCGAATACAGAAGCGAACTGATCCATTATGCCACAGTTAACGCCTATGTACTTATGCTCAGTAGCTTGGCCCGCAAGTGCAATGTCCCATTTAGATATCTTGTTGTCAGCAAATAGGTCGTTCAGCGCACAACCAAAGCAACTTTCCATTGCTGCAGATGAACTCATTCCGGCACCAAGGGGTACATCGCCGGCAAAAGCAATATTGAAACCCTTTACTTCGACACCCAAGCCACGGAACTCCTGAACCATACCGTAAATGAAACGGGCCCAAGTGGCACGCGGTCCCTGTGGATCGTCGACCTTAAACTCAACTCTGTCCTTCAAGTCTATGGAATAACACATGACGGTATTTGTTCCATTAGGACGCACTTCTGCCATAATGCCCTTATCGATAGCACCCGGAAAGACGAAGCCACCATTATAGTCGGTGTGCTCTCCTATAAGATTTATACGACCGGGGGAGAAATATATGTTGCCTGTCTTGCCGTCGAAATGCTTAATAAAACGGCTTCTTACAAAATCGATATCCATAGTTTATCCTATTTGTTAAATGTTATGTAAAAAAGAAGTCCCACACATAATTAGAATATGTGGGACTCTATAAGTGTTCTTTTTCAGACTGGTATGTCCTTGTTTACATTCTTGCTGCCTATCAGTGCATACCAGCAAAGGTAAGCAAGTCCCAAGAATGGAATTATATAAGAGATAAGGTAGCCAGCGTGGTCGGCAATGAAGTTCTGTACCAAAGGCCAAATGCCTCCGCCCACAACCATCATCATGAATATGCCTGAAGCCTTGGCACTGTACTTGCCCAGTCCCTCAGTGGTGAGGTTGAAAATGCTGGACCACATGATGGATGTGCAAAGACCACAAAGAACAAGCAGCGGTGCTGCTATTGGAACACTCTGCATTACGAATGAACCGCTAGCAAATACTGGCATGTTGACCATAGTGCTCTTGCCCAATATAATAGCAAGGGCAATAAGTATCATGGCGACAATGGTTGTTACCGTCATCATCTGCTTGCTTGACACCTTGTCGGCAATGAAGCCCGCAATAAACCTTCCAACAAGCATCAGGAGCCAGTACATGGTCGAGACAGCAGTTGCAATGACAAAAGCCTTACCAATAATGCCGCCACCCTTGTCGGTTTGGTCGGTGAGGTAGTTGGTCAATGTTCCCGGTATACCCACTTCGATGCCCACATAGAAGAATATGCCAATGACACCAAGTTTGCAATGCCTGAAGTCCCATACTGAATGTTCAAAGACTGTATTCTTGTCGGCCTTGCCAAGTTCCG
Source organism: uncultured Prevotella sp. (assembly GCA_964623995.1). Classification (GTDB taxonomy): domain Bacteria; phylum Bacteroidota; class Bacteroidia; order Bacteroidales; family Bacteroidaceae; genus Prevotella. The sequence continues at coordinate 6,089 of CAZUWO010000001.1, read as the reverse complement.
GGTCTTGTATTGGAATGAACAGCAAAGCCACAAATGTCAGTGCGAATATGGCCATAGCAATGTACAAGATGGGGTTGACCTCACTGAAAGTAGTCAATGGAGTGCCCACGGGGTCTATTCCGTGTTGGATGGTTTCTGTTGTTACAATGTTGCCAACAATGGCACCCACAAACATAGGTGTCAACGAACCTGACAGAGAGTTGAGAGTTCCACCTATGAGGTTCAGCTGGTTGCCTCTGTTGCCTCCGCCGCCAAGCAGATTGAGCATAGGGTTGACAACGGTGTTAAGAATGCAGACGCAGAAACCAGAGATGAATGCTCCCAGAAGGTAGATGATGAAAGCCAAGGTTGGGTTGCCCGAGCCAGCTACTCCAGAAAGGAACTGAACAGCAACACCAACAAATCCCAAGGCAATACCGAGCAGCGCTGTCTTCTTGTAGCCAATCTTAATCAGCAGTTGCCCAGCAGGAATTCCCATGAACAGGTAGGCGAAGAAATTCATGAAATTTCCAAGCATTCCTATGAAATTTGACCCCGCGAACTCTCCCTTCCATATTGTTCCTACTGGAGCCGCCAAGTTGGTTACAAATGCGATCATCGCATAAATGAACATCATCGTTATGATGGCGATGATGTTCCCATTTGACTTTTGTTGTGTCATTTTATCGACTTTAAGTTAGTTATAATCTTTTCAGTCTTCCACACCAAACTTGTAGATTGTGCGCTGAGTGTACTCCTCGCCCGGTTTGAGTTCTACCGACGGGAAGTATGGATGGTTTGGCGTGTCGGGGAAGTGTTGAGCCTCAAGACATACAGCACTGCGGCGTGGATATGTGGCTCCGTGGGTGCCACGTATGCCATTCTCGAAGTTGCCGGTATAGAGTTGCAGTCCCGGTTCTGTGGTATATACGGTGAGAGAACGCCCGCTGTTGGGCTCAACAAGCTTAGCTGCAAACGTGAGTTCGCCCTCTTCGTGCTTGTTTAGCACATAGTTGTGGTCGAAACCGCTGCCATTCTTAATCTGCTCATTGTCGGCTTCAATGTCCTGTCCTATTGGTTTCGGAGTGCGGAAGTCAAAAGGAGTGCCTTCCACCTTCAGTATTTCGCCCGTAGGAATACTGGTTGGGTCGATGGGAAGATAGAAGTCTGCATTGATTTGGCACAACACATTCTCAACCGTAGGGGTAGGATCGGCTATTCCGGCCAGCGAGAAGAAGGCGTGATGGGTCAGGTTCACGATGGTGGTCTTGTTGGTTGTGGCCTTGTATTTTATAATAAGCTCGTTGTCGTCAGTCCAAGTATAGGCCACCCAAACGGTGAGTTCGCCGCGGAAATTCTCGTCGCCATATGGACTGGTATGCTTAAGAACGCATGCATGATCATTGACTTGGTTGACGTCCCATACCTTTACATTGAAGCCCTTATTGCCGCCATGCAGATGGTTCGGACCATCGTTCGTGGCCAGTTGATACTCCTTTCCGTTCAACTGGAAACGGCCCTTGGCTATGCGATTGCCATAACGGCCAATCAGCCTTGACAAGTAAGGCTCAGGAGAATTGACTACATCGTTTATATTGTCGTGGCCCTGAATGACGTTGGCCAGCTTGCCTTCGCGGTCAGGAACCATAATTGCTACTATGGCACCGCCAAAATTTGTGAAAGCTAATTCGTTGCCTTGGCTGTTGGTTAGTACGTAAAGGTCAGTTTTCTTACCGTCTACAGTGGACTGGAAATCCTCTCTTCTCAGTCCACACTTGAATTGTGTGCTGTCAGTATTTGCCATGATTCTAAGCTTTTAGTTTATTACTAATATGCAAAGTAAAACAAAAAAAATGGAAATGGCAAACTTATTAGCGGCAATTTGTTTTTAATAGCGAGTTAAAAACACTTAAAACAAAGCGCAGACCAACCGCTACGCACGGCAATGCCGTTTTTATGCGGAACAAATATGGCTCCACATGCGTATTATGCAGCTGCTGCCTGCCCCTAAAACAAACTGCTACGCCCTGCTGTTCAGCCAGCTTCTGCCCACCATAACAAGCAAAATAAATTTGGATTCAGCCACGTGTTTTTGTACCTTTGCAATGAAAGGAATCACGATAATAGCACTTAGTGGAACAGCCTTTGGGCTGTAAACTGATTACAGAACGTCCGTAATCTGATTACGAAGCTTTCGTAACGGCATTACGAAACTTCCGTAACGAGGTTACGAGGCTTCCGTAACGTGATTACGAGGGTGCCGTAACAAAGTTACGGAAAAACAAAGCTAATGTGAGAATATAAAAAACAGTTGACGGCAAGCACATCTCTACTTGATTGATATACTTGCCGACAACTGCTATAATGGTTAAATGCGGATTGCTGAAGCCATGACTTCAAGCCGGATTACTGCGGCTTTCGCTTTGAGAGAAAAGTTAGAAGGTCGGCCACAACATAGCTGCTGCCGCCCACAAACACGAAGTCATCCTTACCGGCATCGGCCATTGCAGCCTCGTAAGCGGCAGCCACAGTGGCGTAAGCCTTTCCCTTCAGCCCATGACTAAGAGCGTTCTTGGCCACATCAGCGGCAGGAATGGCCCGCTTTATGTCGGCTTGAGTGAAATAATAAACAGCATCGACAGGCAGCATGCTCAATACCGTGCTGATGTCCTTATCGTCAACCATGCCGAATACTATTCTTTTCTGCTCTGCCCTGACAGCTTTTATCTGCTTCTGCAAGTACTGCCAACCTCCCACATTGTGGCCGGTGTCGCACACTACGAGCGGATTCTCACCCAAACGCTGCCACCTTCCCATAAGACCAGTTGCCTCACAGACATCAGAAAAGCCCTTGACCACACTCTCGCTGCCGCGCAACAGGCCCTTATTCAACAGCAGCATGGCCGCCGTAAGCACCGTGTTGGCATTCTTGTCCTGATATATTCCGCCCAGCTCGCCCACCACATCGCCGAAGAAACGCGTGTGATAGAGGCGGCGGCCGTCGGGCAACTCACTTGAGGAAATTACTGCCGGAATATCTTGAGCAAATACTATGGTGGCATCGTGCTTCTGCGCCACCGACTCAAAAACGGGCCTTGTCTCCTTCAAATCCTCGCCTACCACCACCGGTACGCCGTCTTTTATGATGCCGGCTTTCTCTCTTGCAATCTCCGGAAGAGTGTTGCCAAGAAACTGAGTGTGGTCAAAGCTGATGTTGGTTATTATGGAAAGCACCGGCAATATTATGTTAGTGCAGTCTAAACGCCCTCCAAGGCCCACCTCTATCACAGCCACATCAACGTGTTCATCGGCAAAATACTTGAATGCCATGGCCGTAGTGAGCTCGAAAAACGAGGGATGCAGCGGCTCAAAGAAGTCCTTATTGTCGGCCACGAAGCTTACAACGTAGTCCTCGGGCACGCATTTGCCGTTTACCCTGATGCGTTCGCGGAAGTCGACCAGATGGGGCGAGGTGTAGAGACCCACCTTATAGCCGTCGGCTTGCAGTATGGCCGCAAGCGTGTGTGAGCATGAGCCCTTGCCGTTGGTACCGGCCACGTGGATGGAAAGAAAGTTTTTGTGGGGGTTGCCAAAGTGGTTGTCGAGCGCTATGGTGTTGCCAAGGCCCTCCTTATACGCAGAAGCACCCACATGTTCGAAAACAGGGGTGCTGCTGTATAAGTATTGTATTGTTTCGTTATAGTTCATTTCTGTCAGCTGAAGATTTCTCTAAAGTGCTCAAAAACCGACTTCTTCGTGGCCTGGTCGCCATGGAAGTTGTCGCTGTCGCGGAACTCCTCTATGGCTTTCTTCTCCTTACGGTCGAGCGTTTTCGGTACATACACGCTGATGTTGACCACCAAGTCGCCCGTTCCGGAGCCATAGCCCTGAACGGCAGGAAGGCCTTTGCCCCGCAATCGCAGTGTCTTGCCGGGCTGGGTGCCTGGCTCTATCTTTATCTTCACGTCGGTATCGTTGATGGTTGGTATTGAAACCACGCCTCCAAGAGCCGCTGTGGGGAAGTCGAGCAACAGGTTGTAGACCAGATTCTGACCGTCGCGCACGAAGGTATCGTTGGGTTCTTCCTCCACATACACCTGTATGTCGCCCGAAATGCCGTTGTGCTGACCAGCGTTGCCCTTGCCGGGAACGTTTACCACCATGCCTTCGGCCACGCCGGCGGGTATCTTTATCTCCACCACCTCGTCGCCTTTGACCACACCTGTGCCGCCACAGTCGGGGCATTTGTCCTTGATTATGGTGCCTTCGCCATGGCACACGTGGCAGGTAGTTTGGGTTTGCATCATGCCAAAGATGCTTCGCTGAGTCCTTATCTCAACTCCGCTGCCATGACAGTTGGGGCATGTGACGGGGCTTGAGCCGTGAGCGCAGCCCGAACCATGGCAGGAGGGGCATTCAATGTCCTTATGAACCTTGAACTTCTTGGTAACTCCCGCTGCTATTTCCTTAAGCGACAGGCGCACGCGGAGCCTCAAGTCGGAGCCGCGATACTTTGGATGCTCGTGGTAACCACCCGAAGACGAGGAGCCACTGAAGCCGCTGAAGCCGCTATGACCGCCGAAAACGTCGCCAAACATGGAGAAGATGTCGTCCATGGAGAATCCTCCACCGGAGCCGAAACCACCGAAACCGCCACCCATTTGCGGCCCATCAAAGCCAAACTGGTCGTACTGTTGGCGCTTCTGCGGGTCGTGAAGCACGTCGTAAGCCTCAGCAGCCTCCTTGAATTTCTCCTCAGCCGTCTTGTCGCCGGGGTTCCTGTCGGGGTGGTATTTTATGGCTAACTTGCGGTAAGCCTTCTTTATTTCGTCGGCCGAAGCATCCTTGCTGACGCCCAGCACCTCGTAGTAGTCTCTCTTCTGAGCCATGAGTTATCCTCTCTGATTAATCAAAAAAAACATTATTGACCGACTGCCACTTTGGCATGTCTGATAACCTTATCGTTCATGGTGTAGCCCTGCTCCACGCAGTCTATCACCTTGCCTTTCTTGTCGTCGCCCATTCCCGGCACCATGGCCACGGCCTCATGATATTCAGTGTCGAAGTCTTTGTCCTTGGTATCTATTTTTTTCACGCCCATCTTCTCGAGGGTTTTCTCGAACTTGTCGTGTATAAGCTTCATTCCGTCGCGTATTGCCTGCACGTCGTCGGTCTTGTCGGCATTTGCGATGGCACGCTCCATGTCGTCCATTATGGGCAGAATCTCCTTCACGGTCTTCTCTCCTCCGTTCAGTATGAGGTCGGCTTTCTCCTTCAAAGTACGCTTGCGGTAATTGTCAAACTCTGCCACTGAGCGCAAGTATTTATCCTTCAGCTCGGCTATTTGCTTGTTTGCCTTGTCCAAAGGGGCTTCTTCCGGCTCCTTTTCCTGCTTGTTTTCAGAGTCTTTATCACCCTTTTTCTGGGCCTTTCCCTTATCGTTTTGCTTCTCTGAAGCTTGGGCTGACTGAGGCTTTTCAGTGTCTTCGCCCTCTATTTTTATTTTTTTCTCGCTCATATATCAATTTTATTTTTCCGAAAGTAGGCAAACAAAAATTATGCCAAACCATACATTTTGGCTTTCTGCTCCTTTATTGCTTCGTCGTGTATGTACTCGTCGTAGGGCATGAGCTTGTCGATGGTGCCTTGCGGAGTGAGCTCTATGATGCGGTTGGCCACCGTTTCTATGAACTCGTGGTCATGGCTTGAGAAGAGCACATTGCCCTTGAAGGTGATGAGATTGTTATTGAATGCCTGAATACTCTCCAAGTCGAGGTGGTTGGTGGGAGTGTCGAGAATGAGGCAGTTGGCGTTTTGCAGCTGCATACGGGCTATCATCAGCCTCATCTTCTCACCGCCGGAGAGCACCCTGACGTCCTTTTGCACCTCCTCTTGGCGGAAGAGCATGCGGCCGAGGTAGCCCTTCATCATCACCTCGTTGCCCGTTCCCCACTGGCTGAGCCACTCCACGAGGTTCATGTCGCAGTCGAAGAACTTTGTATTGTCGAGTGGAAGATAGGCCGTAGTTATGGTTACGCCCCACTTGTAGCTTCCCGCGTCGGCCTTGCGGTTGCCGTTTATTATCTCGAAAAGTGCCGTCATGGCCTTTG